>DASZRP010000352.1:0-11798 GCA_035548895.1 Puia sp. | reverse complement strand
TTCTCGATATCTTCCAGCATACTTTCCGCCAGGCGGTGAAGCCGGGCTTCCGTGTAACGCATGGCCGCGGGACCGTCTCCGTCCTGGCTTCCAAAATTTCCCTGCCTGTCCACCAGCACATAGCGGATATTCCATTCCTGGGCCATCCTGACCATTGTATGATATATGGCAGCGTCTCCGTGGGGATGATACTTACCCATCACCTCGCCCACGATACGGGCAGCTTTTTTATAAGGTTTATTGCTGTTGTTGCCCAGTTCATTCATCCCGTACAGAATGCGCCGGTGAACCGGCTTCAATCCGTCCCGGACATCGGGCAGCGCCCGGCTCACAATGACCGACATAGAATAGTCTATGTAGGCCGTTTTCATCTGTTCTTCTATATTGATGGGAACGGTACGGTTATTATCCTGCGTCTCTTCGGGTATAAGTTGATCTTCCATAATTTTTTAATGCCGGATCCAGTGTTTTTTGGAGTGCACAAAGGTAATGAAATCAGGCCGCAAAGCCCGTTCAAAAGAGGTGTTTTTCGCCTATTCCAGCCAGGCTCCTTTTACCCGGTCGCCCTCGACGTCAACAAAAATATGTTCCTGCAAAGTCGTGGCGACGGAGAGGCCGACATAATCGGGCTTGACCGGGAAGGCATTGTGCCTGCGCTCCACCAGCACCAGGGTCTGAACCTTCTTTAGATCGCCATTGAGAAATGGCTTCAGCGCATATAACAGGGTTCTGCCGCTGTTCGATACATCATCTATGAGCAATACCACCCGGTCGCGAAAAGATATTTGTTTATCAAGCACCACTTCGCGCGGATTCGTTTTATCCAGGTCCACGCTGATCAGTTCAGTGGACACGCCGGAAATTTCATTGAGCGCGGCCTGAATATTCCGCGCAATGACAAGACCCTTTTCCCTGATGCCGGCCAATACAAACCCGGTTTCGCCGAAATTGTTTTCCAGAATTTCGTAGGCCATCCGCTTCATTTTCTTGGCAGCAACTTCGGAGCCTAATATGTAGTTCTTGTCCATGCCTCAAGGTAAAGAAAATCGCAAATCCTGCAAATCTGATCTATCTTCAGGTTATAAAACTTGCTGATCATGCTACAGCAGATCGCTTTTTTTCTGCTTGCGCTTGTGGCCATCGGACTGTTCTCCATAAACCTGATACGCATCCGGAAGAATATTCTGCTGGGAACCGATGAAGATTTTTCCGGTCATCCGGGCCGGCGCTGGAAAAATGTGCTGCTGCTTGCCCTGGGACAGAAAAAGATGTTTCGCAATCCCCTCGTCGCTGTCCTGCATTTGTTCATCTATGCCGGGTTCATCATTATCAATATCGAGATCTTCGAAATCTTTCTGGACGGTCTTTTCGGCACCCACCGGCTTTTTGCAAAACCCTTAGGCAGCGCCTATTCGGTGCTGATCAATGCATTCGAGCTCCTGGCGTTGGCCGTGCTCCTGGCCTGCGTCGTTTTCCTTTGCCGGCGAAATATTCTCCGGATCAAACGGTTCATCAGTCATGACCTCGACGGCTGGCCGCGCTCCGACGCCAACTATATATTGATCACGGAGATCCTCCTGATGACGTTTTTCCTTACCCTCAATGCTTCCGATACGTTATTGCAGACCCGCGGCTACGGAGAATACGCCAGCCGTACCACGGGCAATTTCCTGGTTTCACAGGCCCTGCATCCCCTGCTGGGCAAACTTTCCGACCATCAGTTAGCCGGTGTCGAGCGAACCTGCTGGTGGCTGCATATCGCGGGCATATTCGCTTTTCTCAACTACCTCCCTTATTCCAAGCACCTGCATATCCTGTTTGCTTTTCCCAATGCCTACTATGCGCGCCTGGATCCCGAAGGGAAAATAAGAAATATGCCGGGGGTTGAACGCGAGGTCCTCTATGCCATGGAACCCGACAAAGCGCCGGCGGAAGCAGCGGCCCCTCAAAAATTCGGCGCCCGGGATATTTTCGATCTCAGCTGGCGCAACCTGCTGGATGCTTATTCCTGCACGGAATGCGGTCGCTGCACCGCTGCCTGCCCTGCAAACCTGACCGGGAAAAAACTTTCTCCGCGAAAGATCATGATGGATACGCGCGACCGGGCGGAAGCGGTCGGCAGGAATATCCGGGAGCACGGCGCTTTCGAGGACGACGGCAAAAAGCTGCTGTATGATTATATTTCCGAAGAAGAACTGCGGGCCTGCACTACCTGCAATGCCTGCGTGGAAGAATGCCCCGTCAGCATCAGTCCGCTCGAGATCATCATCGAACTTCGCCGCTCGCTGATCATGGAGGAAAGCAAGGCAACTCCGGAATGGAATACCCTGTTCAGCAATATCGAAAACAATTTTGCTCCCTGGAAATTCAGTCCCGATGAGCGGGACGCCTGGAAAAACGGCTGAGCGCTATTTCGCTAACACTTTCAACTCTACGGTCAGTTCGTCCGAAATGGTGCTCGAACCGCCCACGCCAAAATCTTTCCGGTTAATCTTGAAACTGCCGGTGAAAAGATAACCGCCTTCAGCAGCCGCTGCCGTAAAGGGAAAACGAATGACCCTCGTTGTGTTTTTAATCGTCAGGCTGCCGGTCATCTCAAATTCATTTTTACGGGCCTGCTTCACCGACTGGGAAACGAAACGGATCCTGGGGTGGTTCTTCACATCAAAATAATCTTCTCCGCGCAGGTGCTCATCGCGCATATTGTTGTCCGTGTTAATGCTCGACGCCTCGACAGTCACGTCGAAACGGGCATCCGGAAGACTATCCGGGTTGAACCGGATATCGCCCTGGAGCCCCTGGAAGGAGCCGCCCACGGAAAATCCGAAATTCTTTATTTTGAATGAAACGACAGACGATTTATCGACGGGATGGAACTGGGCAGAAGCGCCGAGGGCAAGGATCAGACTACTCAGCAACAAAACAAATCCTCTCATGAAGTTGATTTAAGTTGGTTTAATGATGAACCGGTAATTAAGTCCCGCCACAGGCCGGGTTATATCGTGCGCAAAATTAAAGATTAAAGGATGAGGCCCTGAAATAGTATACGATGACCGGCAATACGTGTCAATGAGAGGAAACCAGCTTTTGTAATTTTTTAACGTTCAGGAAACAGATCTGCTGCCGGTTGTAAGAAAGGATCTGTTCATCCGCCAGCTCGTTGATCATGGTAGTGACCGTTTGCCGGCTCGACCCGATCAGGCTGGCGATATCCTCGTGCCGGAGATAGTTGGGAATGCAAAAGCCCTCGGGCATGTTCTCTCCCAGCTTCTGCTCGACTAACTGCCAGAAAAAATGAATCAGCCGGGTCTTCACGTCTTTGTTCAGCAGGTTCAGCAGGCGGGTTTCAATATTACGCAGCTTGGCGCCGACCTGCTTACTGTACCGGAGCGCCAGATCTGGCCTGTTCTTTAACAGCTTTTCAAAATCTTCGATATGAAATGCGCAGAGGCTGACATCCTGCTTATAGGCCTGCGCGAATTCTCCATGCAGGTTATTGCGCTCAAGGGTAAACTGCCCGAACAATTCACCTTTCTGGATAATCTCCTTTACCCTTTCATTACCCTCCTCGTCAATATGGCCGATGCGGATATACCCTTCCTTGACGAAATAGATCTTGTTATGATTGTATGCTTCAAAATAGATATACTCTCCTTTGGGTACTTCCAGAAAATGATGCTGTATATTCAGTTCCTCGTATTCCTGGTCGCTTAGCTGGCACCAGAGATCATAATTACGGATCAACAGCAATTGTTCATCAGACGGCATAGTTCTTTTCACTTGGAGGTTAAAATTACCGAATCGCCTATAAAGCCGCAGCGGAAATTTGTGTTAGATTTACCTGCTAAAATCAATCTATGGATATTCCCGTCATGGCAGACCTGGCTGCGAAAGGTGAGCAACCGGAAATTCTTTTCTGGGTCGGCTGTTCGGGCAGTTTTGATCAGCGCGCGCAGCGCATAACCCGCGCGTTCACGCGCATTCTGCAGCATATCGGTATTTCTTACGCCATCCTGGGCCGGGAAGAAATGTGCACGGGCGATCCGGCACGCCGCGCAGGCAACGAATTCCTTTTTCAAATGATGGCCTATCAGAATATCAGGACCCTGAACCAGTACGGCATCCGGAAAATCGTCACCACCTGTCCGCATTGCTTCAATATCTTTAAGAACGAATACCCCGAGCTGGGGGGACAATACGAAGTGGTTCATCACAGCGTCTTTCTCCAGCAACTGTTAGATCAGGGCAGCATACGGCTAAAAGAAGCAGGCGGCTTTCGCGGCCGCAAGATCGTTTACCACGACAGTTGCTATCTCGGAAGGGCAAACCAGATCTATGAAGCCCCCAGGAAACTGCTGGAGGCTTTAGACGCCGACCTGGTCGAGATGAAGCGTTGCCGCAGCCGGGGACTTTGCTGCGGCGCCGGTGGCGCCCAGTTTTTCAAGGAAGAAGAAAAAGGAACTACCCGGGTTAATTTCGAAAGAACCCGGGAAGCCATCGGGACCGGAGCCACGGTAATTGCTTCGGCCTGCCCCTTCTGCAATACCATGCTCACGGATGGGGTGAAGCATGAGGAAAAAGAAGAACAAATCAAGGTACTTGACATCGCCGAGATCATCGCTTCTGAGCTCGATGACCGGAAAGAGGGCGCCCGGAAATAGCCGGCGCCCGTTTACCCACGCAGCAATTCTCCTGCATGGGCTCCCTCGTTAAATAATAAATCGAGGATTGACAGATTAGGGTGGAAACCGGTTCTCTCCTCGAATACCTGGCGGTATCTGACCGCGGGTTGCGCCATATAATTTTTGGGCAGAACCTGGTTACGGATATCAGTCCCACTGCCTGTCCATTCCTCCTTCTCCGGTTCCGTCTTCAATCGGATCTCCGGCGGCCAGCCCAATTTATCCTTCACCCAATACAGGCATTTTAAATTCCAGTCGACCAGCTTTTCTTCGCCCGACCCGTAAATCGCGGCCAGCTCGTCGCGGTAATATTCAAAAAAAGGGGAACGGCTATAGGCCGACTGGATCGACTTCCAGTGACGATCCCGCCAATCCTCCGACCCGGCAATCCGCACTTCGCTCATGGGTACCCGTTGGTCCCTTCCCATGATTAACGGGATCGACAAACTGATGATCCCATTCGCCCCGGCAATCAGACAACGGTTGCGAAAACTCATTTTCCGATATGGTTCATATATATCAAAAACAATATTCGTTTCTATAAACGAAATTTTAAACAAGCTGACCGGTGGAAAATATTGTAATTCAGTTATTATCATTGATATAATATACAATCGAATAATTTACGTCATAACTGAACATAGCGATCCTATTTTATCATTTATACATGCTATATAAATTAAATATAACACACTATTTTCATCTGTATATAAATGTTTTGTAAATATAAATACTGCTAACTTAATTAGGCTCAAACACATAGCATTCCGGAGCGTTATTTTTTGCGTTTTGCTAATAAATTTGGTTGAGATTTTTTCGATAAAATCACTCGCCGACCGGACGCATTGGAGCAACTCCGGGAATCGGGCCTCCCGGATGGTCAGCAGTTAGCCGACCCTTCCTGCAAAGATTTGTCTGTGATTAAAGGCGGGTGACTTGAAAACAGTACCGGCGTAGTTTCCCCTGGAAGTCGAAGGGGGTCGTTGCCCGGGTGATATCTTTAATGGCTGCCCCGGGAATGGCGTCAGCCTGCATTTCGAAACGGGTATAGTTGGTACTGAAGTAGAGGGTGGCTCCCGGGCTCATGCCCCGGAGGGCCTGGTTGATGAGTTCAGGATGGTCGCGCTGGATGTCGAGAAAGTCCTTCATGCGTTTACTGTTGCTGAAGGTGGGGGGATCCATGATCACGAGGTCGAAAAATCCGGGGGGTATGGTATCCAGGAATTGTTTCACGTCCGCGTGAATAAAATGATGCCGCGAAGCATCGAATAATTTGTTTATCCGCATATTTTCAACCGCCCATTCGAGATAGGTTTTTGACAGGTCGACGGAATGCACTTCGGCCGCGCCGCCTGCCGCCGCGTAAACTGAGAACGATCCGGTATAGCAGAAGAGGTTCAGCACTTTTTTCCCGGCGGCTTCTTCCCTGACCCTGGCGCGGGTCATCCGGTGATCCAGGAATAGTCCGGTGTCCAGGTAATCCGTCAGGTTGATTCTGAACTGAAGGCCCTGCTCTTCCACCGCAATAAATTGCCGGAGGTCGTCCAGCTTTTCGTATTGATCCTGCCGGTCCGTTTTCCGGTACCGGGTTCGCATGACGATCCGGGACTGGTCTGTTCCGATGATTTCACCGATGATCCGGCGGCAGGACTCCAGCCAGGCCTCGTGATCCTCTGGTTCCATGTGGTGGTTCCTGCGGTATTCCGCCACATAGAGCCAGTCACCGTACATCTCGATGCAGAAAGGAAACTCAGGCAGGTCGTGGTCGTATATCCGGTAGCAGGTAACGGCCTGCTTCCGGGCCTGTTTGCTGATGTGCCGGAACACTTTGGTCAGCCGGTTGCGGAACATCGTTGCCCTTTCCTCGGAAATCATAAAGGGCAAGATAGCGAGTTTGAGAAATATCAGAAGTCCCGGCGGATCCAGTTGTTCAGGGTGGCGCCGTTCCAGGTGCCCGGAACAATGATACGCCTGATGGTAAACAGCGGGTCAACGGGATCCAGTTTTTCATTCAATTGAAACGCTGCCAGGAACCCTCGCTTTTTCAGTTCCGGGATGCCCTGCTGGTTCCATAACCCGAACGGGTAAGCGAAATAGCGGACCGGCTTGTCCGTGATGGCTTCCAGTTGCCGCGTTGGCTTGTCGATCTGGATGGCCCAGTCGTTGCCGGCATACTTCTTTACATTGTGGTGGTCCCAGGTGTGTGAACCGATAATATGCCCATGGTCCGACAGGTCGCGAACCTGCTCTTTGCTCATATAATGCGGGCGGCCGAGGGAGACTGTCATAATAAAAAACACTCCTTTAAACCCGTACTTATTCATCTCCGGCAAGGCCACGGTGTACTGGTCGAGGTCGGTATCGTCGAAGGTCAGCAGGATGGGTTTGGAAGGCAGTTTTGCTCCGGTCAGCAGGTAAGCGTAGAGCTGGTCGGGGGTAATGGCATGATATCCGCTGTCGGCCAGCATTTTGATCTGCGCGGCAAAAGCGGCGGGGGGTACGATATAAGTCATCGAAGTCTTTGAATCCGTCGGCCGCCAGTCCCGGATCTGGTGGTAGCAGAGCACCGGGATCTGTTTTCTTCCCAATATCACAGCGGCAGGGGGCACTTTCAAAGCGTCTACGCTGATCGTTGTGGTGTCGCCGGTAGCTGGTTTGGTTGAAGTCGTGTCGGATTTAACGGATTTATCCGGCATGGCGTGGCAGCCGGCGCAAAGCAGCAGCAGGCTGCTCAATAGATGCTTCATCAGGTAATTGGAATTATTTCAGGATAACGTGCTGCCCCGGCTCTTTTATTGCGTGGGTGGATAATCTGATTGCCTTAAATTGCAGGAAACTATTCATTAAAATTTCGTTCATGCGCCGGATTATTTTCTTTTTGTTGATTGCCATCAATGCCACAGCTTATGCTCAGGATGCTTATCTTTTTGTAGGGACCTATACCAGCGGCAAAAGTAAAGGGATTTATGTCTATAAGTTCAATACCGCATCCGGCGTGGCGACGGAAGTTAGCACCCTGAAAGCAGACAATCCTTCCTATCTCGCCATCGCGCCCGATGGCAAGCATATCTATTCGGCCAACGAGGGCCCCGGCATGGGCTCCGTAGGCGCTTATGCATTCGACGCGCAGACCGGTCAGCTCCGGCTCCTCAATAATCAGTCAGCCCAGGGAAAGGGGACCTGCTATATTGCGGAAGACAAATCCATGAAATGGGTAACCGTAGCCAACTACAGCTCGGGAAGCCTGACTGCGCTTCCGGTCAATTCCGACGGCTCCCTCGCTCCTGCCGCGCAGAATATCCAGCATGAAGGCAGCGGACCGGTGAAAGACCGGCAGGAAAGGTCTCATGTTCATTCCACGATCTTTTCGCCAGATGAAAAATTCCTGTATGTAGCCGACCTGGGAACAGATAAAGAACATATTTACCGTTTCGATGCTAACCAGCCAAAACCGCTCAGCGAAGCCGTGGATTCTTTTATTTCCCTCACCCCGGCTACCGGCCCGCGGCATATCGTGTTCCATCCCACCAAACCATTTGTTTATCTCATTGGCGAGTTATCGGGCACCATCGATGCCTTTCATTACGATCAGCAATCCGGGAAACTGACCCCGGTTCAACGGTTGAACACCACGCCCGATGACTTCACCGGCCATCCCGACGGGGCGGATATTCATATCGGACCCGACGGGAAATTTCTGTATGCCACCGACCGCGGAAATGCCAACAGCATTGCCGTTTTTGCGATCGGAGAAGATGGCAGGCTGACCAAGAAACAATACCTGTCGGTCAATGGAAATCACCCGCGAAATTTTGTGATCGACCCTACCGGGCGTTTTCTTCTGGTTGCCAATAAAGACACCGATAACGTGGTCATCTTCAGTATCGATCCGGCGACAGGTCTTCTCACAGCAACCGGAAAGGAACTGCAGATACCGAGTCCGGTATGCCTGAAGTTCCTGGTGCCATAGGCGGAGATCAATCAAAAATAACAACATGTGGTGGGTCTATGCGATACTTTCGGCTTTCTTCGCGGCCCTGACAGCAATATTTGCGAAGCTCGGCGTCGCGAAGGTCAATTCTGACCTCGCTACGGCTATCCGGACTGTTGTCATTTTACTGATTGCCTGGGGGATCGTGCTGTTTCGGAATGAATACCGGGGCATTCATCAACTGTCAAAAAACAGCCTGTTCTTCCTGATCATTTCAGGCATCGCTACCGGCCTGTCCTGGATATTTTATTTCAAAGCGCTCCAGCTCGGAAAGGTTTCCCAGGTTGCTCCGGTCGACAAGCTCAGCCTGGCGCTGACCATACTGCTTTCAGTACTCCTGCTCGGAGAAGCGATAAGCTGGAAAACGGCTATTGGTGCGGCACTGATTATCGGAGGCACCCTGGTGATCGTATTATAGGGGCGCTCTCTCCTTTACCTTCCTGAAATAATCCAGCACTTCAGCCCAATTGTTCACCCGGTAATGGTGATTGAAATGAATATTGTGGGAAGCGGTGAACATAATGGGCGTGCCCGGAAAATAATCGAGGTTCTTAAGATGATCGTCGATCAGGTAGTCTGTTCGGATCACGTGCTTGTCGCCGCAAAAGACGATCTGTTTCCAGGAAATAAAAGGGAAATGAATTTCGAGCCAGCGCTTCTTCTCAAACAGTGACTGCGGAAATTCCATCGCGGCTGAAACGATATAGACCTGAAAATCCTGGTTCAATTCCCGGACGGCTTCAATGCTGCCCGGCATGACCGGCAGGGTTGCGAAAAACCCGTCCATCCTGACGAAACGCTGCACCGCCGTCTTGTCCGGGAAAGCGTCGTTCTCCGGAATGCCTAACATGGACTCCGGATCGATGCGGATGCCGGTCTCATCTTCATAGTATTTGATAAAATGCGTCTGGGTGTCTGCCAGCACGCCGTCCATATCGATCCCGATGGAAATGCGTTCTTTGATGTCATTCATACGCCGCTATGCTTTCAAATATCTTTCGTGAATGATATTGATATGGTGTTTATGGTGACCGTAGATAAGGTTGATGATCTGGTTTACAGAAACAGGAAAATTATTGGCCGTGCCTACCCTGGCCAGGGCCGCGGCATCTAAGGATTCGATAAAGGCGATGCTCGATTCACGCACCAGGCTGAACTCCCGGATAATATCGGACGCCTGGCGTTCGTTTGCCCTGGCATACCGGGCAAACTGCTCTTCTTCGAACCCGGGCAGCGGCGTCTGATCGGCCCGTGCAATACGCAGGGCGCGATAGACAAAGATCCGTTCCGCATCGCAAAGATGCACCAGGATATCCTTGATCGTCCACTTTCCCTCCGCATAGGCATAGACCAGTTTCTCCGGTGGCAGTTCATTCACCAGTTCTTCGGTATCGGCAAAAATATCCTGGAGATGGATCAGCAGATTGCCATCGTCTGGCACCAGGTCGAGGTAACGCTGATAAAAAGGCGGCGCGGTCTCTTTGGACTTGTATATTTTCAAAGTATCCAATTCATTTGTTTCAGAGATCAAAAATAAGAAAGATAGCGATCAAATATTTAGTCTACTATTTTGGTGGACTACATAAAAGACAGTAATATTGCCCCGGATCAGCAGGGTCATGTGGCCGAGTGGCGAGGCAAGGGTCTGCAAAACCTTACACGGCGGTTCAATTCCGCCCATGACCTCCGCGACAAGTTAGATATGATGGCAGTCGTTCCGGGGTATATGTCCATATACCCCTCTTTTTGTTTTCCGCAAGTCAACCGTTCAGGATTTGGATTTACCTTAGCGAACCTTTCACTCAATCCTGTTCAATATGCTGAAGTTCCTGTTACTGCCCCTTTGCCTGTTTCTCCTTTCATTTGCAGCCACCGCCCAGCCCCTGACCGCTTCGGAAATAGATCAGGTGGCCAATAATGCCCTGAAAACCTTCGACGTGCCGGGCATTGCCGTGGCTGTGATCAAAGACGGTCGGGTTGTACATGCGAAAGGTTACGGCGTTCGCTCGCTCAATACCGGAAAGCCGGTAGACGAGAACACCCTCTTCGGCATCGCTTCCAACAGCAAAGCCTTTACCGCCGCGGCATTAGGCATCCTGGTAGACGAGGGCAAACTGAGCTGGGACGATAAAGTACGCAAGTACATTCCGGAGTTTAAGCTTTCCGTTCCCTATGTAACGGAAGAGTTTACCATACGCGACCTGCTGACGCACCGCAGCGGCCTGGGCCTTGGCGCCGGGGACCTGATGTTCTTCCCGGACTCGAGCGACTTCACCCTGAAAGATATTCTCTACAATCTTCAGTTCCTCAAACCGGCTTCCAGCTTCCGTTCGAAATTCGATTATGACAATAACATGTATATCATTGCCGGCGAAGTCGTGCACCGCGTCAGCGGCATGTCGTGGGACGATTTTGTCGAATCGCGCATACTCGCACCGCTGGGGATGACCCATACGGCGACTTCTTTCGACCGCCTCCGCGACAAATCGGACGTGATCGACGGGCATGCCCCGGTAAACGGGAAAGTGCAGGTCATTGCCCGCAGCGGACTGAAAGTGGTTCATGCAGCAGCCGGAATTAATTCCAGCATTGCAGACCTTAGCAAATGGGTCCTGTTCTGGCTGAACAACGGCCGGTACAGCCCCGACTCAACAAAGCGCATCTTAAGCGCCGCGACTATGAAAGAGATATGGTCGCCGCAAACCATCATTCCCGTTAGCGAGCCGGGTTACTATAACACGCATTTCAGCGCTTACGGGTTAGGTTTTTTTATTTCCGATGTGAAAGGCTACAAACAGATCACCCATACGGGGGGCCTGGAAGGCATGGTGACGCAGATCACCATGATACCCGAACTCAATCTCGGCATCATTGTGCTGACCAACCAGCAGGAAGGCGCCGCATTCCGTTCCATCACGAACCAGATCAAAGATGGTTATCTCGGACTGAAAGGAACCGACTGGGTTAAAAAATTCAATGAAGAACGTACCGAAGACCTTAACTATGCGAACGCCGTTACCGATTCTATCTGGAAGGAAATCGCCCTGAACCAGAAGAAAAATACGCTTCCCGATTTTTCCGTTTATGAAGGCGTTTACCGCGACCCCTGGCTGGGAGATGTTAGC
>DASZRP010000351.1:0-5441 GCA_035548895.1 Puia sp. | reverse complement strand
CGCGGAGAGCCGGTCGATTGTACGCCGGAAGACGCGTATAAATGTTTTATGGGCACCGAAATGGACTGGCTGGTCTTAGACAATTTCTTGCTGAAAAAAACCGATCAGCCCGATTGGGAGAACAAAGAAAAATGGAAGGAGAAATTCAGGCCCGACTAAAATTAATCGCCATGAAAAAAGATCAATCAAGACTGACCGTTCTGGTCATCAGCATGGGGTTTCTCGTCGTCTACCTCAAATTTCATTGGCAGTGGGCCATTCTGGTATCGCTGACCGTTGGGCTAATTGGCATATTCTCCACCTATCTAAGCAGCCGCATTGAATGGCTTTGGAGCAAGTTGTCGCAGGGGCTGGGCTATATTGTTCCCAATATCCTCTTAACGCTGGTGTTTTTTATCTTTCTTTTCCCCCTCGCCCTGCTGTCAAGGCTGTTCAAAAAAGATCCGCTCATGTTGTCAAATTCGCACAAATCCTATTTTGTCGACGTAAATAAAACGATGGATAAAAAATCATTTGAGAAGATTTGGTAAATTTCCAGTGCATTTCCGGTATCGTCATTAAAAAAACGGTATGCGGTTCATTCCTTATCTGCGGTATTTCTTCTATGTTGCCTGGAACTGGGGACCGGCGCCGGCCTTTTTTATCCTCTATCATGAAATCCGCGGCGAGCGGAAGTATCATCTGAGGACAATCGGAGCAGATAGCCTGAGAAAACTGCGCGACAGAGGCATCGATCTTTCTCATGCCCACCGGTACATGCCCGTGAACTATTATGTTCTTGAACACCTGATGCGGGAAATATCCCGTTATCCGCATAACAAGACCTTCTTAGACCTCGGCTGCGGCAAAGGCCGCGCCATGATGGTAGCTGCAGACTACGGGTTTGAGGATATTTCCGGGGTGGACCTCTCCCCTGAATTCCGGGACGAGCTGGTAGCCACAATCGCGCATGACCATCACCTGAAGAAGACCGTACGCTTCACTATTGTGACGGGTAATGCCGCCGACTATGAAATCCCGTCCGATGTTACCACCATCTTTTTATTCAATCCCTTCGATGAGGTGATCGTGGCCCGCGTAATTTCGAATATACAGGCCAGTTACCGGCAGCGTCCACGAACTATTCGCATACTTTATGCCAACCCGGTACATAAGCCGCTTTTTATCCAATCCGGCTTTCGTGAAATTTATGAGCTGAGGAAGCTGGATTTTTTTGAAGGCTCAATTCTTGAATATCGCTAACCTATTCTACTCCGTGCACGAGGGTGGGCAGAACGTACACCGATTTTGAAGCCGTGATAAAGAGGATGTTCTTTTGTTTCCCCGCAAAGCAGATATTGCCGGTCCATTCTTCCGGAATATCGATATGGAGTATCTTTTCACCTGCAGGGTTGTACACGTCGACACCCTTGCCCGTCAGATAAATATTTCCTTTGTTGTCGATCGTCATGCCGTCCGATCCCTCGCCGGCAAACAGGGTTTTATTTTTCAGGCTGCCGTCGCTGGCAATATCGTACCGGAAAGTTTTTCCCAGTCCCAGATCGGCCACATAGAGATGTTTCCCGTCCGGCGTTCCCACGATACCGTTAGGTGTAATGGACTTATCGTCCACGCGGATCAACTCATTTTTGCCCGGACGGAAGAGATAAACGTATTGTCCGCCTAATGCACTGTCCGGTTTCGTCCTGGTCCAGTAGTCGCGCTGGTAATAAGGATCGGTAAAATAAATATCGCCCGATGGCGCGATCCAGAGATCATTGGGCCCGTTCAGCTGATGCCCCCGGTAGTTGCGGATAAGCACGGTGATTTTTTTATCAGGGCCGATGGACCAGAGCTGATTGTGTTCGTCTGCGCAGCTGATCAGGTTTCCATGATGATCGAAATACATGCCGTTCGACCGGCCGGTCGGGCTCATGAAAACGCGAAGCTTTCCCTGCAGATCATATTCCCAGATCTTATTGTTGGGCTGGTCGGTAAAGAATACATTCCCCCGCCGGTCAACCGCGGGGCCTTCGGTGAACCGGAAGCTGCTGTCTACCAGTTGGGGAGTAGTTCCCGGCGCGATGATCTGGTCCTGCTGTCCGGCAGTGGTTGACTGCGCATGCGCCGGTCTGATCATAATGCAAGCCAGCATTGCCCCTGCAAAAATCGCTCTCATTTTTTATTGCTTTTGAGTTTGGTAACGGCTCAGTCCCTGATGCTCGATCATCGGGCGGATATCCGGATTGCGGCCGCGGAAGGCGCGAAAGAGTGTAGCCAGGTCTTCCGTATTGCCGCGGGAAAGAATCATCTCTCGGAAGCGCTGGCCGTTTTCCCGGGTCAGCCCGCCATGTTCCTGGAACCAGGAGAACGCATCCTCGTCGAGCATCTGCGTCCACAGATACGCGTAATATCCTGCGGCATAGCCGCCGCTCCAGATATGAGAGAAATAGCTGCTGCGGTAGCGGCTCGGCACTTCAGGGATATCGAGTTTCGTTTTCCGCAGGGCATTCACTTCAAACGTGTCGGTGCTTTGAATCGTGGTATCGGCGTTCAATAGGTGCCACTGCTGGTCCAGGTCGGCTGCGGCAAGCAGTTCCGTCAGTCCATAGCCGCGATTGAAATCGGCTGCTTTCTGAATTTTCTTTACGAGCGCGGCAGGCATCGGTTCACCCGTTTTATAGTGCAGGGCATAATGGCTGAATACCTTCGGATCAGAAGCCCAGTGCTCATTGAACTGCGAAGGGAATTCGACGAAGTCGCGGGCCACTTTGGTGCCGGAGAGCGAAGGATATTGCTGGCTGGCAAACATGCCATGCAGGGCATGACCGAATTCATGGAACATGGTCGTGACATCCGTGAAGCTGATGAGCGCCGGCTGTCCCGCGGCAGGTTTCGTGAAGTTACAGACATTGAAAACGACGGGGCGATAGCCTAACAGCCTCGACTGATCGACGAAATTATCCATCCAGGCCCCGCCGCTCTTATTATCCCGTTTAAAATAATCGCAGTAGAAAAGCGCGATCGGCTGGTTGTTCTGATCGAACACTTCGAACACTTTCACATCGGGCTGATAGACAGGAATGTCGGTCCGCTGCTTAAAACTCAGGCCGTAAAGCAGGTTTGCCGCATAGAACACGCCGCGCTGCAATACCGTGTCCAACTCAAAGTAAGGTTTCACTTCATTCTCGTCCAGGTCGTATTTTGCCTTTCTTACCTGTTCGGCATAGAATTCCCAGTCCCAGGGAGCCAGTTTGAACCCACCATGCTGCCGGTCGATCAGCGACTGAATATCGGCGGCTTCCGCCTTTGCCCGCGCGGTAGCCGGCGGGATGAGCTGGTTCAAAAAAGACTGCACCGCTTCCGGTGTCTTGGCCATCTGGTCCTGCAGTTTCCACGCAGCATAATTAGCGAAGCCTAACAATTTCGCTTTCTGTGCGCGGATATGAGCCAGTTGAAGGATGATTTGCCGGGTATCGTTCGAGTCATTTTTCTCTGCGCGGTTCCAGGAGGCTTCAAAGAGCTGCTGACGGATATTCCGATCCTCTAAAAATTTAAGATCCGGTTGCTGCGTGGTGTTTTGCAAGGCAATGACCCATTTGCCCGGATGACCGTCGTCTTTTGCTTTTTCTGCGGCAGCATTCAGCGTGCCGGCGGGAAGGCCTTTGAGCTCGGCGCTGTCATTGATGAGCAGCGCACCTTTTTTGGTGGCTGCGAGCAGACGATTAGAGAATTGAGCCGATAACGCGGCATCTTCTTTGTTCAGGGTTTTCAGTTGTTCTTTTTCAGCATCGGTAAGCCGGGCGCCGGCCAGCTCAAAGCGTTGCTGGTAATATTCCAGCAGGCGCAGGGATTCCGAATCGAGACCAAGCTGGTCGCGTTTGGAATATAAAGCGGCGACCCGCTGAAAGAGCTTATCGTTCAGGTAAACGGCGTCGTTGGTAGCAGCCAGCTCGGGCGCTGTTTTCTCTTTCACGGAATCGAGAAGAGCATTGGTATTGGATGAAGTGAGCGCCTGGAAAACGGCGTTTACCCGGTTCAGCAGTTGACCCGATTTTTCCAGCGCCAGCAGGGTATTGTTGAACGTGGGGCTGTCCGGGTCATTGGCGATCTGTTCCGTTTCCGCCAGCATGGATTTCATGCCTGCCTCCAATGCCGGCAGAAAATCGGCGTCTTTGATCCGGTTGAAATCCGGCGCGTGATAAGGCAGTTTACTCTCTGTGTAAAATGGATTTTCTGCAGAGAGGCTATCGGCGGTTGCAGCAGGCTTCCTGGGGCTCATACAGGCGGTCAAAGATAACCCCAGGATACAGCTAATCGTTATGAATCTCATCGGTACTGTTTGAATGACAAGTGTAAATTTACAATACGGCCGGCTATTTGCTGCATGGCTTTCATTATATCGGACCAATGAAGATAATCTGGAAATATCTGAAACCTCATCGCAATCTGATCGGGCTCTCCCTGCTGTTAGCGGGAGCCGCCCAATTGCTGAACCTCTTCGATCCGGTTATCTTCGGAAAGATCATCGATCGCTATGCTTCCGGCAAAAATCCGTTGCCGGAAAAACAGATGCTCAGCGGCATACTCTACTGGCTGGCATTGGCATTAGGCATTGCCCTCTTAGCCCGGGGCTTCAAAGCGCTGCAGGATTATATCACACGCAAAGCGGTAGCCCGTTTCGGGATGCAGATATTCAACGACGGGCTCAAGCAAACGCTCCGGCTTTCTTTCCAGGAATTCGAGGAGAGTCGCAGCGGGACAACCTTGTCCGTACTGCAGAAAGTAAAAACCGATGCGGAGCGTTTTATCAATTCATTTATCAATGTATTGTTCTCTTCGCTGGTGGGCGCCGGCTTTCTGCTTTGGTACAGCGTAAATAAGAATTGGCTGTTGATACCGGTCTTTGTAATTGGCACCGTGGTGCTGGGTTCGCTCACGGGGTTACTATCGAAGCGGATCAAGACGGTGCAGCGTTCCATTAACCGGCAAACGGATGCACAGGCCGGTATCATTACGGAAAGCCTGCGCAATATCGAGCTGGTAAAAAGCCTGGGGCTGACCTTTCCCGAGATCCGGCGGCTGAACGAGCAAACCGGAAAGATCTTCGAGCTGGAAATGTACAAAGCGGCCCGGGTCAGCTCACTGTCTTTTCTGCAGGGGATCGCGCTGAATTTCTTAAAACAGTCCGTGCTCTTCATCCTGCTCTGGCTGATCTTCCGCAAAGTGCTGAGCACGGGAGAGCTGATCGCCATGCAATTTATCTCCACCGCCATTTTCGTCCCGCTCCAGGACCTGGGCAATATGATCCTGCTTTACCGGGAAGCCGATGCTTCGCTGAAGACCTTCGACCGCCTGATGGGAAAGCCGGTGGAAAAGCGACCGGAAAATCCGGTGGAGATCGGCGACCTGCAACGGCTTCGGTTCAGCGAAGTGGTGTTCCGTCATAAGACCACCGACTT
>DASZRP010000350.1:0-26375 GCA_035548895.1 Puia sp. | reverse complement strand
GCCGGTAGCCGACAGTTTCACTTCGGCCGCGGCCTTCACCGGCATGTGGCTCATGAACAAAAAGAAGCTGGAGAACTGGATCTGGTGGATCATCACCGACCTGGCTTCCGTACCGCTGAATTTCTACAAGCATCTCGTGTTCGCCAGTTTCCAATACCTGGTCTTTCTGGTCCTCGCTATAATGGGCTATCTTACCTGGAAAAAAAAGATCTCCTATGCCGGCGCCTAAGAAAGTCGTTGCCATTGGCCCGGAGTCGACCGGGAAAAGCACGCTATGCGCCGCGTTAGCCGATCACTACGCCACGCAATGGGTGCCCGAATTTGCCCGTGAATACCTGTTGAAGCTGGGAAGGCCCTATACTTACGAAGACCTCGCGATCATTGCAAAAGGACAGTTGGAACTGGAAGACCGGCTCACAGCCTCCTGCCAATCGCCGGTTATTTTCATTGATACGGATATGTACGTGATGAAGGTCTGGTATGAATTCGTATTCGGGAAATGTCCCGATTTTGTACTTGACCAGATCGTTGCCCGTAAATACGACCTCTACCTGCTTTGCAATACCGATCTGCCCTGGGTGAAAGATGAACTGCGCGAATATCCGGATCCGGCGCTGCGCAACAGACTCTTTCATATCTATAAAGACCTGCTCGTCAACCAGCATACGCCCTGGGTCGAGATCGGAGGCCAGAATGCGGAACGACTCCGGCAGGGCATTCTTGGCGTAAACGAGTTACTGAAGTAATTTGATGATATCAGGATCGTCCTGGAGATGGCTCATCTGCACCAGTACCCAGGGATAGCGACTGGCCACACGTTTCGACATCGGCTTAATGGTGAATAGAACCGGATTAGGTAAACAAGAGGCGATCATGGCCGACTCGCTCCGCGTCAACGAAGCAGCATGTTTGTTGAAATGAGCCTTCGCTGCCGCTTCAATTCCAAACACTCCTTTGCCCATTTCACTCACATTAAGATACATCTGCAAAATGCGCTTTTTCCCCCAGAGCTTTTCGATCATAAAGGTGAAATAAACCTCAATCGCTTTACGGAACCAGCTCCTTCCCTGCCAAAGGAACACATTTTTGGCCACCTGCTGGCTAATGGTACTCGCGCCGTGCAGGGATTTGCTCTTCTGGTTATGCTTCATGGCTTTTTCGATGGATTTGAAATCGAACCCGTCGTGATCGGGAAAAAGCTGGTCTTCCGAAGCGATCACAGCCAGCTTGGCATAGGGTGAAATGGATTTCATAGACACATAATCGCGCTTCAGACCACGGCCATGGAAAAAGCTGCTAAGCTGCGTCAGCGTGAATGGGGGGTTCACCCATTTCAGGATGAGGATATAAAAAAACTGAAAGAAGAATAAAAAAATTAAGATCCGCTTGACCCATCTCCACGTGCGCGGAACCAATCCCCGGGTTTTTATTGCCATCAGTTTGGATTAACATGATCCGCCGGAGGTGAAACAGGTTGCTGTTCCGCCGGCTTGTCCGATTGGAGGTCAAGATAGTGCAATCCGTATTTTTTTCCCAGCAGATAAGTCTTTGTCCCCGCCCCGCGCAATAAAATGCCGCCCACGATCAGCGCACCCGACACCACAATGCTAACCGTGGAAAACCATTCGTTCGAGTTGACATTGCTGTACAGCCCGTTGATCACACTCAGCGCTAACAGGCCGGCCCCGGCGGCAATCAGGATGGTGCCGTCCTGTTTATAGTTGAGCTTGGACCTCACCTTGCGCAAGGCCCTGATCTCTTTGTAGTGAAAGGGAATGCCGTTGATAAAGACACTGTCGTGGCGCAGGGCTGTCAGTGTACCGTCGAACCATTGATCGTAAACAGTTTGAAAAGAGATGGCCATTCCGGGCTCGAAGGTCTTGATATTGCGGCCGTTCTTCTGAAGAATGAGTACATCCGACTGACAAAGGCCCGCCAGGGGAAGAAGAAAAAAAAGAACCGCAATGATCTTCTGCATACCGTAATTTAAAACCCCGGATCAGTGACCCCTGATCCGGTTCTCCAGGAAAATAACGCCATAAAGCAAAGCTATTCCGAAAGCTATTAATATTGCTCCGGAGATTTTGTTAATGATGTTTAAATTATGCACGGTAAGCCGCTTCCTGAGCTTGCCGGCCATCATTACTTTCCCCACGTCAGCGCTCATATTCACCAGCAGGCAGGTGGAAAATATGATAATCCGCTGCTGCAACGTGTGGGTAAGCGCAAGCACCGTTGCATTGCCAAGCCAGAAGGCGAGCACACCGGGATTAAGCGTATTGATGATAAAGCCCGAAAAGAAGGTCCGCAGCATGTCGTGAAAGCTATAGTCATCTGCATGGACCGATCCGGAAGTCGATTTGATATGCACTTTCTTGAAAAAGAAAAAATATACGCCGAGCCCGATCAGGAAGCTGCTTCCGCCATAGCCGATCGGCTTTTTGAACTCGAGCAGCCGCGTTACAAATTCTGTAAATACATTGCTGAGAATAACCAGGATGAGATCGCTGAGCCAGACGCCCGCAACAAAAGTGAAGCCGCCCTTATGACCGTTGGTAAGACTTTGCTTGATGATCGTAAAAATAATCGGGCCCACAGACAAAGCAAGCACAATACCAAGCGCTAATCCCTTCCATACGGCTTCGATCATAGACTGCGTTTTTTACCGGTCCGGGGTGAAGATGATGGCGCCCGCAAAATAGCTGAATATTTTTGTCCGTGACGCGCATCAATTAATAATTAATACTGGAACCGGCTGTTGTCTTTTCCAGAAAATTTAACCAGTCTTTTAACATTTTCCCTTTCAGTACACGCGGGAATTTATGCTGGCCGCCCTCCTTCCCGCTAACGCGCATGAATTCCATAAATGTATCGGGAGAAAGTATTTTTACCCGGACATCCTTTAAGGCACTTTGCCGTTCAACCGCGTAATCGTCGTTCAGCCCTTTCAGATGCTCGTCCAGCTTATCGCGGATGATCTCAGGGTTCAGGTCGGTTTCGCTGGCGATATACCACTGATGCGCAAAAAACAATCCGTACGGCACACCACTCACGGTAAATTCGGGAATTGAAATGTTCAGTTCCTCGCCCACCATCTGGATGGCCCGATTCATATTGTCCACACTCAGGTGCTCGCCAACCAGGCTGAGATAATGCTTGGTTCGCCCGGTAATAATGATCTCGCTCTTTTCTTTATTAGTGAACCGGATCGTATCCCCGATCAGGTATCTCCAGGCGCCGGCCACCGTGCTCAGTAAAAGCGCATAGTCCCGGCCCTCCTCCACTTCATGGATCTGCAGGGTTACGGGATGTTCCACAATATTTCCTTCCTGATCGAAATTCTGGCTGTCGAACGGCACGAATTCAAAAAACAGATGCTGGTTGGTCACCAGTCGCATGCCGCGCTCATCCTGACGATCCTGGTAAGCGATGAACCCTTCCGAAGCAAGGTAAGTTTCAATATAAGTGATGGGCTTGCCCAGCAGCTTCTCGAACCCCTTTTTATAGGGCTCAAACGATACGCCGCCGTGTACAAAGAATCCCAGGTCGGGCCAGATCTCATGAATATTTTTCAGGTTGTAGCGTTCGATGATCTTCTCCATGCACATCTGTATCCAGGCCGGCACGCCGACAATAAACCCGATATCCCAGTTTGGCGCCTGCTCCACGATCTCTTCCAGCTTACGGTTCCAGTCGCGCGTTTTCGCAATACGCCGGCCTGGCTTATAAAAAGGAGAGAACCAGAAGGGCACTTTCTTTGCCGAAATACCGCTCAGGTCGCCTGCATAATAACCAGCGCCTTTCTGCAGGTCGGTCGATCCGCCGATCATCAGCCAGCCCTTGCCAATGCTCTTCACTGGTATGTCCTGGTAGTTGCGTAGACTCAGCAGTTGCCGCACCATCACGATGCGGTTGCCCCGCAGCAGATCGTTGGTGATGGGAATATATTTGCTCGCCGCTTCCGAAGTGCCGGAGCTCAGGGCGTAATATTTTATTTTGCCCGGCCAGCAGACGTCGGGTTTCCCTTCCAGGGTCTTATACCACCATTCTTTGTAGATCTTGTTGTAATCGTATATGGGTACCCGTTGCTGAAAGCTTTTTACCGTACGCTTGCTGAGCAGGATATGATCGAAATGATATTGTTGCCCGAACTCGGTGAACCGCGCCTTCTTAAGCAGTTTCTTCAGCACTTTAAGCTGCTGGCGTTTGGGGGATTTCTTGGGCAATCGCAACGCCCCGACCAGGCTCTTGGGCAATGGTACATCGATTAACGCCATGGAAAACGCATGATGTTGGTTCTTTCAAAATTAAGGTTTTGCAAGCACTTCGTACCCTTCCGCCGCATATTTAAGATTGGCCACCATAACCGGATAAAGGGGAATGGGTTCGCTCTCGTGATTGGTGCTGCTGATGGCGGTCGCCAGGTAATGGTATGTGCTGTGGGTGCGCAGGTCAGCAGTCAGCAGGACAAGCCGGGACTGCTTACCGGCCGGTATTACCTGAACGGGCGGCAAAGTCGTAATCCGGTAGTTGCCGGCGGAGTCGGTCGGGAAAGGCCCTTCGCTCCGGTATATCGCGAAAGCGCGGACCTTGTCTGTACTATCGCCTTTTTCAAATTGAAAGACTAAGGAATCCCTGCTATCCATGATCTGCAGAACTGGTGGCGACGGCCTTGTACTGTCGAGCCAGGGCATGGGCGCTATCAGGGCCGGGTAGTTGTAATAATGCTGCTGGAGGCTGTCATTCCATCCATAAGGATTGCGGGTGAACGAGGTGCTGCTGAAATAGACCTGTCCCTGGATATTCTCCGCCTGACGGGTAGCCGCAATCTGGCGCGGTAGCTGGTTCCTGTCCTGCCAATAGGAGTTGGCACCGGCCTTGTAATACCCTATACCGATATAGCAGGGCCGCCCATAGCTGTGCTTGTTCCACCAGTCTAACAACACCCCAAAGGGGGCACGTTTTTGTTCAAATTCCCAATAGATCTGCGGAACGACATAGTCGATCCATCCGCTGCGCAGCCAGAGCATGATATCGGCATAGAGATCGTCGTAGTTGGTCTGTCCCGCCTGGGTATCGCTGCCGAGCGAGTCCTGGCTCAGGTTTCTCCAAACACCAAAGGGACTTATCCCGAATTTGCAGGTCTTTTTTTCTTCATGGATCGCCCGGCTCAGCATCACGATAACCGAATCCACATTGCTCCGGCGCCAGTCTTCCCGGTTCATCCCATGCCCGTATTTCTGATAAGAAAGATGGTCCGGAAATTCCTTCCCCGGAATGCGGTAGGGATAAAAATAGTCATCGAAATGAATGGCGTCGATATCATAACGGTGAAGCATATCCCGGATCACGGAAACGACGTATTGTTGCACCTGCGGGTTGCCGGGATCGAGATAACGGGTATCGCCGTAGGTCAGGATCCAGTCGGGATGCTTTTTGGAAACATGGTTCGGGGCAATAGAAGACTTCCCGACGCGGAACACGGCGCGATAGGGATTGCACCACGCATGAAATTCCATCCCCCGCTTATGCGTTTCCTCGATCATGAACTCCAGCGGATCGTAGTAAGGCACGGGCGCCTTACCCTGCTTTCCCGTTAACCATTCGCTCCAGGGTTCGAGTTTGGAAGGAAAGAAAGCATCGCAGGCGGGCCTCACTTGTACGATCACGGCATTCATGCCGTTGCGCTTATGCATGTCCAGCTGTCGGATGAACTCCTCTTTTTGGAGTGCCGTGCTGAAATTGCCTTTGGAAGGCCAGTCGATATTGTCGACCGTCGCAATCCAGACGGCACGGAATTCGTACTTCGGTTGCGACCGGGCAATCCCGGAAAAAAGCAGTGACAGCAGGGGCAGTAGAAATCGTTTCATAATCAGGGTCCCGAAAGGGAGCGCAAAAATAGGCATCTATTGCGCTTGATCCGACGATCTGACCTTATCTAACAATTCATTTAGTTTTCTGGCTTCTTCCGCACTTAACCGGGAGAGCACGGCATCGAACTCCGCGTTGAGCACGTCCATTTCAAGCAACAGGCTTTTTCCTTTGTCGGTAAGCTCCACATCTACCAGGCGGCGATCGCCGGCGCTGACCGATTTTTTCACCAGTTCCTTTTTGATGAGCCGGTCTACCAGGCGACTGGTGTCGCTCATCTTGTCGAGCATGCGCTGGCGGATCTGCAGGGTCGACAAGGGCTTTCCCGCTCCGCGAAGGATGCGGAGAATATTGTACTGCTGTTGGGTGACCTCAAACGGCTTGAAGCTTTTATTCACACGCTCGTTCATCCAGTTGAAGGTGTAGATCAGGTTCAGAACCGCCTTCTGATAGTCGTTGCGGAATACATGCTGGTTGATATCGTTTTCCAGGCTCATTACGGAGGCTTGAAGTGATAAATCTAATCCATTCCACGGATTTGAAGGGTCAGTCGCCCCAAACTTTTACACCTTCACTGCAATTGGCGCAGATGTCGATGTTGGAGCGGCTTTCGAGGATTTGCCGGCGAAAGCGGACATAGTCCGCGTCATGCCAGATATCTTTCAGGGGTTTTTTCTTCAGATCGCCCATCCGGTGGGCAGCATCTTTATCGAAACAACAAGGGACTACCAGTCCATCCCAGGTGATCACCGGAGCATGCCAGAGCCGCCAGCAGTGATTCATCAGTTTGCTTTTTGGCTCATACTGTCCATCCGCTTTTTTCCGGTAGCGGCTCAGCGAACTGCGCTGCGGAATAAGCTGGTTGGGGTCGTTTTCGTAATCGTACACCTGCGCCGATTTGAACCGGATACCGTCGACGCCGACCTTTTTGGCTAATGCGCGCACCTCTTCCAGCTGATGCTCGTTGGGACGTACAACCAGGAACTGAAAAAAGACATACGGCGTCTTGCTCTTTAATTCCTTTTTCCATTTCACGATATTGGCTGCTCCTTCCAGCACTTTCTCCAACCTGCCCCCAACGCGATACTGACTGTACACGTCCTGCGTGGTTCCGTCTAACGAGATGATGAGACGATCCAGCCCGCTCTCCACCGTTCTTCTGGCGTTCGCATCGGTCAGATAATGGGCATTGGTCGAAGTGGCAGTATAGATCTTTTTCCCGGAAGCATAGCGGACCATATCTAAGAAACCGGGATTCAGATAGGGCTCACCCTGAAAATAAAAAGTCAGGTAAAAAAGTTCCGGGGCTAACTGATCGATCATGCTGCGGAAAAAGTTTTGCTCCAGCATGCCGGTGGGTCTTGAAAAAGCACGAAGGCCGCTCGGACATTCCGGGCAGCGCAGGTTGCAGGAAGTAGTCGGTTCAAAAGAAACCGAAGCGGGCAATCCCCACTGCACAGGCCGGTGCGTCCACTTGCTGATATAAAAGCTCGACAGAAGCTTTACACCATTCCAGGCGCGACGCAGACTGAGCTTGGAGAGCATATTCAGGGTATCGTTCCAGTTGAGACCGGTCATACGGATATAAAATTAGTTTTAAAATCCCGAAAGGACGAATAGACGGGTGGGCTCCGCCGTTTATATTTGCAATCGCTAATCCCGCCGATGGTCAAAAAGAAGCGCAAGGTCTGGAGAATCATTCTGTTTATTATGTCGACGGCCATTGCCATCATGCTGATGGTGATGGTCTGGCAATGGTGGACGGAAAAAAGAGCCGGCTTCATACACTATGCTGAATTCGGGATCGACATCCCCACCAACTACGCTATCCACGGCATCGATGTTTCGAAATATCAGGGCACTATTAACTGGCAATCGGTAAAAGACATGCGGGTCGGCGACGTACAGATCGGTTTCGTCTTTGTCAAGGCCACCGAAGGCCTTGGCAATGAGGACGCGCTGTTCGACCGTAACTGGAAAAAGATCCGGGCAGCCGGCCTCGTGCGCGGCGCTTATCATTTCTTCATCGCCACCAAGAGCGGAAAGGCGCAGGCCGAGAATTTCATCAACTCTGTTACCCTGCTGCCGGGCGACCTGCCGCCGGTGCTCGATATCGAGCAGACCTACGGCGTTCCCGGTGAGAAGCTCCGGGAAAGGGCAAAAGAATGGCTGCAGACCATTCAGGCCTACTATGGCATGCCGCCGATCATCTATACCAATGTCGATTTCTATAAGCACTACCTGAAGGACGACTTCGACGGCTATTTTCTGTGGGTCGCGCATTACCTGCAGCCCGTGCAGCCGCAGATCTACCGGCCCTGGACTTTCTGGCAGCACAACGAGCGAGGACGTGTCAACGGCATTTATACCATCGTAGACTTCAACGTCTTCAATGGCGACTCGGCGGCGTTTGAGAGGCTGCTGTTACGCTGAAAGAACAAATTTAATAATGTGTAGATGTGGAAATATGTAAATGTGAAAATGGAAATACATATTATCATCACATCACCACATTTCCACATCTACACATTCAAAAAACTGTTGCACATGAAAAAAATTTACACCCTCTCCACCTGCTCTACTTCGAAAAGAATAATCAAAGAACAGGAGTTGGAGAAGAAAGGATATATTTTCCAGGATATCAAAACGGAAAAGATCACACCGGCGCAGCTGGATGAAATGAAAGCGCTTGCGGGCTCCTACGAAGCGTTGTTCAGCAGGCGGGCACAGAAATATAAATCAATGGGATTAAAGGACAAGAAGCTGACAGAAACGGATTACCGCCGACTGATCCTGGAAGAATATACTTTCCTGAAAAGGCCCGTGATCATCAATGGGCAGCAAATCTCGGCAGGAAGCTGAACTTGATCCTTTTGCCGATCCTGCCTAAATTTGCGCTACATATTCAATTAAACGGTTCGTGAAAAAAATCGCATTTCTTCTTTGCTCCTTTGTTCTGGTTATCGCCTGCACGAAGGACAAGAACAGTCCCCAGAATAGCTCCATCCAGTACCAGGTCAACGGAACACAAATAGAGATCGATGGGGGGATGGACACTACTCAGAGGAACCTGGCTACCGGCAGTTTTTACGGTTGCTATGTTACTAAGTCACAGGCATCCAATTTCTATATCATTAGCGGGGAAGGACCTACGGGATCCATTCTTCTGGCTTTAAATACTTCTGGCCAGCTCCAAACCAAAACTTATCGTGAAGGCGAAGCCTCCGTGAGCCTTGCGGTGAACCAGGTCCCCTATGGAGTGTTGGATCCCGACGATTCTATAACGGTAACGATCAACCGGTATTCCAACGGTACCATCGACGGAGCTTTCTCCGGAGCCCTGACCGATCTTAATGAAGACAAGATCGTCGTCACCAACGGCCACCTGAATAATCTGAAAATATATTAACCACATCTCCACACTCCCACATCTCCACATCATTTAACTATTCTCAGCTTCGCATAATTCAGCATGATCTTCTTCTCGCCACCGATGGCGAAGTTGACGGTAGCTACGGGATTGTGGGCCGAACCTTCCATCCGGATCACGTCTCCAAAACCGAATTTGGGATGCTCTACTCTATCGCCGGCAGCAAGATCGCTGGTATCGCTGGGTTTGAAATCGGCAGAAGGTATATGCTGCGGTGCAGCCGGCTTGCTGTTCACCGGAAGATAGCCGGGTTTCGACGATTTTGTATTAACTGCTGAACCGGATTCAAAACTCCGGTTCATCCTTTCGTAGGCTGAGCGGCCGCCCCAGGCGCTGCCGGGATTTCGTATAGCGCCCCCGCCCGCAAAAGAACGATCGAGGCGGTCTTCCGGTATCTCTTCCAGGAAACGACTGGGATCGTTCTGTATCACCGAACCGAAACGATAGCGGCTGCCCGCATAGCTGATCCAGAGCCTTTGCTTGGCCCGCGTGATCACTACATAGAACAAACGTCTTTCTTCTTCCAGCTCCTCGCGCGTGTTGATGGCCATGGCATTCGGGAAAAGCGATTCTTCCAGACCAGCCGCAAACACACAGTTGAACTCGAGTCCCTTTGCAGCATGAATGGTCATCAATTTTACCGTATCGGCGCTGGGATCTTTCTGGTCGACATCGGTCAGCAAAGTGATCTGCTGAAGATAAGCGGAAAGGTTGGTCTGCCCGCGGCTCGCATCCCGCGCTTCGGGTTCCAGCACCACGCCTTCTTCATCAATCTGCGCCAGGTCCTGTTGCGTATCCACCCACTCCCTGATACTGTTCAGCAGCTCCTGGGTATTCTCATAGCGGGCAAGTCCTTCGGTGGTCTTGTCGTTGAAGAGTTCCCTGACGATATTCGTCTGCTTGCCCACATGCACGGCCACTTCCCAGGCATTCTTGCCGGCCAGCATGCTGGAAAAGCTTTTGATCATCAGCACGAAATTGTCAACCGCTTCGAGGGTCGCTCCCTTGAAGCCGTAAAGCGCTGCATTGATGAGCACTTCCCACATGGGCACATTCTTTTCGTTGGCCGCCAGCACGGCCTTGTCGATGGATGACTTGCCAATACCGCGCGCGGGATAATTGATGATCCGTTTCAGCGACTCTTCATCCTTCGGGTTAACGATGATGCGCAGGTAAGCAAGGTAGTCCTTGATCTCCTTGCGCTGGTAAAAACTGATGCCTCCGTAAATGGTATAGGGAATCCCCATGCGTCGCAGGCTTTCTTCAAAAGCACGGCTCTGGGAATTGGTCCGGTACAGAATGGCAAAATCGCGGTTGTTGAAATGATTGCGGAGCTTCTGTTCCTGGATGGTGTCGGCAACAAACTTTCCTTCATCGTTATCGGTCATCGTGCGCACCAGCCGGATCTTTTCCCCTTCTGCGTTTTCCGTCCACAGGCTCTTCGGGATCTGTCCCTTGTTCCGCTTGATCACTTCGTTCGCCGCCATGATAATGCTTTGCGTGCTGCGGTAATTCTGCTCCAGCTTCACCACTTTCACGTCTTCATAATCTTTTTGGAACTGGAGAATATTCTCGATGGTGGCGCCGCGAAAGCTGTAGATGCTCTGGGCATCGTCGCCTACCACGCAAACGTTCTCATAAGCTGCGCCAAGCAGCTTGATGATCTCGTACTGCGCGGGATTGGTATCCTGGAATTCGTCGATCAGAATGTATTTAAACTTGTGCTGGTATTTGTGCAGGCTTTCCGGGAAATGCTTCAGCAACTCATAGAACTTCAGCAGCAGATCGTCGAAATCCATCGATCCGTTACGGAAGCAGCGCTTCGCATAGGCTTCGTAGATCTGCGCGATGGCCGGCCGGTTGCTGCGGGCATCTTCCTGCTGAATATGATAGTCCGTTGCATATTCCGCCGGCGATATCAGGGCGTTCTTGGCCTGCGAGATCCGGTTATAAACGATATTCGGCTTGTAATGCTTATCGTCCAGGTTCAGCTCATTCACCACCGTCTTCACCACAGCCTTGGCGTCGTCCGTATCGTAGATGGTGAAATGGGAAGGGTAGCCGATCTTCGGTGCTTCGGCGCGAAGGATGCGGGCAAACACACTGTGAAAAGTGCCGATATAGAGGTTGCGCGCGTCGTTATTGCCGAGAATATGCTCCACGCGCTCCTTCATCTCCCGCGCCGCCTTATTGGTAAAGGTCAGTGCCAGGATATTGAAAGCATCCACCCCGCTTTTCATGATATGGGCTATACGCGTGGTGAGCACTTTGGTTTTCCCGCTGCCGGCCCCGGCCACGATCATCAATGGGCCATTAATATGTAATACCGCCTCCCGCTGTGCTTCGTTTAATCCCTGAAGATAATCCTGCATGACGGCAAAGATAGTTGATAGTTGATAGTTGACAGATGACAGTTCACGGCCCATTTATCTGTCATCCGTCATCTGTCAACTGTCATCGATGATTCCTAACTTTGCAGATATAATTACATTCAACCATGCCCGGATTTGAACTTTTTGGAGAAGAAGAAAGGAAAGAAGTGAACGATGTTCTGGAGACCGGTATTCTGATGCGCTACGGTTTTGACGGCCCGCGCAAGGGGATCTGTAAGGCAAAGGAACTGGAAAAAGCCCTTTGCGAGCGACTGGGTGCACGCTATGCGCAGCTCACCAGCAGCGGCACTTCTGCACTTACCACCGCCCTCGCGGCTTTGGGCATTGGCGCTGGAGATGAAGTGATCATGCCTTCCTTCACCTTCGTGGCCAGCTTCGAAGCCGTACTCAGCGTGGGCGCCGTGCCTGTGATCGTCGACATCGACGAAACGCTGACGCTCGATCCGGAAGCTGTGAAAAAAGCAATCACACCCGCCACCCGCTGCATCATGCCGGTGCACATGTGCGGCAGCATGGCAGAGATCGACGCCCTGCAGTCGATTTGTAAAGAGCATGGACTAAAACTGCTCGAAGACGCCTGCCAGAGCACCGGCGCTTCCTATAAAGGAAAATCACTGGGCACGATCGGCGATGCGGGCGCTTTTTCTTTCGATTTCGTGAAAACCATTACCTGCGCCGAAGGCGGCGCGGTGCTGACCAACGATAAAACGACTTATATCCATTGCGACGGTTATTCCGATCATGGCCATGATCATAGCGGGACCGATCGTGGCGCCGAGCCGCATCCTTTCTTGGGGTATAACTTTCGCATTTCGGAATTGCATGCCGCCGTCGGTCTCGCCCAGCTGCGTAAGCTCGACCGTTTCCTCGCCATCCAGAAGAAGCATCATCAATACCTGCAAAAAGCGCTCTCGGAAATTCCGGAGATCAGCTTCCGCAAAATTCCCGATCCTTCGGGCGACAGTTATACCTTCCTGAGCTGGTTCCTGCCTTCCGAAGCAGCGACAACAGCGCTGATCAAAGAATTGAAAAGCAGGAATATCCTGGCCGGCAATTTCTACTGGTACGATCACAACTGGCATTATATCCGCAAATGGGATCACCTCAAAGAAGCGGCTACGCTGAACCGGCTCACCGATGCTCAGACCGCGGCGCTGAAAAAGCTGGGGACCCGGGACTTCAGCCAGAGTGACGCCATCATGAGCCGTTGCATCTCTACAGCCATCGGACTGGCCTGGACAGAAGAACAGTTGAAAACAAAGACCGAAGGATTGGTCGCGGCAGTAAAGCAGGCGCTGATCAGCGTTTCCCCTCAAGCGCGTTACAGTAATCAAGCGAGCCCAGCCTGAACCGGAAGGGAATATGAGTCGATTTCTCCAGCTCCCATTCCCGCTTGCAGAAAAAACCAGACTGCAGATAATAAAAATTCGAAGGGATGACCGGTTCATCGGTTCTGCCGGCAAAGCCAGTCCCAACGGGCCTGTCGGACTGAAACAGCCTCTTTTCGATTGAACCGGATGGAAGGCCGGCAGTCGCCGCACCTGGCCTTTTTAGGCTGCTTTTTACCTCCGGAAAAGCAGGTAAAGAAAAAAGTGGATAAAATTCCGGGACGGCCAAAAAATCCGGGCTATTATTTTTTAACATTTCCCGGCCGGAAAAAAGAGTTCCTGAAACCCTTGCCTGTAGCGGGTTTTCTGGTGACTGGCCGTTCAATTTGATAAAAATCAGCAATTGAAGGCAGACAACAAGAAAACAAGTTTTTCGTTGGTGGCTATTTTTCATAATTGCTATGTAAATTTACGGCGCGGTTTTTGTGGAAAAGGCGGATTTTTCCAAAAAACTCCGTCGTTACGTGACTAACCCCTTATAAAACTAATGGCATTAAGTCAGTCCTTACAGCAAAAGTTACTGCAAAAACTTTCCCCGCAGCAAATTCAATTGATGAAGCTGCTGCAGGTGCCGACTGCCAACCTGGAAGAGCGGATCAAGGAGGAGCTGGAAGAAAACCCGGCGCTTGAGGTCGCCGAAGAGAATCACGACGACGGCATGACGGAAGAAAACAAGGATGAATTTGAGGGGGATGAGGATGACTTTGAACTGGAAGGCTCCCAGGAAGAATACGACAATATCGATATCAGTGATTACGTAAACGAGCACGACGACGAGGTATCCGATTACAAGCTGCGCGACGATAACTATCCCGACCAGGCAGAAAACAAGACTATCGCCCATCGGGTGGAGACCAGCTTCTACGAACTGCTCCAGGACCAGCTCGGCATGCTCAAGTTAGACGACCGCCGCCGCAAGATCGCTGAACAGATCGTCGGCAGCATCGACGACGATGGCTACCTGCGGAGGGAGACGGCCTCCATTGTGGATGATCTCGCCTTTCGCCAGAACATCGAAAGCACGGAAGCGGAAGTGGAAGAGATCATCGGACTGATCCAGCAATTCGACCCGCCGGGCGTGGCAGCGCGCGACCTGCAGGAATGCCTGCTCCTGCAGCTGAAAAGAAAAAAAACAGAAGGCAAGAGCGTGGAACTGGCCATCGCCGTACTGTCGGACTATTTCGACGAGTTCACCAAAAAACATTACGACAAGATCCAGCGCGGTTTGAATATTTCGGAAGACGAATTCCGCGAAGTGATCAGGCAGATCGTCAAGCTCAACCCCAAGCCCGGAGGCAATGTGGGCCACGCCGGAAAGGGGGAAGGTTATGTAGTTCCCGACTTCTTCATTTATAATAATGGCGGCAAGCTCGAGCTTACGCTGAATTCAAGGAACGCGCCCGATCTGCGCATCAGCGACGGCTACCGCGATATGCTGAAAGACTACGACCGCGGAGCGAAGAAGGACAAGCGGCAGAAAGAAGCCGTGCTCTTCATAAAGCAAAAGATCGACGCCGCAAAATGGTTTATCGATGCTATCAAGCAGCGGCAGCAGACCCTGCTCAGTACCATGCAGACGATCATGGACTATCAGCGCGAATTTTTCATCACCGGTGACGAGACTACGCTGAAGCCGATGATCCTGAAAGATATTGCCGAGCGGACCGGACTGGACATCTCCACCGTAAGCCGGGTGGCCAACAGCAAATTCGTACAGACCGAATTCGGCACCTATCGCCTGAAATTCTTCTTCAGTGAATCGCTGAGTACGGACAGCGGGGAAGAAGTATCGACACGCGAAGTGAAAAAGATCCTGAGCGATCTGATCGGCGAGGAGAGCAAGAAAAAACCGTTGAGCGACGAAAGGCTTACCGAGCTGCTTCAGGAAAAAGGATATAATATTGCACGCCGCACCGTGGCTAAATACCGGGAACAGCTGAATATTCCGGTAGCCCGCCTGCGAAAGGAACTCTAAGCTATCGCCATGACCTCCGTCCATCTTACCGCTAAAGCAAAAAAACCAGACTCTCCCGTTCTCCTGCGCCTGTTAGCCACCATCGTGTCGGTCGTCTTTCATCCGCTCTTCATTACGGCTTATGTGATCGCCTTCCTGATCTATATTCATCCCGCCGCCTTTGCGGGTGTGGATGAGCGGACAAAAACTTTTCGCCTCATCAGCACCGTGCTCTTCACCATCTTCTATCCCGGCGTTGTGCTCTTTATTGCTTCCCGGTTAAAGCTGATCCACAGCCTCAAAATGGAATCGCGGCAGGACCGTATTATCGGCTTTGTAATCACGATGTTCTTCTATTGGTGGACCTGGAATGTATTCCGCAACCTCTCCGACATACCGCCTGTTGCGGTCCACTTTACGCTCGGCGTCTTCCTGGCCATCTGCCTGGGCTGGATGTGCAATATCTTCTTCAGGATCAGCCTGCACGCCCTGGCCATGGGCGGGCTCTGTACATTCTTTGTCATTTATGGGCTGAACGATCCTTTCGCTTCCGGCTTATATCTTTCTTTAGCCGTGTTGATCGCCGGCCTGGTTTGCACTGCCCGGCTGGTCCTCGGACAGCACAGTTCCTTTGAGATCATCGTAGGCCTGCTGATGGGGATCTTCGGTCAGCTTCTTGGCTGGATTTTCTGATGAACCGATTTTATTTTGGAAATAAAAACTAAAGAAGGTATTTTTCTTTTCTGATTTATCTTATGTAATTAAAGCAACTACTGCTTGTGCCTGGCATTAAATTACTTCTCCCGTCTATTACCATGTCGCTCATGACCGTTTTAATAAGCGCCTGCGGAGGTGGTTCCGGCGCTTCAGGTGCGGGGATTGCTACGGATTCCACAAGCATTGCTCATGGCAAAGTTGTTTTTAATCGCAACTGCAGCGGTTGCCACAATTTCAAACAGGATGATATCGGTCCCCAATTGGGTGGATTGACCACCAAATTGTCTGCAGACTGGATCAAACGTTTCATCAAAAATCCCCGGGAAGTCATTGCATCGGGAGACGAGCAGGCCCGTCAACTCCACGACCGCTACAAAACCGTAATGCCTTCTTTCGCTTCGCTGGATAACGGAGATTTAAACGCGATCCTCGCTTTTTTGAATACCCATCAAGCGGCTGGTCCCGGAGACACGGCGGCAGATGATCACGCGATAGCCAATCCGATCAGCGATACGATTCCCTTTTCGAATCTGGTGGCGGACCTGGAACCGCTCACCCGCATGCCGCCTTCCAATGCTACTGCGCCGCTCACCAGGATCACCAAACTGAGCTATCAGCCGGATACGCATGACCTGTTCCTGGTCGACCTCCGGGGAAAATTATATAAGCTGAAAGGAGATAATCCCCAGGTCTACCTGGACATCAAAAAGCTGCGACCAAAGTTTATGTATGAACCGGGGCTGGCTACCGGCTTCGGCAGTTTTGCCTTTCATCCTGATTTCGCACATAATGGTCTTCTCTATACCACGCATACCGAGGTTGCCGGATCCGGCAAATCCGATTTCACCTATCCCGACTCTATTCAAGTCACGCTGCAATTCGTACTGACGGAATGGAAAACTGACCATCCGGAAGCAGACACATTCTCCGGAACAGGCAGGGAACTGCTGAGGATCAATATGGTCACCCAAATTCATGGTGTGCAGGAGATCACATTCAATCCGCTGTCAAAACCCGGGAATGAGGATTATGGCCTGCTTTATATTGGGGTTGGCGATGGCGGTTGTGTAGAGGAAGGTTATCCTTTCATATTGCGCGGCGAGAAGTCGATCTGGGGCACGGTTCTCCGGATAAACCCATTGGGCAGGAACAGCGCCAACGGACAATATGGGATCCCGCCGACAAACCCCTTTGTAAAAAATCAAAGCGCCGGCGCGCTGGGAGAGATATATGCCTATGGTTTCAGGAATCCGCAGCGTATCACCTGGAGCAGGTCGGGAATGATGCTCGTCTGCAATATCGGACAGGCCAATATTGAATCGCTTTATCTTGTTCAGCCAGGACATAACTACGGATGGCCGGTCAGGGAAGGAAACTTCGCGTTCAACCCGAATGGAAATCTCAGCAAGGTCTACGCGCTTCCGCCGAACGACAGCGTCTATCACATTACTTATCCCATCGCCGAATTCGATCATGACGATGGCAATGCTTTCTCCGGCGGATATGAATACTGGGGAACCGCCATACCAGCGCTGAAAGGAAAATTCCTCTTCGGCGATATTCCTTCCGGAAAATTATTCTACATCAACATCGCGGACATCAAACCGGGGCGACTGGCGCCCATTAAACAATGGCGCATCACGATAAATAAAGTTCCAAAACTGCTCCGGAATGTGTGTGGTAGCGGCCGGGTAGACCTTCATTTCGGCAGAGATGCCCGCGGAGAAATATATGTCTTCACCAAAGCCGACGGTATGGTCTATAAACTGGCAAGCGCGCATCAATAATGTTTTCCAAACAGAATCGCAGCCAGCCTTCAGGCTGGATTTTCAACCACTCATTCTCTGAGTCCGGCTTCCAGCTATCAAGGCAGAACCCTGATATCTTTTCCGGCGTAGATAGCCGCTTTTGTTTTCTTCCGGGCATCGTAGATCGTTAGCCAAATCTGATAGTTTCCCGGCTTAATGGCGCTTCTTAAAAATTTTGTTGAGAAGCCGGAATGATCGAGCTTATATCGATTTCCAAAACTCGCCGTTACATCTGGCCTCGGATAAGGATCCGTCGGTATTTGATAGATATACTGTTCACCTTTTAAAATTACCTCAATGGTGCTGCTGTCTGCATCCTGTCCCTCCAACGCAGCCCAGCCCGAAACAGTAATGGCAGATGGGTCTTCCGCAAGCTGTGCGTCATATCGTATACTGCCTTCTGTTGGGATCTCGGCGATCTTTTCCGGTATTGAATAGGGAGATGCTTTTATCAACAATTCCCTTTCCAACGACTGGCTGAAGATCCGGCCTTGTGCATTTCTGATTACAAGACCCAGCTGGTAATTTCCCGGTTCAATGTTATCCGTGAAGGCCATGAAGGCCATCCCGGCCCGCTTCAACCCCGGTTTGTTGAAAGCCCCGGCAACATCATCCCGGTCGGATAATTGCGCTGCGCCAAGGTAGGTTCGGTCCTTCGAAACCAGCGCAATAAAGATTGAATCCTGCAGATTATTTGATGTACTGTCGATAAATGCCCAGCCATTCACGGAAATTACCGCTTCGTTGATATTTACAGTTTCCAGGCTATAATGAATGACATGCTGGCCCCAAACCACCGGCACTGCCGATTTTTCGAAGTCATTCCGGCGGGCGTTCGTCAATACGCTGTCGAGCAAGGCGACACTTTTCGCATGTTCATCACCGTTTGATCTTACCGAATCGGAGCCGGATACAAAAATATAAAAGCAACTATCCAGGGCGCCGACCTGCGCCCCGCCCGATTTTATGGCCTTGGAAAAATATCCGAGATTAAGCTTGTCGGTAATATACAGCGCCCGCGGGGAAAGATTCCCTGAGCTGACAATATTCGTCAGGCTGTCTGTAAATCGTTTCATGGCGCCGGAATTTTCCCTGGCCACATAGGCCAGATTGACCGGCTTTCCCGCTTTCAGGGCCAGGTAACAAAAATCCTGATAGGCCATTGAACGGATCGGTGGAGAACTGAAGGCCGGGAAAAAAAGGACCTCATCAAAACGGCTCATCAACGTCGTCCAACGGTCATTGTTCATCGGCGTTGTATATGTGCCATAGGTCATATTGCGGCTGGTTATCAGACGCCTGACATCATAGAGCTGTAATACCAGGGCCAGCAGAATAAGGGCTGTGGAAACAGCGGGCTTGATGCGGCTTCTGGACAACAGAATGATCGTAAAGAGCAGGATCAGGTAATATGGAGCCCAGAAAAATCTTGCACTCGCCCGGAATATTTCTTCAAGCTGTTTGAAAAATCCGGGGGCGGGAATTCGTAAAATAACCTGATCGTTGAATGTAAATACCAGAGTTGTTGAAAAAATCGTATAGACAATGACCAGTACGAGCAGTGGAATATTGCTTGCGCTTATTAGTGTTCTTTTTTCTGCTGATTTCCTGGTCACTAACCGGTAGAGGCAATAGCCGATCAGGATCAGCACCAATGCCAGCATGCCCGCGCCCAAATACATAAATCCTTCATATTGATGCCAGCTCACCCGTTTCAGTTCCGGCAACAGCGTTGAATAGCCCACTCCATTATAGAGAGAATTTAAATTCATTCCGTATAAGCCATAGGCGCCGTTGACCCAAAATGTCTCTTTTCTTCCTAAGGTCACCATTCCGGTCAAAAACCAAAGTAGCCAAACGGCAAACAGCGATGCCACTAAATAGCCGACCAGCCATTTCCAGTTAATCCACTTCTTATAAAAAAAGAGTTTGATTGCTATGGCAAAGGAGAAACCCATCACCATCCAGCACAAATAAGGATTGATCAGCGCGCTTAAACAAAGAACGATAAGCTGTTTTCGCAATATTTTTTTTGCATCGGTTGTTTTCCTGTCTAAGAAATAAAAATAAATACCCGCAATCAGCAGCCAGTGTCCGCAAAGCGCCGGATGCATACCCCGGTATAAAAGCACGGGATTGGCCGTGATAAAAATCGCCGCGGCTAAAGTAACCAGATCATTTACTTTAAACAGCCGGCATAATAATACCGTATAATAAGCCGCTAACAAATGGCAGAGAAATAACCAGATCCCAAAATACTGAAAGTCGGATGAGAGGAATGGGGCAAAAATCTTAAAAAATATCGCCAGCAGGGGAATCGAATCCGTATAGCCGACATTGGTTCCCACGGGATAATTATATCCATCTACGCGGCCCAGCGGAAAATGCCAGGGTTCATTTTTATAAAACGCCCAGCCTAAATAATGCGTACCCCAGTCATGCCTTGCCGTCATCAACCAATTGATGTCAGTAGGCAGCAACGCGCTGAGTCCATAAGAAATATGAAAAACCAGGATAGCGGCTATAGTGACCAATACCCAGACAGCCCGGGATGGCAAGGAGCTTGAATAGTTCATAATTGTTTTTCGGGGTGTTATTGTTTTTGCCAAATACCAATCAGGGTTTTGCCCATTTGATAATTGAAAATAAAATCAGCGGGTTTGGATGCCGGAACGATAAAACGGTTCCAGAAACGGATCTGACCCGGAGTAGGATACTCTTGTTTCAGCAGGTATTTATTGGCAACCGAAGCCAGCAGTCCGAAACTATCCAGGTACTTCATGCTGACCATCCGCAGACCTCCGGGCGCCGCTTGCCTAAGCATTTTCCTGTCGTACCGGCGGTAATGCCCGATAGCTTTATCAAAGGCGTTAAACAGCGATTGATGCGCAGGAACCAGTACGATCAGATAGCCTTTTTCGGCTAGCAGCATTTCCGCCCTCGCCAATTCCTGATCGTCATGCTCGATATGCTCGATAACATCTATATATAGAATGGCATTATACTTTTCTGATTCAGTCAGATCGGAAGTGGTTCCTTTGAACCCTTCACAACAGGAAGGCAGTTGTCCGCTATTGATTTTTTGCTCCAGTTTTATATAAAGCGCCGGATCGGGTTCAACACAAAGCCATTTTGTCTGGCCGCCATCGCAAAGTATCGATGTGGTGCCGCCAATACCCGCGCCAACTTCCAGTACCCGCCCTTCCAGATAAGGTTTTAAAAAACGGGCATAATATTGTTTCCAGGTTTTTGCCTGTTCAAATAGTTCCAGCTCATTGCCGATGTAGGGAATTTCACTCATGCTGTCTGACGCTTATTCGATGAACCGGTTAACCAGAAATATGGGCCTGTTTTGCGTTTCCTTGTATATCCTGAACACATATTCTCCAAGAATGCCAATGGAAACGAGTTGCACCGAACCGATAAAATAGACGCTCAGAATAATGGACGACCAACCTAATGGCGCAAGACCGGTTAGTTTCCCAATCAAAATATAGATCAGTGCAAAGCAGATTAGTATAACGCCGACCAGACCGGAATAAAGACAGATTTTCACGGGCAGGCTCGAAAAAGAAAAAATAGCATCCAGGGCCAGGGTCACCAATTTGTAAATACTCATTTTAGCTTCGCCCTGTTCGCGGTCTGGTCTTGAATATTCAACATATCCCTGCTTAAACCCGACAAAAGAGCGCAAACCAGGCAGATACCGGTTCTTTTCCTGAAGCGATAAAAAAGCTTCGAGGGCCCGTTTGGACATCAATGAAAAATTACCTACCTGTTTCAGATTTTTCAGTCCCGAAAGCCGGCTGAATATAGAATGAAATATCCTGGTGAAAATGCGCTTGGACAATTTTTCATTACGCTCTATCCGCTTGCCGTATACAATATCCAGTTTCTCTGTGACCGCCTTGCGGTACATGTCCCGGATCAGTTCAGGAGGGTCCTGCAGGTCTCCATCCATCATCCCGATAAAACTACCCTTTGCGTAACTCAATCCGGCGGTGTAAGCAGCCTGGTGACCAAAATTGCGGGACAGGGACAGGATTTTAAACCGCCTGTCTTTCTCATGACACTCCATTAACCGGTCAAGGGTGGTGTCCTGGCTGCCGTCATCTACCACGATAACCTCAAATTCCTCCCCCGTAGATTCCATGGCATCCTTTACCCTCGCAAAAAGATCGAAGATCAAAACCTCTTCATTATAGACCGGTATAACTAAACTAATCATGCCCTGAATAATCGTGCAATAAATAATTCGCAAAACCCAAACCGGGCGCGAAGATATAAAATTGACGCTAATTACCGTCAGCGGGTATTACATCGCTGATTCCCGATTCAAGTATGGTCCTTAAAAAGCATCAATTCTTTTTATAGGGGTTTCCATTTAGTGTGTGATGAGGCCTGCATGACGGACGAAGCTGTATCGATATTAATCCAGTATCGTTTTCCATTTATCCGTTTCTGCAAACATCTTTATTACAGCATTTCTGCTAACAAGCAACTCTCGTGCAAATCAATGCTTCTCGCAAGATCAAAACAAATATCAATAGTTGAATTGATTTCAGTTACCAGTTCAATCCTGGGCATTAAGTTCTTAGATTAAATGTTCGTTGAACAATCCATTATTTTCAATTCTTGTTAAGATTTCTGCACGAATGATATAGGATATCTCATTTGTTTCGTACTAATTATGGACAATACCCTCCGCCAACCAATCCCAGCGGCAACCATTTCGGTTCAGTTACTTCGCGCGGGCCATCAGGTTTTCGTACAAAAAAGCGAAGGCCCACCACCAGTACCGCCAGCTCGCCGGGGCTCAGGTTCACCGGAAATGAGATCTCCCGCCCTTCCTGTGGTTGGGCATCGTAGGGCAGGTCGATGGTCTCTGTAAAAGATTTCCTTACCCTGGAAGGGCTCGCCACTGTGCAGCTCGCCACGCCGATCCGCCAGGACAGGCTTTCCGTGCCCTTCGGTGCACGAATATCGTTCGACGGAACAAAGGCCGGGAGCGTCAGTGAAACCGGTCCCTGAGCCTGCCAGTCGACTTTTATCGCGGGGCGAAGCAGCGGCGGCAGCTGCTTCGCCGGGTTCAATTCAAAACCTTTGATCACCGAAAGCGCAGGGTCCCCGCCCGGTTGACGTTCCAGCGATCCGTCCAGCCACTGATACAGTTTCTTGTTTAGCAGGTACATCCGCTGCCGGTCGGTATCGTCCGGAAGCACGGAGCCGAGGGCAGACCGGATCACGGCCGACATCGACACCGCCCGGCCGAAACGCTTCGCGCTGTCCTTCGTCGCCTGCGTCTGTCGAACCTGTGCGGGCGCGGAACGGACATTTGCCTTGCCCCTGTATTCGTAGTAAACGAGGCGCCCCACCTTCCCCCGGAATATGATCGCCCTGGTACTGGCCATAGCCTGATTTTTTTATGGAATGATCAAAAGTTTTTCCCGAACAAGTCCGTTGCATGTCCGTTAGCGACGGACTTTCAACAGACCTGTTCAATGAAAATTACGGCCAATTCCACAACAAAATTCAGAGTGCGATCAGAAGTTCGGTAAAATATTTTTAAAAAAGAAAAGCCCAATCATAGGGTACGAATCCTATATTGAGCCTTTTCACCTTCAAACCATCGGAAGTTTACGTCCGCTTAGCCATTGAGTATCTTGGAAGTACTGAGGTATCTTTTTTCCGGATAGTAAATAAAGAAACAGGAGCCGCCTTTAATGTCGTCGATCACATCATCCACCTCGCTCGCCGGTACCGCCGGGCAACCAAAGCTGCGCCCGATAAATGCATTGGTCTCTAAAAAGTCGTCTCCCACATATTTCGAGCCGTGCACCACAATGGCCCTGCGCGCCGCGCGATCATTGAAGCCCCGCTCCAAACCGCGCATCCTTAAAGAGTTTCCATTCTTTCCCACATAAGTATTCTCGGTCACATAAAAACCCAGGCTGCTCTTGTGCGAGCTCGCACTGTTGGAGAATGATTTCGCATACTCACCCCCTGACTTGCGGCCATGAGCTACAAACGTATTGATCAGCACTTTCTTGTTTTCCAGGTCAATTATATATAAACGCCGGTTGCGCGATGACTGCGTGAAGTCGACAATCGAAAGCACTCTGCTATTCGTTAACCGGTGCTGCGCCAGCAGATACAAATAGCCTTTATAAGCATATTCAAAAACCGAGCGCTTCAGGCCGCTGGCTTCGAGGTCTGCATCCTGGTAAAGCTGCGTTACCTCGGCTTCGAATTCGATTGACTTTGACTTAATTACTTTCCTGGAAGGATGGGGATTTGCGGGCGTGGCCATCAGTCCGTTGCCGGTTTCAAATACCGGGGCAAAGACAAAAAACAGGCAGGCTGCCGCCGTGGCAATAATACGCGTAGTTTTTCGCATAGGGTTTTTCAGGATCATGGATTAAACGGGTCTGTTTGCTAAAATATTATTTTGTAATGAGGGATACAACGATATCCGGCATGCTTTTTTTATTGTGTATACCGGAAAAAAAACGAGCCGCATCATATCCGTATTTTCACTGTTTCATTCCCGTTATCCGGATGGGAAAAATCCTCGGATTTTCTCTAAGCTCTCCGGAATCGGGAATGCAAATGTACTTTTCAATGTCCTGTTTTTTCCCGGACATTAACATAAAATAACGATAATTTTTTAAGATGAAACCGTCTTGCCTTATCTTACAATACATTAAACCTCATTCATGAAAACAATTTTACTGGTCCGGCACGCCAAAAGTGTTAATCACTTCACCGGCGGCCCGGATTTCAATCGCACCCTGAACGATCAGGGTACCAAAGACGCTGCCGAGATGGCCAAAAGGCTGGTCAGAAAAAATATCCTGATCGACCAGTTCGTATCCAGCCCTGCTGTCCGCGCCAGGACCACCGCAGAGATCTTCATCAACCAATACAATCGCAAACCGGAAGAAATCCTTTTTATTCCCGAGCTCTATCATGCATCCGCCAGGGTGTTCGACGAAGTCGTCGGCTCTTTAGACGACCGATTCGATCGCGTCGCCATTTTCTCCCATAATCCCGGCATCACCGAATACGCGGAAGATATCACCGGCGGCAAGGTCGAGCACCTGCCCACCTGCGCTGTCTGCATCGTGACCGCCAGCGTGAACAGCTGGACTGATTTCTCCGCGGGCGAAAAGACGCTGCTGCTGTTCGACAGTCCTAAGGCAGGACATTCAACCGGCGCCTGAGGTCTTCTGTCAGCCGTTCCGCAAAATCACCTGGCTGAAAAGCAGGAAAGCCAAAGTCATTTTTTGAAACGAGCTCCAGGCAGCGGCCGATGCTGAACGCTTCTTCATTAAGGCGTCTCGCCCAGTTTTTTTCATCTAAGTAACCGGCCAGCCATTCCTGTTCCGTCTGTCCCGGCGTCGGGATCAGGACCGCTTTTTTCCTTAGCGCAGCCAGATCCATAATGGTGCTGTACCCGCTGCGCGCCACAATGCATTCGGCCGCATTGACGAGTCCGTTCAATGCTTTCCCTTCTAAATGATTATAGACGCGAATCCGTTCGCCCGTAACCGTTTGTCCTTCCTGTCCCGGCAAACCCCTCAATACCACGGCCTCGCCACTATAGGCGTCAAGCGAGTGAAATACTTTTTCCTCGAAAAGAGTACGCTGTGGCTCCGGTCCGGAGATCAGGATCAACAAAGAAACCGCCGTTCCTCTCTTTTCACGGGTGAACCGGGAAAGCAGACCGCCATAAACCACCGGAAAAGAAACGGGCAGAGGCGGGTGCGAAAGCAGGCCGGCCAAAGAATCAGGGCCTTTGTTATCCGGCACCCAGCAGACTGAAAAACGCCGGATGAACCGCTGGTTCAGCCTGAACAGCATCCGGTTCACCCGGGAACCCAGACCCGACTGAATATAAAGTTGATGGGTAATGAAAACATTCCATTTCCCAGGGCAATACAGGCCATACCGGTTGTCCGAGATCACCGCGTCTATTTTACGTTCCCGGCATAGCTTTTTCACCCAGGAATGCTCCTGTCTCACCCTGTTCAGGATGGCCGGAATACGCAGTATTAACCCCGTGACCAACCGTTTACCATTCACCGCGTACCGTACGCCATACCCTTTCAGCTCCAGCATCTCAAGCTGTGGAAATTCTGCCTGCAGCAGCACCCGTTGAGGCCCGGAAGCCGCTAACAATACCCTAAAACCGGACAGGGCCAAATTATTAATAATTGGAATACAACGAGTTGCATGTCCAAGGCCCCAGTCTAATGGCGCAACGAGTATTGTTAATTCCGATGTGGATAAGCTGTTAATTTTCTTAATTTGGGACAAAAAATTAAAATTAATCGTAAACGTTTTCTAAATTAGAGTAAATAAATCCATGAAAACACCGTTTGCCCTATTGCTTTTTATCCTGTTAATGATTACCATTGCAGGTACGGCCTGTAGTTCGGGCAGAGGGATAGGCGGCAGCAGCAAGAAGTGTGGTTGCGGCCTGAACAAAGGCATGGTTGGTTATTAAAATCTAATATAGAAAATGAAAACCCCCGACAGAGATTTGCTGGTCCTTATGAGGGACGAATTCGCCACGGAACAGTTCATGGCTCACGAACTGGAAAAACTCAATAATCTCCTTTACCGTTACGAAACGCCCGAAAATTTCTGTGTCGCCCACGAAGTATTCGATCTCAATCATTATAAGATCCTGAGCGGCGCCCGCCAGATCCAGCGCGTTGTCCGCCAGCAGGAACTCAAGCCCTTTCAGTTCCTTTTCAATAAAAATTAATTAATAACTCAGCTGGTCAGCATCAGCGGCATCACCAGCAT
>DASZRP010000349.1:0-4399 GCA_035548895.1 Puia sp. | reverse complement strand
ATATGGGCAGTTTCACCCAGGTTGAGGAAATCATCGATTCGGGAATAGCGGAGGGACGTAAACTTTATCCCCGCCTTAAGGCCCTGGCCGATTCATTGAATACGCTCTACGGACCGGAACCGCCACGTCAGCCGTTCGCTGCAACAAAGAATGTATTCATCACCGATTATGAGGTGCGTGGGTTAAATCATACTACGGAGAACTTCTTTATTCATACCATGGGGCTGCTCACCCATCGTTATTATACACCGCAGCAGCTTTCGCAAATGATCCGCCGGGAAGCCGGTACGCGTTACTATAACCGCATCGTCTATTTCCTGGATACCTTACCGGGAAACCAAACCAAGATCATTTTCGATGTAACCGAAAATCCGCTTTCTTTCGGGAAGGTTTCGCTGCACTATAATCAGTTCAGCGGCATCAGTGCTATCCTGAACCTGACTACCCGTGATTTTTTTACACCCAGTTCGCGCAGCCTCGCTACCATCGATATCGGTGAAAACTTCCGGATACGGGGTGAGCATCTGCAATATTTTGGAAGAGGGAGAAAATTTGCCGCGACTGCATCGCTGCAGTTCGACCAGTTCAATATCACCACCTATAACAATACCAAAGAGGCCGGGATCTATAATCAGAATTATTTTGTTTCGGATATTCGTTTCGGTTATTCTACCAATCGGAACATTGGATTTGGCGCCGGTACCCGCTTTGAATGGACCCGCTATAAACCCTCTATTTCCCCGACCCTTGCCTTCAGCGGGACGAACAATTTTCCGACCAGCTATCTTTATTTCCGGCATAATTCATTAGATAAGCCGGTTTACCCCCACCGGGGCGTACGCCTCGATTTGGAGGGCGATTGGGTTTATACCCAGAATCCGGGCGTTGTAATGCAGGTAAACAACCAGGATATAGATACAGCAGTATCGAACACGGCCTATCCGCGCCTGATGTTTCATTTCGAAGGTTATACTCCGTTAAGTCGCAGAAGCACGATCCTGACCGCCGTTCAATCAGGTATTAACTTCGATGCCAGCCGGAATATCATGAATGAATTTTCTATCGGAGGACTTACCTATAGTTTTCATAACCAGATCACTTTTGCCGGTCTCCGGGAAGGATCTTACTATTCGAACAGTCTCGCCGCGGCCGAATTGGGCTACCGGTATCAGTTATATAACAATGTCTTTCTTACCGGTCGTATAGATATGATGTACAATAATTTCCTGGAGAAGAGCCAGTTTTATCAAAGCCCGAATTTCCTGTCCGGCTATGCGCTCACCTTTACTTACAACTTCGCGTTGGGCCCCCTGGAATTGAGTGCTATGTACTGCGATCAATGGAAAAGGGTCATGGGATATGTAAATATCGGGATACCGTTTTAGCGGGCCGGGACGCTCCCCGAGTACCAGACTGCATTGAGATTTGTAGGTGTTCTCTCTTAGTCAGCTGTTTTTAGTAAGTTTACATTTCCTAAACCAACGCTGATTCCGTGCCGCCGGACCTGTTACATAATGAAAAGGATTTACTTTCCCGCACAGCTATTGGCGATGCAGAGGCTTTCCGTGATCTGTTCCGACATTATTACGGACCGGTTTATTCGGTGGCTTTTCGCTACATCAAGGTCCACGACCAGGCTGAAGACATTGTTCAGCAAAGTTTCCTAAAAATATGGGAGAAACGACATATATTGTCTTCCGTTGTCCGTTTCGACGCCTACCTGTTCCGGATAGCCAGGAATGAGATCGTCAGCCAATTCCGAAAACAAGCAGTTCACAACCGTTACCTTCAGCACATACGGGAACTTTTTAAGGAGGAACAGAACAGCCCGGAAGACCAGCTCATTGCCCGTCAGAGAAGGACCGCAGTGCAGGAGCTGCTTCGTAAACTGTCTCCTCAACAACAACTAGCTTACCGCCTGAGCAGGGACCAGGGATTGCCCTACGAAGAAATTGCCCTCGCCATGGGCTTGTCCGTGAGCACGGTAAAAGGACACATCACGGCCGCCTTGCGCAACATCCGTGAGCTCGCCGGATCCCGCCGGGGCGAGTTGTGTCTTCTGCTCTCCACCTGTTTTTTGGGGATGATATAAATTTTTAGTAACCATACCAGTACTTTTTTTCGGTCTGTGCGTCATTACCCAGGAAGAGACGACTACACGATAAACCAACAGGGTTCATCATGACGACTAGCGACAACCGCCGATTCATTAACCTATTGCACGGATTTCTTGCCCAATCTCTTTCCGGAGAAGATCTGGAAGAGTTTTTCGAGCTGGCCAAATTGCCGGAGTATCGTCTCCTGATGGAGGAAATAGCCGAAAGGGAACTTCGCGAAGGCAGCACCCCGGATGTTACTGATCTCCGGCAGGCCGAAACGGCTTTCCAGGCATTGGAGGAGCGGCTTGAAAAGGCTTCCGCTCACAAGAGTAGTGGCTCCAGCATACGTTTTTTACGCTGGGTGGCAGCGGCTGTCCTCCTGGTATTGACAACCGGAGGGGTCTATTTTTTTCGTAAGGGACGGAACCACCAGGAGGCGGCTGTTTCCATTGCCGGACAGCAGGATATTCTTCCCGGCCACAATGGTGCGATACTGCGTCTTTCCGGAGGCCGCACTATCGTATTGGATAGTGCGGCAGACGGGACGCTGGCCATAGAGGGATCGGTACGGGCTCAAAAAGTCAACGGTGAGCTTTTTTATACGGGAATGACCGGGAAGGCCCTGTATAATACCGTAACGACCGACCGCGGTCGCCAATGGCAGCTTCGCCTTCCGGACGGGACGAAAGTTTGGCTGAATGCGAGTTCTTCAATCCGGTTTCCGATAAGCTTTACTGGCAGGGAACGGCTGGTCCAAATGAGCGGGGAAGCATATTTTGAAGTGGCCACCAACCCGCAAATGCCTTTCCGGGTGCAGGTGATAGGGAAAAGGCCGCTGCCCGATACTACGTGCATAAGAGTACTCGGAACCCGCTTCAACGTAATGGCCTACAGTGATGAGGAACAAATGAAAACAACTTTGCTGGAAGGCGGGATATCGTTGGAAAATTTATCCGCCGCCTGCGAGCTAAAGCCCGACGAGCAGGCAAATCTCTCCTATTCAAACGGAAAGATGACGATCGCCCGGGCTATCGACCCCCAACAGGCTGTTGCCTGGAAGAATGGTTTCTTCCAGTTCGATCAGGCTGACCTGAAGACCGTCATGCGATCCGTTGCCCGTTGGTATGATGTGGATGTAGAATACCGGGAGCCCATACCAGTTCAATATTTCGGAGGAAAAATACAACGCAACCTTACTTTGAATGAATTGCTCGATGTGCTAGCTAAAAGCCAGGTTCATTTTACCGTTAGCGGCAAAACCCTTACGGTAACCCGGTAGAAATTACTTGAACCATTGCGGATAACAAAAGCCGAATCCTGCTTGCGACAGGACCCGGCAGCTCGTTGAGTTACCCAATATGATTCAATCTGCTTGATAGACTGTTTTTATTGTTCAACTCAAACTATGCAAAAGTATGCATTTACAGGCCTTGTTCCGTCGAGCCATTCATTCCGGCGGACCTTTAACCAAAACATTGCGCATCATGAAACTAAGCGCCGTGCTTCTGCTTGCTGCCAGCCTGCAGGTAAGAGCCACTACAGCCTTTTCGCAATCGGTCACCTGGTCGGGCAGGGAAGTTCCGATGACGAAAGTACTCACAGCTGTGGAACAACAGACTTCTTTTGTTTTCTTTTTTAATTATGACCTTCTGCAGCAAGCGCATGCGGTATCTATGGAAGCGCGGAATATGCCGCTAAGGGAATTCCTGGACCAGCTACTGGTAGATCAGCCACTTACTTATACGATCCACAATAAGACGATCGTGCTTTCGGCGCGGACCCTCTCCTCGCCGGTAATCGGCACAGCCGGGTTACCACAACCCACAACGGAACTGCACGGTCGAATAGTCAATGAGAACGGTGAACCGGTATCGGGCGCCAGCATTACTATTCGGGGCACCAGGCGTGGCACCACATCTGATCTGCGGGGCGAGTTCTCATTGAAGGATATTCCAGAAAATGCCGTGCTGGTTATTTCTTATATCGGCTTTAACAATCAGGAAATAAGGGTTGGTGAGAATCGGGAAATCCGTATCACACTTGTCGCGGCAGAAAACACGCTCGATCAAACGGTGATCATCGGATACGGCAAAACTTCCAAACGCCTGAACACCGGCTCTGTGTCGACGATCAGCAGCGAGACCATTAGTCAGCAACCGGTCACCGATCCCCTGGCCGCCTTGCAGGGTAGAGCGCCTGGGCTTTATATCACGGCCTCCAACGGACTTCCCGGATCGGACTATCAGGTGCGGATCAGGGGAGAGAATTCTATCAAGCAAGGGAATGATCCCCTCTATATC
>DASZRP010000348.1:0-6972 GCA_035548895.1 Puia sp. | reverse complement strand
ACTTTCATGCCGACGCCTTTGCAACGTTTCGCAATCTCTTTCCCTATTTCACCCATCCCGACGATGCAAGCAACTGCGCCCGCGATCTCCGGAGCATAGGGCAGATGCCTCCTGAACAGCCGGTGTTCTTTATCGTGCACGTGTACCGGTATTCTCCTCACGAGCGCGAACATCATGGCGATGGCATGCTCCGCTACCCCGATGGTATAAATACCTTTTGCGGTGCACAGGGAGAAATCGCTCTTCCGTTCCAATCCCTGGCCCTGATAATTTTCCCAGCCGCTACTACCCGTTTGCAATAGTTTCAACGAGGTATTGAAGATCCATTCCGGCAAAGGCCAGCCGATGCAAATCGTAGTGTCGGACAGGGCCTTCCGGTAAACAGTCTGTTCTGTTGTTTGCGGTATGCGGACGATTTCCGCCCAGTCCATTACGGCCATATTGATGGCATGCAGGTGCTCAGAGCTAAAATCATCTACCGCTATGAGGATCTTTTTTTTCATTCGGTGAAAGACTCGAGTTTATCTGTTGGCAAACAACTCTGCCCTGGTTGGAAACTTTTTCAGATCGGACTCTTTAAAATGAAGATAAAGAACTCTTTCCCAACGGTGCGGAATGAAAATGTGAAGCTCGCCGTTATCTGCAAACATATCGATATAGGAACACTGATAGTTGCGGAAAGGGCTTGAATAGGTCGGGGCAAGCGCGTTCACCAGTAAAAACCTCGGTTCGCTCCAGGTCTTCCCGTCATCGGTCGACAGGGAGAACCAGAGTTCGGAACGATCCATCATGATCTCTTTCTTTGTGCCGCTAAGCCCGGTGTAGTTCAGGTCATGATTCTCGTTGTGAAAAAACTCGATCAGGGTTTTGTTGTCGGAAAGTTTATAAAGCATGGGCGGCGCGTCGGGATGGACCAGGGGAGTCGGGCTGGGGTTGGTCCAGGTTTTCCCATCGTCCTTGCTGTAAGAAGACCATAGATGACCTTCAGGTGTGCGGATCATGAATAACACACTATCATTTCCGATATTGATCGGTCTTCCTTCATCCATGCGGTCAAAGCATCTGGCAAACCAGCCGCCATGACGTTTACCGGGCAGCAGCTCCCAGGTCTTGCCCTGGTCTTCGGAGCGAAGAAGGTATTGCCGGGTGATGAGGGGCTTATAGCTCCAGTCGCCTTCGTGGCTGCCCAGCAGCCAGGTCCCCCTATCGGTCTCGGTCATGCGCATAACCGACATACCTCTGAATCCGGGGTCGTTAACCGGCTTGATAATACGAACCTCCGACCAATGGTATCCGTCATCATCGGAATAGCGATATCCAATAGGCGCATTTTCCTGTTGGCCGTTTTCCCGGGTGTACATGCCGAATATTGGCTGGGTGCCAAAAGCATATATGCGGTTTGAATTTTTTGGGATGAAAGGAATAAAGCCGTGCTGATTGTAGTCGATATCAAAGGCGATGGTAGGACCCGTCCAGGTTTTACCGCGGTCGCTTGACCGATAGGCCAGCATATCATTTGTTTTTACCGAAGACTGGCCGTAATGGCCGCCGTCGGGGAACATCAGCAGGTAATCTCCCTTCGGCGTCACCGTGGCGCGGCATTCGAACAGGCCGCCTTTGCGGCTTCGGGCATGATGGATCACCTTGCCCTCCACCCAGGAAAAGGTAGCCACGCCGGTCGGCTCTACCACTTTCAGCGGTTTTGGGAGTTTGCTCGAGCTAAAGTGATGGTCCGCGATGACAATGCTGTCAGCGATCCGGTCCGTTGTATCGGCGGTGGATTGCGCCTTTGACAACAGGCCACACAAAGCGAAAAGGAGAAAGAAAGAAGATTTCTGATACATAATCGATGGCTTTAAAGGTTTATTTACTACCGAGCAATTGTGCCCTGGTCGGGAATTTATTCAGGTCGGATTCTTTAAAATGTACATATACCACCCTTTCCCAGCGGTGTGGAATGAAAATATGGACCTCGCCATTGTCGACGAACATGTCTATATAGGAACACTGGTAATTTCGGAAGGGACTTTTATAAGATGGGGCCAATGCGTTCACAAAAAGGAATCTGGGTTCGCTCCAGGTCTTTCCATCGTCTTTTGACAACGAAAACCAGAGTTCGGCGCGATCCATCATGATCTCTTTTTTTGAGCCGCTGAGGCCGGTGTAGTCGAGATCGTGATTACGGTTATGGATGAACGTGATCAATGTCTTGTTGTCGGAGAGTTTGTACACCATGGCGGGCGCGTCGGGATGGACCAGAGGGGTCGGAGCGGGGTAGGTCCAGGTTTTCCCGTCGTCAGCACTGTACGATGACCAGAGGTGCCCTTCGGGCGTGCGGGTCATAAGGAATGCACTGTCGTTGCCCAGGTTGACGACCTGGCCTTCATCCATTCGATTGTAGCATTTGGCAAACCAGCCGCCATGCCGCTTGCCGGGTAGCAGTTCCCAGGTCTTGCCCTGATCTTCGGAGCGGAGGATGTATTGCCGGGTCATCAGGGGTTTATAACTCCAGTCGCTTTCGTGACTGCCTAACAGCCAGGTACCTTTATCGGTCTCGGTCATGCGCATAACGGACATTCCGGTGAAGCCAGAGTCGTTCACCGGTTTAATGATATGTACTTCCGACCAGTGGTAGCCATCGTCGTCGGAGTAACGGTAGCCGATAGGTGCATCTTCCATTAACCCGTTTTCGCGGACGTACATGCCGAATATTGGCTGGGTACCGAAAGCGTATATTCTTTTGGAATTTTTGGGAATAAATGGAATGAACCCATGTTGATTATAGTCTATATCGAAAGCGACGACAGGGCCTGTCCATGTTTTGCCCCGGTCGCTCGACCGGTAAGCTACCATATCGTTTGCCTTTACCGATGAACCGCCGTAGTGGCCGCCGTCGGGAAACATCAGGAGATAATCTCCTTTGGGGGTAACCGTGGCCCTGCAGTCGTCCAGGGTAAACAGCGGTGCGCGGGCATAGCAGATAACGCTGGCCTGGACCCAGGAAAACGTGGCTATTCCTGCCGATTCCCTAACCTTCAGGGGTTTCGGGAGTTTGCCGGAAGGGAAGTCGCGATCCGAGATGTTGATGGTATCTGCGATCCGGGTTGTGGTATCGTTGACCAGCTGCGCCTTTACCAGCAGGCAGCAGAGAGAAAAAAAGAGGAGGGAGAATAATTTCTGGCGCATCGTCGTGGTTTTGATATTTGCAATTAGAATTTGAAAAATTCAGGTAACAGCCGAAGTGCTTTTTTGCGCGCTGCGGATACCTCATCTTCCTTTATCCACCGGTATGGCCATCGCAGGCGGGTGCCGACATCGGACCATCCTCCCACGGCTGCCAGGAATTTGTCCAGCGCAGGATTTGAATACCCCGCCTGTTTATATGGGTTAATGCATTCGTCGAGGAACTCTAAAATCCTTGTTTGGAGCAGCAGGGCCTGATCGAGATCTGTTTGCATCAGCTCCCACCACCATTGCGATCCTTTCGGGCTGAGGCAGGCAATATTGGAATAGGCTCCTGATGCCCCCTGCCGAAAGCCTGTTGCCAGGAAATGCCCGGGAACGAATACGGCTAATGTTGAAGAACATTGTTGCATGTCTTTGTACCATTGCGCGTCTCCGCCGGCCACTTTAATGCCGATGAGCTGCGGGACCTCTTTTGCCAGCTTGCATAAGTCCGTCGGCCCGAGAACTGTTTTCGCATGCGGGGGGTTGTATAGGACAAGCGGAATTCCCGCCGTCGTTTCGGCAACTTTTTGTAAGAAATAAACCTGCTCCGCTTCACCGGTTATCACCCAATCGGGAAGAATCACCTGGAAAGCATCTGGCTTTAAAGCAACCGCACGCTTTATTCTTTCCAACGAAATAATCGGCGAAGAATGGCTTGCCCCGATTTGAAATCTCATTCCGGCATTCCGACATTTTTCCGCCAGCAGACCTTGTATCTCGTCGAATTCTTCCTCTGTCTGGTTGTGGAATTCTCCCGCAGTTCCATTAGAATATATACCATCTAATCCGGCACTGATGAGATAATCGATTTCTCCGGACAATCGATTGTAATCAATGCTTTCATCGGTATTGACAGGCAGCAGCAGCGTGCCCCAGTTTCCCCTCAGATTATTTTTTGTCAGCAAATGCCTGGTTGTTTTTGAAATGATCAGGGGTTTGTGTCTCCTGCCTGGTTGCTAAATGCTTTCAATTCAATTTCGCTGAACACGAGCCCTTCATAGGCTTTTGCATATCCTGCTTCAAAAAGGCAGGCGATATTTCCATCGGGGAGTACAGCCAAGCAGGAATAGGCGGAAGGGCCGCTGTACAGTAATTTGCTGAGCGGCCATGTTTTCCCTTTATCGTAGCTTAAGCGAACGGTCATGGCCTCCCTCGATGTTTTGCTGGCCGGATTGGAAAAGACCATGAATTTCTTTTTGCTTCTATAACTGTATTGGATCAGGCTTCCCTGGCAGACGGGCTCAATGAGCGTGCTGTCGGCATGAATATCAGACCAGCTTTTCCCCCCATCTGTGCTGAAAGCTACCTGCCGGTATCTTGCCTCACCGGCATTGCGCATGTTCAGCATTAAACGGCTGTCGGGCAATTCCGCGACAGTCGATTCGTTCACTTTACCCTGGGGTACTGTGCCTCCGAGCACCCATGTTTTGCCGTCATCATCCGAATAAATGGTATGCGAGCAGGAAGTTTTCGAGACTGCTTCGATATGATCGCAGGCCACGACGAGCCGGCCTTTATACTTCCCTTTTTTGATCTGGATGGCAGCACCCGGGCCTGTAGCATACCAGGTCCAGTTGTCCTGCTTTACCGATTTTGTTATATCCTGCGGACTACTCCAGGTGCTGCCATCGTCGGCAGAAGAAAGCACGAACACCTTCCGGGTATCGCGACTGGTCTGGTTGACGATGTTTTTTTCATGATCGGTACCCAGGTTCCAGGTTGACAGCAATATGATCTCACCCGTTTTATTGTCGACGACGGGCGAGGGGTTACCGCAGGTATTCGTGCTGTCGCTCCATATAACTTGCAGCGGCCCCCAGGTTTTGCCACCATCAAAGGACCGTTTTACCACGAGATCGATATCGCCGGCATCGCCGCAGTTGTTTCTTCTTCCTTCCGAAATGGCTAACACGGTCCCTTTTTTCGTTGTCACCATAGCGGGTATGCGAAAACAGCTATAGCCCTCGTCCCCGGCCTTATAGATGAAATTCAGCGACTGCCCGTAACAATTATTCCCGGATAGCAGGAGGAAGCAAATTCCCATTATACTGCTGACCGGCAGGAAGAGTCGTTTCATTTTTCAATGTCTTTTGATGATCGGCAATTCCGTCGCTACAAATCGGCTTCGAAATTTTTTACTTCTTCAAAACGGGTTTGACCTTTTACAAGCCTCCCCAGCCTGGGTTTTCCGTTATTGTACACTTCAACGGCATCGGCGTCGGCATACCGTAAGAACAATATCCGGCGATCGCGGTCTGTTGAATAGTTGCCATCAGATTTATGCAGCATCCAGCAATTGAATATGAGCGCATCGCCCGCTTTCATTTCCATCGGCACGGCCAGCGAATCGTCGGCTTCCACGATTATCTCCGACTGGCTTTTTTTCTGATCTTCCGTTTGTTTGACACGTACCTGTCCTTTCTTATGACTTCCGGGGATCAGCCACAGGCAGCCGTTCCCGCGGTCTGTATCATCTATGGCGGTCAGCGTGGTCAATGCGTTGTAAGGGTCGAGTTCGCCATAACCATTGTCCTGGTGCCAGCCGAAGGGCTTTATATTGCCCACCATCTTGAAAGTAAGTTGCGAGGTTGCTCCCTTGATATTGGGGCCAATGATCTGGCTCGCAATTTCTACCAAAGGGCCTTCGAAATAGTATTTTTTGACGGTAGGCGCTTTGTGATGAATGTTTACCAGCAACGAGTTTTGCAACCAGGATTTGGAAGGATCGAAGGATTCCTTCTCGGCGTTCCAGGCCTGCATCACTTCTTCCCGCATTTTGTTCAGGCCTTCCGTCGTCAGCACATTTTTTAAGATGAGGTAACCATCTTCTTTGAACCGGTTCAGTTCATCCGGCGTTAAGGGCCGGTAGTTGAAGTAGTTTTTGTATAACATTTTTTTAAATTTTAGTTATCTAATGCGTTCAAGCTTTACCGGGTAGCTGCCGTTGGCGTTCCACTGAGGCACGTACAGGTTTTCTTCATCATCCACACACACGTCGTGGGGGTGGATAAATGCATTGCCATCCTGCTTTTGTTCCTGTAGGTTGCCGTTTTTATATTGTGGGGCAGTACCTCCCGGCGTTGACACAACAGTATTCCGTTTGTCCAGGACAGTAATATACCCGGACGCGTTATTCTGGTTTGTGCCCGAACGAAAAACGGCGCCGTATATATTTTCATGATGGACCACGGGTCGGCAGACAAATGACCCTGGCAAATGAATGGCGCTAATATAAGTACCATCCAGGGTGAACCGTTTCCAGGCATTTTGGTTTCTCGAAGTGATAAGCAGTATGGGATTCGACGTGTCGCGGTTGTCTAACGCCACGCCGTGTACGCAATCGAACTGGTCGTCGCGTTCGCCCCGACCTCCCCAGTGCCTGATGTATTCCCCGCTGTGATTATACTGGATCACATATTGCAACCCGTATCCGTCCGTGACATAAATATCCCCGTTGGGCGCAATGGCTGTTTCCGTCGGTTTATATTCTTCGGGGGATGCATACCTGCCGGTTTCTTTCGGATAGTCGAAGACCATGACCTCCTGACCCGATAGGGTGGTCTTTATAACCTGGTGCCGCTCATAATCCGCAATGAAAAGGAATTCTGTCCCGTTTTCATTGGTAATGGTCAACCCATGTGCTCCGGGATAATTGTTTCCCCAGGATCCGCAAAGTCTGCCGTCCTTGTTATAAATCAGAACATTATTGGCGGTATGATTGGTCAGCAGGTACAGTCGTTTGCT
>DASZRP010000347.1:0-12441 GCA_035548895.1 Puia sp. | reverse complement strand
CTTCATCCTCTGCATTGGCGACGACCGCACAGATGAAGACATGTTTCGCGTGTTATTGAACAATTCGCAGGCTTTTACCATTAAAGTAGGTGGAGGCGACACCTTAGCCAAATACCGGCTGGAAAACGTTCAAAATGTCATTGTGTTATTAAACGGACTGATATGAAAATAAACCTGGCACTGATTATTTCGATTATTGCGGCCGTTGGACTGGTTGCTTTTGGATTTACGGCTTTTCAGATTGCCTCCGAACGCAACCAACTTATTAACGTACTGGAATCGAAAACCATCCAGGAGGCTGAAGTGTTTTATAAAGCGCATCTTTCTCCCATAGAGAAGGAAAACGATCTGCGTTTTGAGAATATTACCGATAGTCTCATCACGCAAAATCGCTTCGATGGACTGGCCGTGAACTACAATCGCGACAGCCTGGTCGCCCTCAACGAGAATGCCGGGCACTACCTGCCGTTTTCATCCGACTATGTGGCGCAGGCCATAGCGGCAGACAGCTCGATGGGCAATCTGCTCAATATTCATGGCCGGAAAGTATATGAATATATCCGCCTGGTAAAGCTGCACAATTTCCCGGTAAGCGCGGTCATATTCTATGCCGACGCCGAATATATCACCAATATCATTCACAGCATCTGGCTGCGCAATTTCATCCGCTGGTTTTTACAGGCCCTGGTCATTTCCGTCGTCACCCTGCTGGTGGTGCGCTGGGGCATATTAACACCGTTGAACCGGGTAGTGGAATGGGTGAAGGCCGTTCGTTTCGGAAATACCGATCTGATGAAGAAGCGGCCGATGCTCAATTTCCTGGAACCCCTGTATAAGGAAATATCGGGTATTGCGCAAGCCATGCAGGAAGCCAAGGCCATTGCGCAGGAGGAAGCGCAGCTGCGTACCACCGGTGAAATGGTCTGGACACACGAACGGCTCAACGAAGAGATGAAGCAACTGCTCAAGGACAAGATCCTGGTGGTGGTTTCCAACCGGGAACCGTACATGCATGTGCACGCCGGAAAAGAAATCAAATGCATCGTGCCTGCCAGTGGTATGGTCACCGCGATGGAGCCCATTCTGAAAGCCTGCGGCGGCCTGTGGATCGCTTCGGGCAGCGGCGATGCCGACAAGGAAACAGTGGATGAACACGATAAGGTGCAGGTTCCTCCTTACGAAGGAAAATACACGCTGCGCCGCATATGGCTCACCAAGGAACAGGAGAACCATTTTTATTACGGATTCTCCAATGAAGGGCTTTGGCCGCTCTGCCATATTGCGCATACGCGTCCCATCTTCAGAAAAGAGGATTGGGACTACTATCAGGAGGTCAATGAGCTTTATGCCCGGGCCGTGCTGGAGGAGATCAAGGACCAGGAAGAACCCTTCATCCTGGTGCAGGACTACCATTTTGCACTGCTGCCCAAGCTCATCAAGGATAAACGACCCGATGCCAAAGTCGCGATCTTCTGGCATATCCCCTGGCCCAACCCCGAATCTTTCGGCATTTGCCCGTGGCAGCGCGAGCTGCTCCGCGGTATGTTAGGCGGCGATCTCATCGGTTTTCATACCCAGTACCATTGCAATAATTTCCTGGAGACGGTGAACACTTCGCTTGAATCGCGCGTGATCTGGGAGAATTTCTCCGTGAAGATCGGCAACCATTTCACTGTGGTGAAACCTTTCCCCATCAGCATTTCCTTTACCCTGAAAGATTTTGAAAGCGGCCCGGTCGAAAAAGAAGATCCTGCCGAGTTATTAAAACAGCATGGGCTCAGCGCCGAAATTATCGGCATTGGCGTTGACCGTATCGACTATACCAAAGGGTTGATCGAAAAATTTTTGGCCATAGAACGGTTCCTCGAAAAATATCCGGACTATAAAGGGCGGTTTACCTTTGTGCAGATCGGGGCGCCGAGCCGTTCGCTGCTGAAAAGCTATGCCGATATTACAAATGCCGTGGAAAGCGAAGTGAATCGGATCAACTGGAAATTCAAATCGCGGAACTGGCAGCCGATCTTACTCCTCAAACGGCACCATAGTCACGAAGAGATCATTCCTTATTACCAGAGCGCTGCGTTTTGCATGGTCACCTCCCTGCACGACGGGATGAACCTGGTAGCCAAGGAATTTATTGCCGCGCGTTCGGGAAACGAGGGCGTCCTTATTCTCAGCCGCTTCGCCGGCGCTTCGCAGGAACTGCACGGAGCGCTCATCGTGAATCCCTACGATGTGGAGCAGATGGCCGATGCCATCAAGGAAGCGCTGGAGATGCCAAAGCCCGTTCAGGTCCAGAAGATGAAACAGATGCGCCGCGTCATCATGGGGCATAATGTTTATTCCTGGGCGTCGAATATCCTGCGGGCAATGGCTTCCATCCATAATTGATCAGTTCACTGCAGGAAGTACCTCAGGTCAGACAGCCCGGCATTCCTGGGCACACCCCGGTATGTTATAACTCGGACCAACAAACGAAAATGCTCGGTTGCTGCCGGCAACAATTTATCCGCGAAAAAGAACAGTTCAGGCAAACTCACCTTGGCGTCGCCGACATTCAACCACAACTTTGCGCCCGAATATTAACAACCAAAAACATCATCATGAAAGGAAAATTCATCGGCATACAGATCAGGGTGGTCTGTGCCGCCAACCGAAGGGCCCGGAAGCGGAAGCTTGACCGGCTTTTCAACACCCTGACAACCAAAACCGCGAGGCCGGAGTGCCAGGGTCTATTTTTGCCTGCCTGAAAAGCGTTAAGCCGGCAGCGAACGCTGTGCCGATGGCGCAATTGCATCAATAGTTGACGGATGACGGTTGACAGATGACAGTGCTTAACCGCTTACTGCCATCTGTCATCTATCATCTGTCATCCATTCCCGCTCATCCCATTCGTCTGAATCGTCAATTCATCCCCGTGAACAACAATCCATCCGTTCCCGGAAGCGGTCAGGCTGATTTTGCGTTAATTTGTTATTATGCAATTGAAACGGTATAGCCGCAGCGAGCCGACCATTTTCATCTCGTTCCTGATCCCCTACACGGTGATCCTCAACCTGCTGATGCTGGGCGCTTGTTCCGTTTCCACCACCACCCTGTTCTTTCGCTGCTTTGGTTTTTCCCTTCTCTATTTCTGTATTATCTATGTGGTCTTCGGATTCGTAGCGTTGATCATACGCAGGAATTTTCCGGCCGATCATGAATTGTTCCGGCGTATTGCCGTGATGCTGCCTGTTTTTTATATTCTGAACCTCCTGAGCACGCAAACGGCTTACCTGCTTTACGAGAAGAACGGGTGGGTTGGTTGCACCCCCATGCGAAGCATGCAATGGTGGGTATTGTCCTTTTCCTGCATTGCCAGCACGATCCTTACATTGTTAAACGAAGCTTCTGCAGGCTGGGAGCAATGGAAGGCTTCGGTCACGGAAACCGGCCGTCTGCAAAATGCCTATCAGAAGAGCCGCCTGCTGATCCTCAAACGTCAGATCAACCCGCATTTTCTGTTCAACTGCTTTAATACGCTTTCCAGCCTGATCCAGGAGGATGCTGAAGAAGCAGAACGCTTCCTGGATGAGCTGACCAAGGTTTACCGTTATCTGCTGCAGGGTGACGAACAGAAGCTGGTGAAGCTGGAAGATGAGCTGCGGTTCATGGTTTCCTATCTCTATCTCGGCAAAACGCGTTTCGGGAGCGCACTGCAGGTGGATATTCGGGTCAGGGAAAATATGGCTCAGCTCAAAATGGCCCCCCTGACACTCCAGGTTGTTCTGGAGAATATCATCTACAGTAACGCCTTTAGCAAGGATGAACCGCTGTTTATCCGGATATCGGGCGATGATCAGCAACGGCTGATCATCGGTAATAACGAACAGCCGAAAAAACTCAGTGGAACTTCCGACCAGGAAGAAGCGCTGGATGACCTGGTGAAAAAATACCGGCTGCTTTGCAAGCCGGATGTCGAGATCCTGGGAACCGGAGGCTACCGGGAAGTCATTGTGCCGCTGATTGAAAAAGAGGAGGTATTTATATGAAATTCTCTAAACCCTGGAGGGTACAGATCGGCGGGTTCATTCTTTCGATGCCTTTCATCGTGCTGGCCTGGAACTGGATCCTCTATCCCGATAGTGTCTTTACCGACTGGAAGGTTTGGGCAGTCTCAACACCCATTATCTATGCGCTTGGCATTCCTTCCTGGTATATGCATATTCAGTATGATCATTATATCCGGAAAAAATTCTCCTCCCTGCGTGAAACGGGGAAGCGGATTTTTTATAAATGCTTCACCAATCCGCTGGTGATGACGCCATCGTGCCTGATCATCCTGCTCACCTACGATCACTTTCATATTCTGGGTTACCAATTCAAATGGGCTGATTTTAAATGGGCTTTTCTGGTCGGTCTCGCAATAAACCTCATATTCGACACGCTTTGGGAAGTGATCTATCTGCTGGAAAAATTCAAGGAAAGCCTGGCAGAGAAGGAATTGGTCGAGCAGATGGGGCTGCAGCATGAATTTGAAAAGCTCAAGGAACAGGTGAATCCGCATTTTCTGTTTAATTGTTTCAATACGCTCTCTTCGCTCATCCAGGAAGACAGGAAAGAAGCCGAGTGCTTTCTTGACGAGCTGAGCAAAGTATATCGCTACCTGTTGAAGAATAATGAAGACGATATGACGACCGTGGAAAAGGAAGTCAATTTCATTCACTCTTATTACGGGCTGTTAAAAACCCGCTATGGGGAGGCCCTGCAAATGCAGGTGGATATTGACAGCCGCTACTATCCTTTCCTGCTGCCTTCGCTTAGCCTCCAGCTGCTGATCGAAAATGCCGTAAAGCACAATATTGTTTCCCGGCAGCAGCCGCTGAAGCTGGAAATATTTACGGCAAGCGGCAACAAGCTCGTGGTGAACAACAACCTGCAGCGCAAGCCGGTGAGCCATGGAGCGACCACCCGGATCGGATTGAAAAACATCAGTTCAAAATATCGGCTCATGAAGCAGGAGGGGTTTGAAATTGTCGAAAGTGAAGGGTATTTTATGGTCGTGCTTCCGCTTACGGCAACTGCATCCGACCTGCAATCCATTCAATAAATCTTAAAAAGGAGGCCGCCGAAAGCGGATATCACCATGAAAATATTATTAGTAGAAGATGAAGATCTTGCCGTAAAGAAAATACAGAAGACCCTGGCTTCCATCGACTCCGAAGCGGAAGTGATCGGTGTTACCGATAGCATACGGGCAACCGTGGAATGGCTCAATACTCACCCGCAGCCAGATCTCATCCTGATGGATATTGAGCTCGCGGACGGCCAGAGCTTTGAAATATTTAAGCAGACCGAGGTAAAAAGCCCGGTGGTCTTCACTACCTCTTACGATGAATATGCGCTGAAGGCTTTTAAGGTCAACAGCATCGATTATCTGCTGAAACCGGTTCAGAAAGATGAATTGCAATCTGCTCTCGGGAAATATAAAAAAATGCGGCAGCAATATCAGGCCGGCGGAGACCCCGGCCCCGTTTCACTGGAATCGTTGGTCAGGGAATTGCAGCAGAAACTGCAGCCCCGGGAATTCCGAAAAAGATTTCTGGTGAAGCATGGGCAGAAGCTGGTAAGCGTAGGCATCGAAGAAATCGCCTATTTTTTCAGCGACGGACGGCTCAATTTCTTCAAAACCGCCGACAACCGGAAGTTTGTGGTGGAGTATACCATGGATGAGCTCGAGGAAATGATCGACCCGGAACGCTTCTTTCGTATCAGCCGTTCCTTTTATGTATCCGTCAGCAGCATCGAGAAGATCGACGACTATTTCGGTAACCGGCTGATTCTTGGATTAAAACCTGCCGTGGACAAAGAAGCCCTGGTAAGCCGGGAAAAAGTAACCGAATTCAAGCGCTGGATGGGGAAATAGCAGCCTCCCGGCGCGCGGTATATTTATTTAGCGGACAGGCGGTGAATATGCAAAAAAAACCGGCCAACGAACAATAAAAAGATTTTTAAATTCGGAATATCAATTCAAAATCGTTTATTGTAAAAAACACATAACTTCCCGATTCCTTGACCTGATTGTTATTCATTATACCGGTTAATTTTGCTTATGAGATTGAGACTGTTTGTGATTTTCCTGCCGGTTCTTTTCTGTCCCTTTTTTTCCAGATCGCAATCGTCGGCCGATGACAGCCTGATCTACCGGGCGGCAATCGCCAACACCGAACAGGTCTATTTCGATCGGATCGGAGACGAGCTGCCGCTTTATAACGGACGCCTGTATTATGGCTATCCCTTCACTTTTACTGCGGGCATTCCGTTTTTTCTTTCCCGTGAATTCCGGAAATCGTCCCTGAATTATGAAGGTCTGTCGCTGGAGAATATCCCCCTCCTGTACGATGATCTTTCAGAAGCGGTCATCACCCTGAACCGGGGATTTTGGATACAGCTGATCAACGAAAGGCTGAGCTGGTTTACGATCGAGGGCCATCATTTTATCCGCATCGTGGTCGATAAATCGAACCAGGACCTGTATGGTACCGGTTTCTATGAATTGCTTTATGAAGGCCATACCGTATTGCTGAAGAAAATGGTAAAAAGGATCCGGGAAGAACTGACGACCAATGAAGGCATATTGCGGTATGTTGATGAATATCCGCATTATTATGTCAAAATGGGCAACGCCTATTTTCCGGTAAACAAGAAGAAAGAAATGCTGCAGGTATTCAGCGATCATAAAAAAGAACTCAGCCAGTTTATGCGGAAGAATAAGCTGAAATTCAGAAAAGATCCCCAGGGCGTGCTTACCAAAGTGACTGCCTATTACGATCAAATCAGAAAATAGGATGAGATACGCGGTTTCCCTTTTGATGCTTATGTTTTTTCTGGCCTGGTTTTGCACTCCGGTGTCGGCGCAAAAAGATCCCCAAAACCTGATCAGCGGAAATTTTCAAAACCTTACCATAGCGCAGTTCGCTGACGAAGTGGAGAGCCAGACCAACTATTATTTTTATTATGATTCAGCCGCTTTAGACAGCGTCAGCATCACGATCACGGCCGACAGGCAGTCCCTTCCCGCTCTGCTGGACAGGATCTTTGCCGGAACAACTTACAATTACGCTATTGACCGTCATCTGCGGGTCTTCCTGACTCGTGGCGTTGCCATTCAGACCAATTTCGGCATCACCCCGGCGCCAGGAACCCTGCAGGCCGAGCAACGCAGCTTGAATGCCACTGAAGTAGATAAGACGAGCGACGAGCCCTCTCATCTGAAGTATGCGCTGCTGGAAAATAAATTATACCAGATCGGTCAGAATACCGCAAATAATGGGCTGCCTACAGCCATCATCAATGGGTATGTTCGTGATATAAAAACGGGTGAACCGGTGATCGGCGCCTCCATCTATATCGATAAACCGCATATCGGCGTGGCCAGCGATCAATATGGCTACTACACGATTTCGCTGCCCAAAGGCAGGCATGTATTGAATATCCAGAGTATCGGCATGAAAGATACGCGCCGGCAGATCCAGCTCGAGGGAGACGGTAAGCTGAATATCGATCTTCAAAACCAGGTGATGATGCTGAAAAACGTTATTGTGTCTGCCCAAAAGCTCAGCAACGTTAAGGGTATGGAGATGGGCGTTCAAAAACTCGATATCAAAACCATCAAACAGGTTCCGGTCGCTTTTGGGGAAGCCGACCTTTTGCGAGTGGTGCTGACCCTGCCAGGCGTGAAGTCGGTGGGCGAGGCCAGTACCGGACTGAACGTGCGTGGCGGTTCGGCAGATCAAAACCTGATCCTCTTCAACGAAGCCACTATTTTCAATCCGTCCCATTTCTTTGGCCTTTTTTCTGCCTTCAACCCGGAAGTGGTGAAGGACGTGGAGCTCTATAAAAGCAGTATCCCTGCCCGTTATGGCGGCCGCCTGTCGTCGGTGCTCGACATCAACAGCCGGGAAGGCAATAAAAGAAATATTACCGGTTCGGCAGGCATTGGACTGCTTACCACCCGCCTCGACATCGAGGGGCCGATCGTAAAAGACAAAACCTCGTTTATTCTGGGCGGCCGCACCACCTATGCCAACTGGCTGCTCAACCTGCTGCCCGAGCAGTACAAGAACAGCCGCGCGTCGTTCTATGACCTGAACCTGAACATTGCCCACGAGATCAACAAGAAAAATAATCTGTACCTAACGGCTTATACCAGCCACGACAAATTCAACCTGAACAGCGATACGACCTATGGCTACGGTAATCTCAATTTTTCGCTGAGGTGGAAGCACGTGTTCAACGATAAGTTCTACGGCGTGTTCACGACCGGCTACGATCGCTACCAATATGAAATTTCGAGCGATCAGAATCCGGTCAATGCCTATAAGCTGAATTTCGATATCAATCAGCTCTACCTGAAAGCCAATTTCAGCTATTATGTAAGCGCTTCCCATAGCCTCGAATTTGGCTTCAATACCATTAACTATAAGCTCGATCCGGGCAGTTATCAACCCGTGGGCAAGTCATCCCTGGTGGTGCCGGACGTCGTGGAGGCGGAACATGCCCAGGAGAGCGGCTTATACCTGAGCGACAAGTATACCATTACGCCGGGGTTTTCCATTGAAGGCGGGATCCGCTATTCCCTCTTTAACTACTTAGGCCCGCAAACCGTAAATGAATATGCTCCCGGCCTCCCGAAAACAGAAGATAATATCATCGGCACGCAGACCTATGGCAAAAATGCTTTTATCAAAAATTATGGCGGTCTCGAATACCGGGCCTCGGCGAAATATGAGTTCAGCGATAATTTCTCCGTCAAGGCCGGCTTCAACACGCAACGGCAATACATCAATGTGCTTTCCAACACGACGGCGATAGCGCCAACCGATATCTGGAAACTCAGCGATCCGAATATCAAGCCCCAGGAAGGGCAGCAGCTTTCGCTAGGGCTCTATCACAATTTCAAAAACAATACCATCGAAACTTCCGTCGAAGTTTACTATAAGAAGATCGAGAATTATCTCGATTACAAAAGCGGCGCCCAGCTCGTATTGAATCATCATATTGAAACCGACGTGGTCGAAACGAAGGGCCGGGCTTACGGGATTGAATTCCTGATCAAGAAGCCGACCGGCAAATTGAATGGATGGATCAGCTATACCTATTCCAGGATATTGCTGAAGCAGGACGATCCAAATGCCGGCGAGCTGATCAATGGTGGAAAAGAATATCCCGCGAATTACGATGAACCGAATTCCGCTACGGCCGTCGTGAATTACCGGGTGAACCACCGGTTCAGTCTTTCGGTGAACGCGACCTACAGCACGGGCCGTCCGATCACCCTGCCCGTAGGGCTGTTCTATTACGATAATTCATACCGGACGCTGTATGCCGGGCGTAATGCCTACCGTATCCCGGATTATTTCCGGACCGATTTTGCGATGAATATAGACGGGAACCACAGGGTTCATCAGAAAACACATAATTCCTGGACGATTGGGGTGTATAATGTTACCGGAAGGCATAATCCTTACTCGGTGTATTATGTTTCTGAAAACGGGGCCGTCAACGGATATAAATTGTCGATTTTCGGAAGCGCCATCCCCTATATCAATTATAATATCAGGTTTTGAAACGTGTGAAGGGATGAAAGGTATTCACTGGATCATATTGACGATGACATTAACAGCTTCCTGCAAAGACCTTTACCGCGCGCCGGTACAGAATCCGCCCACCGGATACCTGGTCGTGGAGGGGTTTATCAATGTTGGCGGTGATTCCACGAAGTTCACGCTCAGCCGGACCACCGGTTTGGATTCGCCTTATATTATTCCGGAGAACGGCGCCATCGTATCGGTGCAATCGGCTAACGGGAGCGAGTATCCGATGACGGAAATTGGCGGAGGCCACTATGTGCTTGGCAGCTTCCCCGTTGATCTTAATCAGCGATACCGGATCTATATCAAAACACTGGATGGAAAGCAATACCAGTCCGATCTTGCAGATGCCAAAATCACCCCGCCGATTGACAGCATCAGCTGGGCTCCCGCAGGCGGCGGAATTAATCTCTACGTGAGCACCCATGATGCCTCCAATAAGTCGATTTACTATCAGTGGGACTATGTAGAGACCTGGGAATACGCTACGCCCTACATATCGGTGGTGATTTATCTTGGCAATTACCAGTTCGACCGCCGGCCGGATTCCCTGCAGTTTCATGTTTGTTATATGACCGATTTGTCCGCCAATATCCTGATCGGGTCAACGGCCAAACTCAGCCAGGATATATTGTATGAAACCCCAATTGCCTTCATCCCTTATCAGGGAGTGAATAAACTGACGCGACGCTATAGCGTGCTGGTGAAGCAGCATGTGCTGACCAAAGACTGGTACGAATGGGAACAGCGCGTCAAGAAGAATACCGAACAATTAGGTTCCATTTTCGATGCGCAGCCTTCCGATATCAGTGGAAATATTCACAACACGGCCGATGCGAAGGAAACCGTAATCGGCTATGTGGGCTGCAGCAGTGAAACGCAGCAGCGCCGGTTCATTGCCCGATCCGAACTTCCGCCCGTGTCGGTGACCACCGGGTATGAAGATTGTATGATCGACACTGTTAAAAATAACCACGATGCCATTGCTGAACATTTTGACAGAGGTATGCTGACTCCGATCAGTCCGGTATATAACATGAATGCTATTGTCGCCTACACCGCATCGGGCCCTTATTGCGTCGACTGCCGGTTATACGGAGGCACTACCACCAAACCCGATTTCTGGTAACCCTTATTGGTAACTCTAATTATGCAATATTTAAAATGAGGTAATGGAAAAAAGTGAGCGTTCTTTCTGGAGCAGGCTGACCGGCGCCTGCTGGCGGTGGATACCGGTCTTGCTGATCATTGGTTCCTGCAAGGATAAATACAATGCACCGGTCCATAATCCGCCTACCGGTTACCTGGTGGTGGAGGGTTTTATTAATATCGGAGGCGACTCAACAAAATTCACCCTGAGCCGGACCACCGGGTTGGATTCTCCTTATATCATTCCGGAAAATGGCGCCACGATATCCATACAGGCAAGCGGCGGTTCTGACTATCCACTCACGGAGCTGGGAAGCGGCCGATACGCGCTCGGGCCCTGGAATGTAGATATGCAGCAACAATATCGAATCAGCATAAAAACAGTGAACGGGAAAGAATATCAGTCCGATTTCAGTATTCCGAAACTTACGCCGCCCATCGACAGCATAAGCTGGAAGCCCGCATCCAATGGCTCCGCCGTGAATATTTATGTAACGACCCATGATGCAACGAATAACTCTGTCTATTACCAGTGGAGTTACAGAGAAGATTGGGAATATACATCGCAATACATTTCCACGCTGATTTATGCCGGCAATGACAGCTTTGTCTACAGGCCTGATTCCATGCAGTATCACGTGTGCTATCAGCATGACAGTTCTACCGATATTATTATCGGCTCAACAGCTAAACTAGCCCAGGACCTTATGTTCGAGTTTCCGCTTGAGCTGATCCCTTACGGGACGACCGATAAACTGGTTAAAGAATACAGTATCCAGGTGACCCAGAAAGTGCTGACCAAAGAGTGGTACGAATGGAATCAAAAGGTCCAAAAGAATACGGAGCAGGTTGGGTCCATTTTCGACGCGCAGCCATCGGACATCACCGGGAACATTCATTCCCTTTCAGATGCCTCCGAGCCGGTGATCGGATATGTAGGCTGCAGCAGCGAAACCAGGCAGCGTATGTTCATCTCACGCGGCGAGCTTCCGCCGGGCTACATCTATACCGGATATGAATACTGCATAGTCGATACGGTCAAACCCTTACCAGGGCCGAGGGACAATATCGACCAGACTTTTTCCAGCGGCAACGTAGTGCCGCTGGCGCCGCTCTATTCAGATACGGGTGTCTTAATCGGTTATACAGGGGCTGAAAACTCCTGTGTGGACTGTCGCCTGCATGGCGGAGTGCTTACGAAACCGGATTTCTGGCCTTATTAATACTGAACTAAATTATAATGAAAAGTATCAAGATCAGTATATTCTGCTTCCGGGTTGTTACCGCCCTGCTCCTTGCACTGGCAGGCATTCCGGCCCACGGGCAGTCCGATGCCGTACAGTCGCAACTGACCAACGCGTTTAACAACTATCGCAGCAGCTATATCCAGGAGAAGCTCTATGTTCATACCGACAAAGATTTTTATCTTCCCGGCGAGATCATCTGGTTCCGCATCTACGATGTGGATGCTTCTTTTCACCGTCCGCTCGACATCAGCAAGATCGCTTATGTAGAATTGTTGGATGCAGACAGTCATTCCCTGCTCCAGGAAAAGATTTCACTCAAGCCGGGAGAAGCCGGCGGATCGATCATTATTCCAATAACCACGCCGGCAGGAAATTATATCTTCAGAGCCTATACGCGATGGATGCGGAATTTC
>DASZRP010000346.1:0-40592 GCA_035548895.1 Puia sp. | reverse complement strand
GGCATTTCTTTTTCGGTTGAACGCGGAGAGACGATTGCTTTCGTGGGTCCGTCAGGTTCTGGCAAATCCACCCTGGTCAAGCTGCTGGTTGGCCTATACGTGCCCGTGAGTGGCCGCATTCTCTTTAATGAAATATCTTCTTCCGAAATCCGGTACAATCCCCTGCGCCGGCAGATCGGCTTTGTGACGCAGGATACGCAGCTCTATGCGGGCACCATCCGCGACAATATGCTCTTTGTAAAACCCGGTGCGACAGACGAAGAGATGCTCGAAGCCCTCCGGCAGGCTTCCGCCCTACGCCTGATCGAGCGTGGCTCACGAGGACTCTACACCATGCTTGGCGAGAACGGCATGAAGCTTTCCGGCGGAGAAAAACAGCGGTTGTCGATTGCCAGGGCCCTGTTGCGTCAACCCCGGCTGCTGATATTCGATGAAGCGACTTCAGCGCTCGATTCGCTGACCGAAGAAGAGATCACGCATACCATTCGCGAGATCGCCGCTGCGCGAAACCGGATGACCATCCTCATCGCGCACCGGCTTTCCACCATCCGGTATGCCGACCGGATACTGGTGCTGGAGAATGGAAAGATCAGTGAACAGGGAACGCACGACAGCCTGCTTGAGCAAAAGGGATTATACTACGCCATGTGGCGTCAGCAGATCGGAGAAAGGCGTTAAGCCAGCGGGAGCAGCACATAGAATACCGCGCCCTCGCCCAACGAGGATTCCGCCCAGATAGCGCCCTGATAACTGTCGACAATTTTCTTACAGAGCCCCAGGCCGATGCCGCTGCCTTCGTATTCATTCTTACCATGCAGCCGCTTGAAAGGATGAAAGATCTGCTCCGCGTATTGCTGCTCGAAGCCAATGCCATTGTCGGCAAAGCTGATCCGGATATATGTTTTTTCCCGGTGAACCGGTTCCAGCCTGCGGAGATCATCCTCACCGGGCGCCTGGGTTTGCATGGTGATTTCAACAGGCGCATCCGGTTTGGAGAATTTCAACGCGTTGTTATAGAGATTAAAAAAAAGCTGGTTCATCTGGGCCGGGCGGGCAAAAAGTCGCGGTAGCTGCTCACGGTGTATCCTGGCTTTCTTTTGCTGGATCAGCAATTCGAGGTCGGTCTCTATGTCTGCCGCGATGCGGTTGAGGTCTACCGGCGCCAACTGTTGTCCCTCCCCGGTTTGCTGGGAATAGTTCAGCAGGTCGTCGATCATATTTTTCATCCGCCGAACCGAAGTACCGATCTTGCCAAGGTATTCTTTAGCCGTGGCGTCTAACTGATCCTGATGATGTTCGAGCAGAAAGGCGCTGAAGGTATTTACTTTCCGAAGCGGCTCCTGCATGTCGTGCGAAGCGGCGAAAGTAAAATGCTCAAGCTCCCGGTTCATCGTGGCTAATCGTTCATTGGCCCGCTCAAGTTCTTTGGTCCTTTCTTTTACCCTTTCCTGCAAAAGCGCTTCGCTCTCTTCGATCTTCCGGCGCGCCTTCACCTGTTCGGTAATTTCGATCGCGAGGATCATGATATGAGTCACGATGCCGTCTGCATCCTTTACCGGCTCGCAGACAAAGTTTATATAGAGCACTTCCAGTTTGCCTTCCCGGTTCAGCTCCACGCTGTTTTCCATACCAGTAAATGTCTGCCCGGTTTGAATCACCTGCAGCAGGACCGGTTCATACTGCTCCCTCACCTGGGGCACGGTCTCCCACGGTGACCGGTATTCGAAATCGTCCCGTTCTACCCCGATCAACCGGAGAAACTGATCATTTACCAGGCTCACCGTTAACGGATCGCTTTTCAGGATACAGAGCCCGACGGGCGCCTGGAGCACCAGGTTCATGAATTCTTTTTCCCGCTCGATCAGCTTGTTGACGCTGACAATCTTTTCCGTGGTTTCATGACAAACCACAATGACGCCGGCAATGGACCCGTCATCATCCATCGCCGGGCTGTAACTGAAGGTCCAGTAAGCGTCTTCTATTTTGCCGTTCCGGTAAATGGGCAGTAAAAGGTCTTCGCTCCAGTGACCGCCTCCTCCGCCCGTCACCTTGTCAAGCAGCGGCTTGGTGATGGACCATATCTCCGCCCAGCAGATTTCGGCGGTCTGGCCCAACGCTATGGGATGTTTCCCAGAATAGCCGAGACTGGGCCTGAAGGCATCGTTGTAGAATTGAACCAGGTCCTTCCCCCACATCAGCAGCATGGGAAACCGGCAATTCAATACCAGGCCAACCTGTATCCTGAGACTTTGAGACCACCCGGAAGGCGGCCCTATGCTGGTTGTCGACCAGTCGAAAGTCCGGGTAAGCAGGCCCATCTCCCCTCCTCCGTTAAGAAAAGAAAAATCATTTTCCCCCGCCGATATAGCCGTCTGCACGTTCAATTATTTAAGCAACTAAAATTAATGAAATATTGAAAACGGCTGAACCGTATATTTACAGTAGGCTTTTCCGTTACCCCTGCGGTCCGCACCCATTCCCGCATCGTTAAAATTGTTCTGCCACCATGAAAAAATATTTCCTGCTTATCGGCATCCTGATCCATGCCTTCTCTTTTGCCCAGTCGATCAAATATCCCGTCGATTCCGCCTCGGTGGAACATGCGGGCGTGCCCAAAGGCGAAGTACTGAAATTCAGCTTCAGCCATTCCGCCATTTTCCCCGGAACGACGCGCAATTACTGGATCTATATTCCCGCCCAGTACCGTCCCGACCAGCCCGCCTGCGTATATATCAACCAGGACGGCATCCAATGGCATGCGCCTACCGTGTTCGATAACCTGATCAATCAGCACGAGATGCCGGTCACCATCGGCATTTTCGTTCAACCCGGCATAATCCCTTCAACCGATACCGCGCGGGCGGTGAACCGTTTCAACCGCAGCTTTGAATACGATGGTCTCGGTAACGCCTATGCGCGTTTCCTGCTGACGGAATTATTGCCGGAAGTGGAAAAGCAAAAAGCGTCCGACGGCAGGCCTATCCATTTATCAAAAAAAGGAAATGACCGTGCCATCGGTGGTTCCAGCAGCGGAGCCGTTTGTGCTTTTACGGCGGCCTGGGAATATCCCAACGAATTTTCCCGGGTGTTCAGCGCCATCGGGACCTATACGGGTCTGCGGGGAGCAGATCGCTACCCAATCCTTATCCGCAAGTATGAACCGAAGCCGATCCGCATCTTTCTGCAGGACGGTTCATCCGACCTGAATATTTATGGAGGCGACTGGTGGAAGTCAAATGAATCGATGGAAAGAGCGCTCGAATTTTCCGGATATGAAGTAAACCATGTCTGGGGCGAAGGCGGCCATAATGGCGATCAGGGCACTTCAGTGTTTCCGGACGCGATGCGCTGGCTCTGGAAAGATTGGCCGCAGCCTGTGAAAGGGAGCGCGACGAAGAATCAATTCCTGCAGGACATTCTCGTACCAGGGGCCGATTGGGAACTGGTGGACAGCACCTACCGGTTCACCGAAGGCAATTGTGTCGACGCCGAAGGCCATGTTTTCTTCCAGGACATACCGAACGCAAAAACTTACCAGATCGGGCCGGATGGCAAGCCCGTATTGCTGCCCATCGATTCAAAAAGGGCAGCAGGATCAATTTACGGGCCCGATGGTCGGCGATACACGGCTGCCGGCGCGACTCGTCAAATTCTCGCCTACGATCAGCATCAGCGGGAAACCGTTATTGCCGACAGCGTGGACGGCAACGACCTGGTTGTCGCAGCAAACGGAAATATTTATGTTACCATACCCGACGGTACCGAGAAGCCAAGCCGCATCCTGCTGATCCGTCCGGGCGGACAGAAACAAATCGTCGATGAAGGATTGAAATTTGCGAACGGCATTGCGCTTACGCCCGATCAACTGCATTTATATGTAACGGAGTCGGCCACGCACTGGATCTGGATCTACGATATCCTGCCCGATGGGTCACTCACTAACAAACAGCGCTACGGATGGCTGCACGTTCCCGATACGGAAGAGAATGCCTGGCCCGACGGAATCCGGTGCGACCGCGAAGGCAGGGTATATGCCGCCACGCGGCTTGGCATCCAGGTGCTGGACCAGGTTGGAAGAGTCAATGCGATTATCCCCGTGCCGGGTAATAAAGTGTATAACCTCTGCTTTGGCGGACCCGGGTTCAACGTGCTGTATGTGGCAGCCGGCGACAAAGTATACCGCCGCCAGTTGAAGGTGCAGGGCGCTAACGGTTTTCAACATCCGAATAAAACACCGCAGCCAAGATTGTAGCCGGCCCGTCTCGTTAATCCTTCGGATCTCTTAACCGGTCGATGCAATTCGACAAAGCGCGATAGTTATGATAGGCCGCCTTCCAGATCTGTCCCTTCAGGGCAGTCTTTCTCGAAGGATCCGTATCCAGCCCGCTGTCGTACCAATCCCCGTGTTCGTGATCGATCAGGTAAGTATCGATATAGTGCCAGATCATTTTGAATTTGTCAAAATAATGCATGGGGTCGTCGGGATAATGATCGGCCATCAGCAATAACGTGTTGAGGCCTTCAGCCTGCGCCCACCAGTTCTTGGTGTTTTTCAATATCGTGATGGTATCTTCTCCTTTGAAATAATAGCCTTCATCGTAGAAGCCGCCGACCGTCGGGTCCCAGCCGTTCTTCAGCGCATGGTCCACCATCTTCTTGCCGATGCGCCGGGTTTCCGCATCGTCTTTAATACCGAGGGCATGAGAGGCTTCCAGCATCAGGTAGGCCGTTTCCACGTCGTGCCCAAAGGAAACATAGTCGAGATTATGATGTTTCAGGATAAACTCCTTCGAAGAATCCTGGTACGATACCGGCGTCCAGTCCGGCTGAAAGAACATCACGAGATTGCCGCGCGGAGAAACAATTTTATCCCGGATCAGCAGGAGCATTTCATTGAGCCGTTCGCGAAGCAAAGGATCTTTCCATACTCCGTAGAGCTCGGTAAGCGCCTCGAGAATATGAATGGAGCTATTCTGATCCTTCAGTCCCGTTTCGGCAAAGGGCGATATGGCCGCGCTTCGTTTAATCGGCGTTCCATCGCGCTTCATGTGCTGGAAGTATCCTTTGTAAACCGGATCGTGACTGTGCTTTTCCATCCAGTGGAAAGCCTCCTTGGCGAGATCGAGTGCCGCTTTATCGCCGGAAGATTTATAATAAGCAGCTAATGCATAAATGCCGAAGGCATTTCCATAGGCCACTTTATCGGTACCGTTTATCGGATTGCCGGCACGGTCCACATCGGTGTAAAAACCGCCGAATTCATGATCCCACATTTTATTCTTCAAAAACTCAAAGCCCCAATGGGCGCCGGTCTTGTAGTACGGAACCGAAGGGTAACGCTCCGAGGCTTTGGCATTGGTCCAGACATGACGGGCCTGGGTGACGATCATTTTATTCTGCTTCCCGGTTGGCTTGAATTCGTAGTTGAACGTACTGAGGAATCCGCCGTCCAGACTGTCCACCGACCGCGGATACCAGACGTCCAGCAATTCCTTACGCAATGAATTCTCGATGGTATCTGCTATGCGCAATCGTTCAGTTTGATTTGAATTATCCTGTTTTCCCGACAGCATATGATCCGCCGCCAGCACGAGGAACAAATAATCGGTGGTCCCGCCCCCAAGCACATACTCACCCTGCTGCCAGAAATAAGGCCATTTCATCAGCTCCGGAAAATCGGGGCGGATCAGTGCCGTGCCCGAGGTTATTCCGCCGGGAATATAGGACCAGTCCGCGCGATTGAATCCATAAGCCGTGGTCATCGAGTTCGCTCCCACGCCCGATACAAAAGACGCGGTATTGGAGCCGGGATGACAACCCAGCACGAAATTAAGCGCATCTAACATATAATCGCGACCCACGATCTGCGGGAAGTATTTATGCAGGAAATATTGCTTGAACCCGAAGTGCTGTATATCCCAGCCTGCGCCCCAGATATTGGGTTTGTAAGGTACCCCATAGGGCGTTTTCGTTCCGTCTTCCTGCACGCGCTTATATAAAGTCCTGACGGCTTCGGTGATCGTCGTATTGAAATGTTCGTCTTTTATTATGGGAAGAACCGATGCCACTTCCCAGCCCGTGTAGTCGATCGACTTCGCAATGTCGTCGGCATGAGCTATGAGAAAGTCTGCATATTTTTTCTCGCCGGTTGTCTTCAGCAGTTCCACCGCAAGCTGGATGCGAAAGAACGGACGGTCATCTGCTTTTGCGTCGTTCCATACCTGCCGCGCGATCCGGAGGCAGGTTGAAGACAGCGTATCGTTATACCCTTTCATGACGCGCGACGCGCCGGCTAATGCAGCGGCCACCTGGAATGAACGGCGGGGATTGTCTTCAGTGAATACCCATCGGTCGTCGGGTGAACCGGGAAGACCGACAGCAGGAGTTGCAGCGCCTGCCGCAGGTTCATGGAAAGGCTGGTTATCCGTAATATTCGCCGGATCGCCAAGTACGGTGTATTGCCGCATGGTCGGCTCGATGATGCCGCGGTAGAACCGGCCCATCGCTTCGTAGCCGCCGACGATTGAAAGCAGCCCGTGCTCAATCTGCTGCAGCATATCGGGCTTGCCGTCCGGGCGCTGGATCTCCACCACATGATTAACCTGGTCCACCGTGGTATTATCGTATTGAACATGAAATTCCTCATAAGCCAGCGTAAGCCCGAGCACCGTTTCTGCCTGCGACTCCACCCGGAGATCGAAATCGCCGGCATCGTGCCATCCGCCCCGGTTCAGCAGTGGTACGGTTTCGCCTGACTGGTAGTGCGTCAACGTGGAATGCCCCTGGATATAGCCGTCGAAATGATTGGAATCGATGGGCGCCATGCGGGCGTCATCCATGTGACAGAACCCATGCCAGATGCGGTATTTATCGTTGACACGCATGTGGCACATCTGAATGGGCAGGAAATATTCGAGCGTCGGCTGCCAGACTGCAGCATGATACACTTCGTCATCGATGCGGAAAGCTTCGGACTGCACATTGCCATAGCGGATAACATACATGCCCGGCTTGCGCACGCTGCTGAAATCAAACTGCAGGTAGTTATAGCGAAGAAATTTTCCCCAGCTCTTCGCCTGGGCCGTCAGCACCGGTTCAAGCGTACCGTTCTCTCCGATCCGCATCAGCTTAACGATCGGCCGGGCCTGATCTTTCGCGTCCAACTCAATGACTGCAGTTTTTGTCTGATCCGGATGATAGCCGACCTGCGAGATCTGAATCACGGGATCCGCCTTCCAGCCTTTTATGGCATGCGGAGTGACCAGCCATACGATCGCATTCTTTGTGGCGCCCTTAAGCACCAGGGAGCGGACAACATACCACCCGTTCGTGTATTTGGCCCGGCCGTCAAGCAGCTCGAGGTTGCCGCCATTGACGCTTTCAATGGACATGCGCTGCTTCTCCGACTCCGGTGCAATGGTCAGCTTTTTCCCGACAGCCATGGGTGAAGCCTGCAATTCTCCGTCACCATCTTTATACATCTGATCGTAGGCCTGGCTCGGAAAAATGCCGGACTGGTTATCCATATAGTAAGACTTGCCAAAAAGAATGCCCGGGAAAAGCTCCAGGTTGAAACCCACTTTGCCAATCCAGCTCTCCGGCAAAGCGCTGTCAAGATCGACAATGATCTTAAATGCTTCACCCGCCGGTTCAACCCTGACCGTATACGAAAAATGAAGATCCGGATAGATGATGGGATTAAAGCCTTTACGATCGATGGCCGGATTCGGATATTCCATGTGCACGGAGATCTGTTGCTTACTGCGGTCTACCATGCGCTGGCCGACTTTCGGGATCGGCGACCATTGTCCCGGCGTTGGCTCCAACCGAATATCTCCGTTGGTGGCAACCCGTTGGCCGTGCTGGATAATACCCACCCCACCCTGGTGTCCTTCCGGGTAAAAATCATGGGCCAGCATCACGTTCACCCCTTCATACTCTAAGTATTCGAGGCTATTGATGACCATGCCCTGTGTTTTCGCTGCGGCGGGCACCGCCTGTCCTGATAATTTCGTTTGAAACAGTACAAAAAAGCAAAACGCAGTAAAGGCAACAACAATCCGGTTCATACTTATTCCTGATGATGGTTAAAAAGCGGGAAAGGGTATCGATCCCCTGAAAACCCTTAAAGTTAACCACAAAATGAACCGGCTAAAATGAAACCGTCTGCACACGAGCAGTTTCAAAAAAATAGTACCTGAAATTGATAAAAAAATATTACTCCTGCGGCCGGTGTGAAGTCACCAGATGTAAGTCGCCACGGCGCCTGCATTAAGGCTCGGCGTTACGATTTTGCCTCCGTAAGAGATATTGAAGGTTTGAGCTGAAGCGCCATCGTTCAATACAATCAGCACTTTCCTGCCATCGGAGGTCTTGAATGCGACGTTCTGCAGGTTGCCCGGAATATTGCTGTCGATCCTTACCGAGCCCGGGCGCACGAATTTGGAAGCATGCGCAATGATATAATAGGAAACATTGCGGGTAACGGATGAACCGATTGTGAGCGCGCCAAGGCAACTGGTGCAACCACCCACCGTATGCGGTCCGTAGTTCGAATCGTTGGCAAGGTTCCATTCCAGCACATTCCGGCTCCAGTTGCGACTGGCCCCGATGATCAGGTTTTTGACCGCCCAGTTCAGGTCGTTCGGAAAATCGCCCGGTGCACCAACCCACTGTTCGGTGAAATAGACATTCTTTGACGGTGCAGCCGCATGGATCTGCGACAACGCGCTGATATCTCCGCCATAGAGGTGAAAAGCAGTCCCGTCGATATATTTAAATGCATCCGGATCGGCAAGGATTGCCAATGGATATTCCGGGTTGTCGCAGTTATGATCGAAGATGATGATTTTGGTTTGAATGCCCGCACTGTCGAATGCCGGCCCGAGATGATTCTTCACAAAGTCCGCTTCCTGATCGGCCGTCAGCGTCATGCTGGGGTTGTTGTTCGGGTTCATCGGCTCATTCTGCGGGGTAATGGCATCGATGGTAATGCCGGCCGTCGCCATTGCCTGAATGTATTTGATGAAATAGTTGGCGTAAACACCGTAGTACTGGCTGTTCAGGCTGCCGCCCACAGTACTGCTGTTGGTTTTCATCCAGACCGGCGCGCTCCAGGGTGAGCCTAATATTTTGATATTCGGGTTGATGGTCAATACTTCTTTCAATACCGGGATCAGGTCGTAGCTGTCGGGGCCGAGGCTGAAATAGCTCAGCGATTCATCGGTTTGTCCCGCCGGCATATCGTCGTACGAAAACACGTTGGCGCTGAGATCGCTCGCGCCGATGCTTATGCGCAAATAGCTGACGCCGATATGGGTGCTGTCCGTTGCAAACAGTTCGGTCAGCAAATTGTGCCGGGTATCGGCAGGCAGGTGGTTGATGACATAAGCGCTGCCGCCGGTCATGGCATATCCAAATCCGTCGATGGACTGATAGGTCTTTGAATCGTCGACCGTGATGGTCGGATTGCCGTTTGATGCGGTGGAAAAATTAAGGGCCACATTTTGTTTGGCGAAAAGGGCAGACTGGTCGGCGTTGGTCAGCCAGGTTGCCACATCGGAAGTTACAGGTATCACCGGTTTCGTGGTGGTGTCGACAGGCGGAGGCGTTGTACCCGTTGAATCGCTCCTGCCCGATTTGGAGCAGCTCATGAACAGCAGGACCAGCATCAAATGCCACAGGCCAATTCTCTTCCATTTGTTTTCAGGGCGCATCAGGTTCGTTTTTGAAATACACGGACATAGTCGACAAACATGCGCTGCGGGAAAACGGTGTATTGTCCGGCGGACCGGGCCAGTCGCCGCCCACAGCCACATTAAAGATAAAAAAAGACTGCCATTATTTATCTGCCCGGTGCCCGCTCTTGGACCGGAGGCGGCTCAGGGTCTCCAGCGTGATCCCGAGATAAGAAGCAATGTATTTTAAAGGCGCCCGATTGGCCAGGTCAGGCCGGGAAGAAACAAAATAGCGATACCGTTTCCCTGCATTGGGTATCCGCGAAATATACGACCGCTCTTCTGCGTCGGCATAGTAGGCTGTCAATATTTTCCTCGCCACAAAGTTCATTTCCGGAAACAGCGAATACATATTTTCCAGGTCGTCAAAATGCAAAACGTATAGCTCTGAGTCTTCCAACGCCTGTATATATTCCATAGCAGGCTGGCGGCGTATCATGCTCCTGATCGAAGTTGAAATTTCGCGCTCGGGATTCAGCCAGGTGGTAATCTCTTTGTTTCCTTCCCGGCTAAAGGCCCTCAGCAGTCCTTTGTGGATGTAGTAATAGTGCAGGCAAATCTCGCCCGGCCTCAGCAGAAATTTGCCGCGACCAATTTCTTTCTTAAAGCTGTGCTTGCGTAAATATTCGAGCGCTTCGGGTCCGAACGGATATAAACTGCTGAGGAAATCCACCAGGGGTGAATCGGATTGATTTTGGCTCATGGCAAAGTATGGGTGAGCCAAATATATAAAAAGCAGGGTAAATATTTCAGCAGTCGGGTTTTATTTAGATTTGGGTATGAAAATGTATGTCAAGAACATGGTTTGCAGTCGCTGCATCATGGTGGTCCGGGAATCGTTTGAAAAAGCGGGACTCCTGCCTGAAGCGGTAGCATTAGGAGAGGTTGAGCTTAAAAAGAAGCCGGGAAAAGCACAGATTGAAAAGCTGCAGGCTTCTTTAAAAAATTTTGGCTTTGAACTGATCGACTCCCGAAAACATCGGATAGCGGAAAGCATCAAGAACAGCCTGGTGGAACTGGTGCATTACAGTCCGGAGCGACCGGCTGTCAATATCTCCCAATATTTGTCCGATAAGTTAAATCTCGACTATCCCTATCTCAGCAGTCTGTTCTCGGAACTTGAAGGTCGTACCGTTGAGAAATATTTTATCAGTCAAAAAATTGAACGGGTCAAAGAATTGCTGATTTACGATGAGCTTAACCTATCCGAAATTGCCGATCAGATGGGCTATAGCAGTGTTGCGTACCTCTCCAATCAATTCAAAAAAGTAACGGGGCTTACACCTACCCAATTTAAAAATCAGCAGGAATACAGAAGAATAAACCTGGAAGACCTGTAAATCTTACAAATCCTTCTAATAATTCCATAACCCGCATAGCAACTGCAAAATCTATTTTTGTGGAAACTTGATTTATGGAACATACCTATAGCCTGTCCGGGATGACCTGTTCCGGCTGCGAAGCTCAAGTGCAGGAGGTCATATCCAAAATAGCCGGAGTCAGTTCCGTTAAAGCGGATAAAATTGCAAAAACCGTAGTTATAGAAATGAACCGGCATATTGAGACTGATGAATTGGTGGATTCTTTAAAAGATTATCCGAAATACCATTTAACGAATTTCCATCAGCCAACAGATTCGAAGACTCCTACTGTTACCGAAGCGACAATGACCGGAAATAGCACATGGATTAAAACCTACAAACCCATCTTGCTGATCTTTGCTTATCTTCTGGCCATTACCGGAATATCGTCCATCCATTCCGGAACGGGCTGGGAACAATTATGGATGAATCGTTTTATGGCCGGATTTTTTCTGACCTTTTCTTTTTTTAAATTGCTCGACCTGAAAGGGTTTGCAGAATCTTATGCCATGTACGATATTGTTGCGAAGCGGTGGTCTGCCTGGGGATACGTATACGCCTTCCTGGAATTATTCATTGGTCTTGCCCTTCTTTCCGGCATGCAGCCCCTGTTCATTAATACGCTAACCCTGGTCGTCATGACGATCAGCCTGGCCGGCGTGCTTCAATCGGTGATGAACAAACGCAAGATCCGCTGCGCCTGCCTGGGGGCTGTGTTTAATCTGCCCATGAGCACGGTCACCATCCTGGAAGACGGACTGATGATCGCGATGAGCGCAACCATGCTGGCGATGCAAATTGCAGCAAACTGACAGAACTGTAATAAAAAATCGAATATTCCGTATATGAAAATAAATTGTTTTCTTTTGGCGCTAATCGCCGCTTTAACCATATCGCACGGTTACGCCCAGTATCCGTCAACGAAAGATAGTCTTAAAACTCCGGAAGCCGACTCGATGGACATGCCGGGCATGCATCACGATCACAGCGACATGCATGACATGGACAATATGAACATGAACGATATGAGCGGCATGAGCATGCCCATGAATCATGCCTTATCGCTGAACCTGCCGATGAGCCGGGACGGCTCCGGCACGAGCTGGCTTCCGGATGCTTCGCCGATGTATGGTTATATGGTGCATGCGCATGACTGGATGTTCATGTTTCACGGCGATATCTTTCCAAGATATACGCAGGCCGATCTTTTTCAACAGGGAAGCCGCGGCGCCGCCAAATGGGATGCGCCAAACATGATTATGGCGATGGGACAACGACAAACAGGCAGGGCGGGACTCTTTCATTTCAACCTGATGCTGTCGGCCGATGCCATTATTGCCGGCGGCGCCGGTTATCCCCTCTTATATCAAACCGGCGAATCCTGGAAGGGCCAGCCGTTGATTGACCGTCAGCATCCGCACGATTTGTTTTCGGAGCTGTCTGTCAGCTATGCTTATTCGATTTCGAAAAAAGCAGATGTATACCTCTACCTCGGTTATCCGGGTGAACCGGCCCTGGGCCCCGTCGCTTTTATGCATCGCCCCTCGGCGATGTTCATGCCCGATGCACCGATCGGTCATCACTGGGCTGATGCCACTCATATCACTTTCGGCGTGGCCACCGCCGGATTTCGTTTCGACCGGTTTAAGCTCGAAGCTTCTTCCTTTACCGGGCGCGAACCGGATGAGGACCGGTATAATTTCGACAAGGCCCGGTTCGATTCCTGGAGCGGACGACTTTCGTTTAACCCTGATGAACACTGGGCGCTTCAGGTATCGCATGGCTTTATCAAAAGTCCGGAAGCCCTGCACCCGGATGAAAATATTCACCGGACCACGGCTTCCGCTACGGGCGTTTATCCTCTTCAGGGTAAATCTTATTTCGCAACCACTTTGCTTTGGGGAGAAAATAAGATACCCGGCACAACAGCTTCCAATACCGCCCTGCTGGAGTTTACCTGGAAGCAGAACCGGCTGGCTTTGTATGGCCGTTACGAATGGGTTCAGAAGTCAGTTGAAGAATTGAATCTCGATCCGCTGATATACGGGGACGAAGACGAGCTCTTTCCGGTCAATGCCGTTTCGCTTGGATTCAATTATGATTTATTCTCGATAAAGAACCTGGTATTTGCAGGCGGTGCGCAGCTTGCGGGTTATAAATCATCGCAGATACTCAATGAGCGCTATGGCTCCTTCCCTTTGTCCGCCGAAGTCTTCCTGCATATTTATCCCGGCCGGATGTAACGAGCGTTATCTAAAAAAGCGAAGACCCGGAATTATCCGGATCTTCATTTGCAGGGATCAATCTATATAATCAGGGGTATACCTTGCCTTATCTCCAACGATCCCTGTTATGGGCATGATTATCGTACCCATGATTATAACGATTGTCGTAGTGGCGATCTACGTAAACAGGCCGCCTGAACCGTTCGCGATAGATCTCGTCGTGCAGGTAAGGTCTCGGTTCATTGACAGCTACCTTGTAACCGTGATACAGGTCATAATTGCTGTACCTCGAAGGCAGACAGGAAGCGAATGTCCATCGTCCGCCATTCATATATATAAATTGTCGTTGCGGAACATAGTAATACGCCTGTACGTCGGGCAGGTAATAATAATCTGCGGAAGCATAGCCGGCGGGCAGCCAGGCGGGAAGACCAACCTGAACGTTCACCCGAAAACCGGGCTGGGCTTTTGTCTGGCCGGCAAAGAGAACAGCGCCCATAATTACGGCTGAAAGGATGATCTTTTTCATATTGATGCGTTTACAAATAAGACCACCGCTCAGAAGCAGAGTATAATCCGGAACTGTTATAAAAAAGCAAAAGTCAGGAGGCGGCTACCAGGTATTGCCGGTTATACCGGTTCCGGTATTCAACCGGTGAAAGGCCAGTGATGCGCTTAAAGGCATTGCGGAATGCCTTGGTATCGGTATAGCCGACTTTATACATTACTTCGTTTATATTTTCCCGTGAGGATTCGAGGCTTTGCTTAGCGGCTTCAATTTTCACCCGCTGCATATATTCAACGGCCGTATTGGAAGTGGCTTTCTTGAAACGGCGTTCCAGGTTCCGCCGGCTGATGGCCAGCATGGAAGCCAGTTGCTCCACGCTGATCTTCTCATGAAAATGCTTTTCAATAAAAGCCTGGGCGCGCAGCACCGGTTCATCGTCGTGGTCTTTCTGACCACCGAAAATAATAAAGGGCGATTGCGTTAAGCGGTCTATCTCGATCTCATATACTTTCGACACATACACGGCCATATCGCGACCCGCATATTTCTCTACCAGGTAGAGCAGCAGGTTCATAAAAGATAAAGCGCCTCCGCTGGAATAGATACCCTGCTCGTCGGTAATTATTTTTTCAGAAACCAGGTTCACGTCCGGAAACATTTTCCGGAAAGCGGATACGGCCTGCCAGTGAGTGGAGCATTTCTTTCCCTTCAGGAGACCGGTAGCTGCCAGCATAAAACTCCCGACGCAAAGGCTGGCTACTTCGGCTCCGTTATGGTATTGCTCCTGTATCCAGGGAAAGAAAGGCGCGTTCATCCGGATCACTTCGTCCATATCGCCGTTGACAGCAGGAATAATGATCAGATCCGTTTTCTTTGCTTCGTGAATGGTCAGGTCCGGGCGCACGTCGAACCTGCCGTGATAAACCTGCGGTTCGGAGCTCAATCCAACCAGTTGAATCCTGAATAGTTCAGTCTGTCCTCTTTCTCCAAGGATATTATTCACGCTGCTGAATAACGTAAACGAACCCTCTATGCAACTGAGCGCCACAGCGCCCCGGGGAACCAGAATGGAAATAGTTTTCATATACTAAAAAATAAAAGACGATTTATTTTATGCGCGGGTTGCCCGGCGCGGCATCAGGTCCTATCTGACCCTGCGAAAATCGATAAATCCGTGGAAAACATCGGTGCTTACCAATTGAACCTGCAGTCGCCGTCCCACATCGACTCCCTCCGCGCCCGAAACCAGTTTGCCTTCCACCGGCATTTGCATGAGGCGTACCCAAACGCCTTTTTCCGATGCGCCGGTGACAATGGCATCGAACTGCTGACCGATCCTGTGCTGAAGCAGCAGCGCAGCCGCCGATTTCTCTACCTGCCGTTCCACTTTCTTGGCGTTGTCTTCCTGTTCGGTGCAATGTGCTGCCAGCCCAACCAGCTCGGTTTCTTCATAGGGAACAGGCTGTCCCGAGAGTGCCGCCTTGACCAGTCGCTGCGTGATCAGATCAGGGAAACGACGATTGGGCGCCGTAGTGTGCGCATAGTCTTTAACGGCAAGACCGAAATGCCCGACGGATTCTTCTCCCGGCATAACGATACTATACTGACCGGAGCCTAACAGTTTGATCACGCTCAGCGATAGATCGGGAAAGGTTTCCGGATGCGCCTTTTTCTGAGTCAGCAAAAATTCCTCCAGAGCTTTCGAATCGGGTTGTGCAGGCAGGGAGTACTTTAGCTCGGCCGCCAGTTCAACAATGCGACTCCACCGTTTCGGTACACGCACGATCCGTCGTACGGAAGGAAGTTTTTTCGATGCCAGCCACTTTGCGACAATCCCGTTGGCAGCGATCATGAAATCTTCGATGATCGTCTTTGCCCGGTTCTTGACATCAGCCTGCAGGTCGCGGATCTGATCTCCTTCAAAAACAGCCCGGGCCTCGATGGTTTCGAAATCCAGTGCGCCCTGGGCAAATCGAATCGCTTTAAGTTTCTGAGCCACCTGGTCCTGCAAACGCAGATTTTCGTCAAGGCCCCTGACGGCTTTTATAGGCTCGGGTTCATCACCGGTTCCATCAAGCCAGTCTGCCACACTATTGTAGGCCAGTTTGGCAAAGTTACGCACCACCGCACGGTATATTTCCGCACCGCCCTGTGTTCCGTCAGCATTGATGACCATGTCGGTGACAACGGCATAACGATCTTCCTGAAAATTCAGGGAGGTAATACCGGTCGATAATTTCTCCGGCAGCATGGGAAATATTTCTGCCGCCGTATAAACAGAAGTCGTGTTATAACTGGCGTGCTTATCTAATGGCGAATTCTTTTTTACCACCACATCCACATCGGCGATGGCCACGAGTATTCTTGTTGCGCCGTTATTCGCTGGAACGGCGACGGTGAGCTGGTCCAGGTCGCGGGAATCGTCGTTGTCTATCGAACAAAAAATAAGACTGCGCAGATCGCGGGTATCGCCCCAAGGGTCCGCTTTTACTTCCTGAATAAGGTTAAGCTCATTCACCGCATCGGAGGAAAAGTCGGGTTGCAGTCCCCGGTCGATCATGGCCTGATGTGCAATGCGCTGCAGAAGGTTCCGCTGATGATAATTTGCCGGTGCGTTCATATAATCAATTTAAAAGTTTTTCCATGCCGAGATAGCGGTCGCGGTGTCTCTCCTGCTCCGCGTGGGTGTCTACGTTGATATGCATAACCTCGGCGGGTTGCCCCGGTTTAATAAAAGGCCAGTGCGGCAACCCGAGCCCGTTGGGGTTACCGGTTTTAATGAAATTGGCAAAATAAGCCTGCATAATAGCAGAAACCTCATAATCCTCCGGCTGCCAGTCAAACACCCGGTTCGTCGGTAAATTACCCAACGCATATTCTATCTCTGCAGAATGAACCGCGCCCGATGCCGGTGATGATCCTGTCGCCTCACGGGTCGCAGGCCGCGGGCGTTCGTAATGATAGCGGTAAACCGGTTTGCCGCCGGTGCGGGCATGAATATCCAGCCAGTTCCAGGTGCCGAAAGCAATGAACCGGTCTGAGGCCAGCGCCGTGGCGACCGCTTTAACCTCATCATCGTTTGAAACAGCGTAAAGCTTCAGCACTTCCTGCGCTTTGTCTTTATAAAGACGTTCAACCGCCTGGCGATAATTGGCTGCCGTCGGCGGGTTCTCTCCTAATATCGATTCCCAGCTTCCTTCCTGCGAGTTCCAGCCGGCTAATAGCGGCACTTTAGCCTGTTTGCCTGATTTAAATATATCTGCGGCAGATTCCGGCAAAAAATATCCGTCGATTGTATATCCACCCCGCCTGAACTTTTCAGATGCTTTTATGATCTGATCCGCAGAAAGTGAACGCAGTTCGCGCAGCGAATGAACACCCAGGCTGTCGGCAAATGCCTCGCCCTGCTTTTCCGCAGCGGAAAGGGTTTGAGGCTTCTGAAAGCCAAGCAATGAACCGCTTTCTCCGATCGCTCCGGCAATGAGATTGGCCGACAAGGGAGAAGCCATCAGCGCACTCACTGAAAATGATCCGGCCGATTCGCCGGCAATGGTGATCCAGTTCGGATCGCCGCCGAAGGCACGAATATTCTGTTTCACCCATTGCAATGCCGCCGCCTGGTCGAGCAATCCATAGTTGCCCGAAGCATGATGCGGCGACTCCCGGGTTAGTTCGGGATGGGAGAAGAAACCAAATACCGACAGCCGGTAGTTAACCGTAACGGTCACTATTCCTCTTCTCGCCATGCTCTCGCCGTCGTAACGATATTCAGAACCGTCTCCGGCAACCAGGCCGCCGCCATAGAAATAAACCAGTACCGGGAGACGATCTGCTTCCGTTTTAGCGGGTGTCCAAACGTTTAGATAAAGGCAATCCTCGCTCATGCCGTCCGAACGGAACTGCATATCGGAGAACAAAGGAAGCTGCATGGCGCGCGGGCCGAAATGATCGGCCTTTCTGATCCCTGACCAGGGCCTGACCGGTTGCGGCTCCCGCCAGCGGAGATCGCCGACCGGCGGTTGCGCGAAGGGAACGCCTTTGAACATCAGGATACCGGAAGCATTGATACCTTCCAGCACGCCGCTCTGAACCTTTACTTGCGTTGTAATCGCGTGTTTATCGGATTGAGCAAAAACAAGAGATGAGGCCGTTGAAACCAGCAGGACAAGCATCCATTTTTTCATGCAAGCAATTTAAAATGATCATTTCCCGACGGGGATATTGTTTAAAGAGCGTCCAATTTACTAAAAACAGCATCAACCGGCCGGATGATTTTGCCGCTCGTCCAGAAACCCCTGCAATAGAAAAAAAAGCGCTCATTTTCGATTATTTGTTCAGGCTCAAAATCTACGGATCGTGGGGTAAAAACCGGAGTTCGGAGATTCCGCCTTTAACGTTTGGATTCCACCGTTTTCAGAAGGCCTCCATTCCTGTAGAATGACTTGCAACTCACTCCGGTTGAAATATATATTTACTCAGGCTTTTATTTTAAAACGACAAAAACCAGCATATGAAAACGAGCATCTTCAAAGGGCTGATCCTTTTCTTTCTGACCCTGCAAATTTCCGCCTTCAGCAAACCAACAGCCAATATCAATGAAAAAGTGTTAAAGACTTTTGAAGCTGCTTTCCCCAACGCGGCGCAGGTGAGCTGGCGGGAAGAGGGTGAGAATTATTTCGTTCATTTCAAACTGGGCGAAGTGACCTCCGAAATCCAGTACGATCACCAGGGCAATTTCATCAGTTCATTTCGTTACTACTCAAATCCCAGCCTGCTGCCCCTGCAATTGGTCTGCAAGCTGAACAAGAAATTCGTCGGCAAATCGGTTTATGGCATTACTGAATATTCAACCGATTCCGATACGGTGTATTATATCAAGCTCGAAGACGCAACGACATTTACAACCGTCAAGGCTACAGAAGATGGCGCCATGTCCGTAACGGAGAAGTTCGAGAAACAACGATAAAACGGGAACCCGGTCACTGCTACAAAGGCAATCCGTTAACTTTAGGTTTTCGGACCTATGCCTGAAGAACAAATCGCAAACCCGTATAAAGTACTCACCATCCGGGAAATTATTCCGGAGACGCCGACATTCAAAACCTTTGTATTCGATACCCGGGAGGCCCTGCCCTATCAGTCGGGACAGTTCCTCACCTTTGTAGACCACAACGAGAGAGAAGAGCTGAGACGTTCCTATTCCATCGTTTCATCACCGGCGTTCAATGAGCCATTGGCGATCGGCGTAAAGCGGGTCGCCAATGGTTTTTTTTCAAGAAAGCTGATCGACCGGGCAAAAGTAGGCGACCCTTTGTACACGACCGGAGCTGCGGGCTTCTTTAAGTTACCTGAACGGATCGACGCGATTAACCAAATCTATTTCTTTGCCGCAGGCAGCGGCATAGCACCCATTTATTCGCTGATCAAAACCGTGCTGCGGGGTCATCCGCATATCCGTGTCCGGCTGGTGTACAGCAGTCCTTCGTTGGAATCGACTGCCTATTATCATCAACTCTCAGCGCTTGAATCGCAATACCGGAATGTTTTTAATATTCACTTCCTGTTCAGTTCAATACCGGATCTTAGAAAGGCAAGGCTGAACCGTGAGTTGATGATAGAGCTGCTGGCAGCCGCAAAGGCCGATCGGAGCAGCACATTTTTCTACACCTGCGGGCCCGCCGTCTATATGCGGATGATCACCTATCAGTTGCAGGAACAGGGCTTCCCCTCGGATCATATTAAAAAAGAAGACTTCAATCCCCGCCATTCGGCGATGCCCAAAGCCATTCCGCCGGACACCGGATCTCACCAGGTGGTGCTAAAAATGAATGAGCATGTATACCGGTTCACCGTAAACTATCCTGATACCATTCTTAAAGCCGCTCAAAGGGCAAAGATCTTTCTTCCCTATAGCTGCGAAACCGGCAAGTGCGGCAGTTGTGCCATGCGTTGCCTGGAAGGTAAAGTCTGGCTGTCTTACAATGAAGTGCTTACCGAAAAAGATCTTTCAAAAGGGCTTACCCTCACCTGCACGGGTCATCCCGTTGGAGGCGATGTGGTGATTACCGGTCAAAATGGCTAAATTGCCGCGAATTTTTAATTTGCTTACTATCATCTCTTAAAAAAAAGAAAATGAAATTGTTTGCCAGTTTAATGCTGTATTCAGCTGTGGTCTTTGCCCTTTCCTCCTGTGGCAACGGCGCAGGAACCAATGCCTCGTCTGCAGATACTACTGCGGTAAAAAAAGATTCTGTTTCAAGCGGCTCCACTGCCGGGTTTAAGCTGGGCGTCCAGATGTGGACCTTCAAGGAGTTTCCTTTTGTGGACGCGTTAAATAAAGTGGACAGCGCCGGCATAAAAAATATTGAAGCGTTCTGGGGACAAAAACTGGGCGATGGCCTGAAGGGAAGCTTCGGCGCGGACATGTCGGCCGTAGATCGCGAAAAACTCAAGCAGCTGCTGCAGGCAAAAGGAATTCATATTGTCGCCATGGGCGTTATCGTTCCGAAGAACAAGGCCGAATGGATCAAAGCCTTCGATCTGGCCAAAGAATTCGGGTTAAGCTATATTACGGCTGAACCGATAAAAACACAATGGGACCTGGTGGATAGTCTCGCCGGCGCCTACGGCATTCCGGTTGCCATTCACGATCATCCCAAGCCCAACGTTTACTGGAGTCCTGATTCCGTGCTCGCTGCCGTGCAGGGTCATACGCATATCGGGTCTTGCGCCGACATCGGACATTGGGTAAGAAACGGACTGGACCCCGTTGAATGCCTTAAAAAACTGGAAGGCCATATTATCGGCGTGCATCTGAAGGATGTGGTTAAATCAAACGATACCGAAGCTGCTGATACGGTTGTGAGCAAGGGCGTGATCGATATCCCCGCGGTATTGGCCGAATTGAAACGTCAGCAATTCAGCGGCATGCTTTCGATCGAACATGAATCCAACTGGTATCATAGTCTGCCCGATGTCATATTTACAAAAAATTATTACGACGCGCAGATCGCCAAACTGAATCAGCCCTGATTGCTGAAAAACAGAAAAGCCGGTCTTCAGGACCGGCTTTTTTATTATACTGACCAACAATTATCTCCTTCTCCAATGTCCGGCGATCCATACTTCTCCATGGCCGCCTTCATGCCGCCAGTGGCCGGGCACCCAAACCCATCCGGGATGAGGGGGAACTGCCCAGTGGCCGCCCACAAATACATATTTTCCTCCGCGCGCTTCCCATTCTTCACCGATCCATACATGGGTCGGGCCCGGAGCGGCGGTACGAACAACAACCGGCGGCGTGGGACGAACCTTAACATAGATTGCCTGCGCGGATGCAGAAAAAGAAACAGCTACGGCGATCAACGCAGCGACGGACATTCTTAAAACCTGTTTTTGCATAAAGGATGTTTTGCGTGATTGGACTTTACGGTTATTCAAAAGTTTAACCTGCGAAAAAACGATGTTGCATTCGGCGTTAGTATGCATTAACCGGTCGTTAACCGTGACTAAGCAGGATCCGGATCCCAACCAGGGCCAGGCATACGGCAAGCGCCCGGACAATCAGGTTACCTTTAATACGATGGGACAATAATGCGCCAAGCTGTGCGCCAGCTATAGCGCCGAAGCCAAGCGCCAAGACCATGCGCAGCACTTCCGGATTACGATAACTGCCATTAAAAGCATGCGTGATCACGCTGACGACCGACATGATCGCTAAAATAAAATGTGAAGTCGCCGTGGCGATATATACCGGGAAATTGAGCCAGTGAATAAGTGCGGGCACGTGAATGATGCCGCCGCCGATACCCAGTAACGGTGACAGGTAACCGACGACCAGGCTGATCAGTATCCCGTAAAGCATCCTGTACCGGTATTGATGAACCTCACCGTAGCGGTCGGTGATCCGGCTGTCGATATACCCTGGCTTTAACTGACCCGCTGCCGGCGATACCGGGCTCAGCGTTTTTTTTGAAAGGAAGAGAAAAAACGCCACAAAGATCAGCAGCAGGCCAAAAATGACATGAAAGGTCTTTGCCGGGATATAGGAGGTCGTAAATACCCCGAATATCGATCCGGGAATGGTGAAGAGCGCGAAGATCAGGCCTGCCTTATAATCGATCCGACCTGACCTGGCATAGGCGATCGTTCCTGAAACGGCATTGGAAGCAACAATGGCCATGGAAATAGCCGTTATGGTTTCCGTGGAAAACTCAGGATGGGTAATGATCAGGATGGGCACCAGGATAAACCCACCCCCTGCCCCGATCAGGGTGCCAAGGGTTCCTACCACAAATCCGGTTAGCAAAAGGAGGGCGATATTATCCATATTTACCAGTCTGACGTTTCAATAACCCCGCAAAGCTAATATCCAGCGGTCTACTTATCCGGTCTTCTAATGCGGATGACCGGAAGATACGATGGCACAATTTTGGCAGCTCTTGAAATGCGAAATTGTTAAACTGCGATATTGATTCGGGCAAGCTCCGTAAATTTCACTACTGATTTCTCACCTGCAACCAAATGATCGTTATATGAAAAGAACCCGTTTTTTTAAGACCGCCTTATTTGCGGCAGCGGCGCTGCTGATGTATTCTTCCACCCAGGCCCAGGGCGATAAATCCAGCAGGCCCAGCCCTCCGGCTACGGCTACCGGAACTGCCGCCGGTTCAACCATAACCATTAGCTACAGCAGTCCCGCCGTAAAGGGCCGGAAAATCTGGGGAGGACTGGTACCTTATGATAAAGTATGGCGGGCTGGGGCCAACGAAGCCACGATATTCGAGACCAGCAAGCCCATCAAAATAGAAGGGAAATCGCTGCCGGCCGGCAAATACAGTCTTTTTGCCACGCCGGGTGAAACCGAGTGGACCATCATTCTGAATTCGGAAACCGGGCAATGGGGCATTAAACGGGATGGCGACGCCAACCGCGACCCCGCGAAGGACGTGGTAACGGTGAAGGTCAAGCCAAAAAAACTAAGCAGTTCGCAGGAGCGGCTTACCTACGAAGTTAAATCGCCGGGATTTGTACTGAACTGGGAATATGTATCTGTTCCGGTTTCGATCAAATAATGACAACCTGCATAAGACAACAGCCCGCTCTTTTTTGGAGCGGTTTTTTTTGTGCCAGTGTAATACTCGTTTAAAAGCTTCTTCAGGTTTGCTGCGAATAAAGAAATTTATATTCGCAGATTATTCATTTAATGCGAATAAGAAACCTTGAACTGTTTTCCCTGAATTCCGAAACCGATTTAGAAACGCCCATTCCATCTGCTAACCGCCGGCTGACAGTGCAAAGATGAGGTTGGGAGAAAGCGAAAATTCAGAGTCCTTTCAGAGGCTCTGAAAAATATTCTCTTCCGAAGCCTTTTTTCAGGCTTCCGGCTCCTTGCTTAGGACCCCGGGAGACCGAGAATTTTCAGGGTTTTCTTCGAGGTTTCTTCGGGGTTTCGCTATGAAAACCCCTTGTTTTCCCGAAGAAGTCCCGAATAAAACCAGGAGAAAACCCGGAAAACCTGAGGTTTGCCCGAGGAGACCCGGAACAGTCCATCCCGGTCAAAAACCGGGAAATTTTTCAGAGTCGGTTCAGAGTCGGTTTTACCCATAAATGCCGCCGGTCGCCCCGAGATGCCAGGTCAGGACGGCATTTCGGGGTAATGTGGAGATATGGAAATGTGATGATATGGAGGCATTCAACCCCACCCGGGAGATATTAAAATGCGCTTTATCTGCCTGTTCTAAGCCTGTTCTAAGCCCGTTCTAAGCGAATCCCAGGCGAATCTCAGACACGCCGTCCACCGCCTACCGTCAACCGTTAACCATCCTCCGCCAACCCGCCGGCGGATAATGCAAATATGGGGTCGGAAAAGGGGAAGTAATTGCAGTGTGATTGCAGGCTGCAATGAAAATATTTCCTTGAGCGCCAAAGCCCGTAGAGTGACGGTGCTTGAACCAGGTCAAAAGGCTACCATTAGGCTACCAAAAGGATACTTTCTCTATACCATCTGGCCTCCTTCGCTATGACATCTGGCCCTCCCAAGACGGCGGGAAGGCCAGATGGTATAGAGAAAGGGTAGTAATGGACAGGAAAACCCCTTCCTTCCCTCGCCCGAAAATCTCTTGCTCAAAAATTATCTGTTGCAGGCTGCAATCGCACTGCAATGCCCCGGCAGCTCCGGTACCGATCTTTGCCCTGAGCGGTTTATTCAGGTCTGCCAGCCGATCCTCCCGCGAAAACCCGCCCGCAGGAATGATTGGCGTGCTGCCTGGTTAAAACAAGACCCGTATTTGGCCTATAACCGCATGTCGGCCTGGCCATTGACAATGCGCTGGCTCAAGTCCAGGCACAGACGGACTATATACAAATCATAAGCTGTATCAAAACAACCTTGAATGACTGTGTAAGTCCCCAAAAAGCTTACAGTGATAAAATAGACAACATCGTCTAAATTTAAACATCGTAGCAGTCTAATCTACCCGTACGAACTTCATCCCGCAGGCCTCGATACATCCGCCGGTGATGGTAAGAGAATCGGCGGTTAATTGATAGGAGACCTTATAAGTATTGGAACCTCTGTTCGCGATCATGGTACTATCCGAATCCACGGTGTAAGTATCACCGCTCAAATCATAGGGCGTGCCCGGCGTTACCTTTCCGGTACCATCGGCACTGAATTCAAGATAGTAAGCGGTCGGTAAATTCGCCGGCTGCCAGGTTCCGCTGCCGTCGCCCGGATCGGATAAATATTCAGTCAGCTTCCATTTTCCGGTGAGGCCGCTGTTCGCCTTGCCTTCGGCCGTAGAACTATCCGTCTTTTTGCAGGTGACGAGCAGGCAGATCATTCCCAAAGCAAAAATTAGTCTTTTCATAACCGGGCTTTTCGCGTTGACAATGAAGAGCGTTCATCCGTTGCATGGATTGGAGATTTTCTCTAATTGGGGCGTTAGTGAATTGCCGCTCCCTTTGGAGTTTTCCACGCTGCCGATCCGGGTCATTACACCTTGTATTATTACGATCAGGGAGGTAATTTTAGTAAAAACCGTGCTGCTCAAAGGGGCTAATCCGATCTACCGATCCCCCTTCCTTTACCGCGTCGGTCACGTTAAAGGTCTCCTAACAATAAAAATGGGCAACATACAACTGTGAGAAAGGAATTAACATGTACCCTTTCGGATTTTTCATCTGTTAAAGCAATGGAGGGATGAAATACGAGGTTTATAAAGACATAAAGATTACCGATGATTACAGCATATTTGATTTCGTTAGCGTCGGTCGAAATGGGAATATCCCCAAGCGAATAGAATTTATGCCTACCGAAATACCGGGCTTTTTCAATCTTGCGTTTGGGGAAGTAGATGAGAATGGAGAAATTGATGATTACAACATTAGCGATAACGGGGACAGAAACAAAGTTTTGGCGACCGTGGCTTATGCCGTGGAAATTTATTTGAATAAGTACTCTGACAGATGGGTTTATTTTAGAGGCAGCACATTGGAAAGAGCCCGGCTATACAGGATGGCGATAGGATTAAATCTGGAAGAATTATCGTTAAAATTCGAAATATATGCTGAACATAAGAATGGAGTAGTTGAGTTTCAGCGGAATGTAGAAGCGATAGGATTATTGGTTAAGAGAAAATAGTTTAAATTTGTAGTATGAATAAGAAAGTCATAAAATATCAAAGTGACTTATTTAAACAAGAAGTGACCTTAACAGTTGATGAGAACCTCAACAGGTTGAAAGGTAAGGTGCTTGCGCCCAGGAAATTGGAGGCCGCAAATAAAGCCTTGGGAAAGCTGAAAAATGCCCTCCCCAAATTGTGTAAAACGTTTTCACTACATATATGAAGCCGCCTTTCGAGGCGGCTTTTTCCTTCCCACCCTATAACCCGCCAAAGCATAATATCCTATGGCGGCATAACAGGGAATGACGAGGATATAAGCGTGCCGGGGATCGAAATGATCGGCCAGCCACCCGTAGGCCAATGGCAAAATGGCTCCCCCGGAAATGGCCATGACCAGCAGGGCCGAACCTGCCTTGGTGAATTTGCCCAGTCCGTCGATGGCCAGCGGCCAGATGGCCGGAAACATCAGCGAGTTGGAAAGGCCGAGCAGCGCAACAAATACCACGGAAACCGTTCCATTGGTGAAGAGCGCGCAGCAAACAAAAGCAATTCCAACTATAGCGCAATAGCGGAGCGCGTTGCGCTGACTGACCCATCGCGGTATGCAAACGATGCCGATCAGGTAACCAATGAGCATGCCGGTCAGGGTGAGTGAAGAGAAAAATTTCGCAGAAGAAAGGGGGATATGCTGCCAGCTTGCGTAACGAACGATGGTGTTGCCGGCGATCACTTCAACCCCCACATATAAAAACAATACCCCGGCGCCGATCAGCAAATGCGGGAACTGCCAAATTCCGGTCGCCTCTTCGCGGTCGGCCGATACCGGTTCATCCGTAATGGCCGGATCCGGTTCCGGCAATTTTAATTGCCCGATAAAGACAGCCAACAATACCAGGATCGCGGTAATGATCAGGTATGGAAGAATAACTTTGGCGGCGAGTTGGTTGAGTGCAGCCTGCTTTGCTTCAACGGCCATTCCTTTCATCTGCAATTCCAGATCGTCGGCATGTTCCAGAATGACAGAGCCGAGAATGATTGGAGCGAGTATTCCGGCCACGCCATTGCATATACCCATCATGCTCATCCGACGGGCGCCGCTTTCGATCGGGCCCAATATGGTAACATAAGGGTTCGCAGCGGTCTGGAGCAGGGTCAGTCCCGCTCCCTGAACAAATAAACCCGTCAGGAATAATGAATACTGGCGCTGCAGGGCGGCAGGTATAAATACCAGTGAACCGAATGCCACCAGCAGCAGCCCGATCGAAATGCCTTTTTTATATCCGGTCAGTTTCAACAACCTTCCCGAGGGAATGGCCATAACGAAGTAAGAGATATAAAAGGCAAAGGCGACGAGGTAACTCTGGAAGTTGTTCAGTTCACAGGCTATTTGCAAATAAGGGATCAACACGGCGCTGACCCAGGTGATGAATCCGAATATGAAGAACAGCGCGCCAATTACGATCATCGGATTGAATGCGGGACGATCTGTCCCTGCTTCCCATTGTGCCGCTGCGGTTGAATCCATATAAACAAAGGAAAAAGTAAATGATCTCAGTTCTTTCAGGCCGGTGACTGGGTCAACGCGTCCAACGCTTTTTTCACACTGCCATGCTGCAAAAGGACCGCTTTGGCCCTGGCATAATCTTCAATATGTCCCTTTCCCATCAACATCTTCACCGCGCGATCGGTGATCTTATCATTGATCAGCTTCACGTGAACCATACTGTTGTCCTCTACCCTGCCCAATTGGATCATGACTGTCGTGCTGATCATGTCGAAGATCATTTTTTGCGCCGTGCCGCATTTCATCCGGGTGCTCCCGGTAATGAATTCAGGACCAGTGATCACTTCCACAGGATAGTCGGATTCCGCGGCAATGGGTGAACCGGGATTGCTCACAATGCATCCTGTTCGAATGCCCCGCGCCCGGCATTGTTTCAGTGCCGACAGCACAAAGGGCGTTGTGCCGCTGGCAGAAATACCGACCACAATATCGCGGGACGAAATATTATTTTCCTGGAGCTTCGCCCACCCTGCCTCCAGATCGTCTTCCATTTCTTCCGGCGCCTCGGCAAGCCGCTCCACACCTCCGGCTAACACGGTATTCACGATCCCTTTGGGTATGCCGTAAGTGGTCGGCAGCTCAATAATATCCAGCACGGAAAGCCTGCCGCCGCTTCCCGCGCCCGCATAGAACATGCGTCCGCCATCTCTCAATTTCTCCACGATCGCTGCGATCAACCGGTTAATGGCCGGCAATGCCTGTTGTATGGCCAGGGCCACTTTTTGATCTTCCCGGTTGATGTTCGCTGTAATTTCCTCCACTGAAAGGGTTTCCAGGTGGCGGTAAAGAGAAGGCTGCTCCGTGATCTTGTTCATCGTTGACGGATTTGGGTCATTTCCCAAATATAAAGATGGCTGATTTCAATATCCCGTTTTATTTTCTTCTAAGTCCGGTCAAAACTGCTCGATGATCACTTTATCCTTCGGCGCACCCAGCTCTATCAGCAGGCTGTGAAGACCTTCTACCATGGGGTCGGGTCCGCAGATATAAAAATATTGGGTAAAGTCCGATATATGTTTGCGGAGATAATCCCGGTCAATCTTCGCATGCTCGTACTTCGGCGATTGCTCATCGGTCAGGGTATTGATGAACCGGTTGCCTAACATTTTCGAGAACTCGTCCTTCAGGATGATATCTTTTTCTGTGCGGTTGGAAAAGATCAGCCGGTTATTGTTCAGACGCCGGTCTTTCTCAAGCTGGCGGAGTATGGCGATAAACGGTGTAACACCCGCCCCTCCGGCAATGAAAGTTCCCTCGCCGGCATAATGAATAGCACCAAATACGTCGTGAAGCAAAAGCTCGTCGCCTGCTTCTATTGTTCCCAATTGTTTGGTTACTCCCGGGTGATCGCTATAAATTTTTATCGTAAACTCAAGATGATCCCATTCATTCAGGCTGGTAAATGTAAACGGTCGCCGTTCTTCTTTCCATTCCGGAGTGTTGATGCTGATTTCCGTTGCCTGTCCCGGGATATAATTGTAATTCGCCGGCTTTTCCAGAACGAACCGTTTTACATTATGCGTAACCAATTCTGTTTCGAGCACTTTTACAACATGTTCTTCCATAATATTCCGTTTTATTGCTTCTGTAGATCAGATTTCCTCTATAATATACGCAAATTAGCGACCGGCCGTCACTCCTCAATCGATTCCGGGTTGTTTTTGCAGGAAGCGCAAAAAATCAACTAACTTGTATGGGCTGGAACAGGAATTGTAATTAAATAAAAAACAGCTTATGGACAACAAAGCGAAAAAATCTTCCATCCAAAAGGAAGAAGATAAGAAATTCCCTCTTCCGGAGTATCCCAAAGGCGAAGATATTTACAGCAAGGAAGAAGAAGAATCCCTCGACGAAATAGAAGAACGAAAAAACAAGGTTCACGATGAAATGGATGAAGGCCTGGATGTACCGGGAGCCGATCTCGATGATGAAGATGAACTGATTGGAGAGGAAGACGAAGAAAATAACTACTACAGTCTCGGCGGAGATGATCACGATAACCTGGAAGAAGACAACGGAGACTAAGCGCAAACCTCTATGCCCAACCGAAAGCATGTCTCTACCGCCTGGTTATTGATCATTGCCGGATTCGTGTTCCTGGCTGTCGGCTGTTTTTTGCTTTTATATCCCTGGCATGCTTATTTCCGCTTAGCCAAATATACCTGGCTCCTGCTGCTGATCAATGCTTTCCTGCTCCTGTATATTGCGATTCGCCGGACGAGGGGAAACCGGGAAAGGAACTGGATACTCTCCGAGTTCGTGATCGATATACTGTTTACCGTCATTTTTTTATTCAATGCCTTCCTTTCGATTCTCGCCCTTCCTTTCTTCATCGCGACCTGGATGGGCATTATGGGTGCGCTCAAAATCATGTCGGCGTTCACCTTAAAAAGAAAAATCCCCGGATGGGGATTTGTATTCACCGAGGGGCTGATCTCGCTGATATTTTCAATCTGGGTATTCGGAGCGCCGGCACCGACGGCCATCAGCGGCATCGTTCCCATCGGATTGTTTGCCATATTAATGGGCGCTTTTAATATGATCGAAGCCTTCCGGTTCAACAAAATGGAAAATACGCTCGACATGATGCTTTGAGCCACTCCTGATTATGAAGCACGCCAATTTCAATTTTCAATGATGAAATCACTAAAGTTCCCGCTGTTCCTCCTGTGTTTTGTATTCGCAAAAGGCTATTGCCAGCAATCCGCTCCCGTTGTCCGGACAGAAGCCGGTCTGGTGTCCGGAATAAAGGATGATCCCGGAAAAATTTTGACCTACAAGGGAATTCCTTTTGCTGCGCCCCCGGTCGGCGAGCTTCGGTGGAAAGCGCCTCAGCCTGTTAAGCCCTGGAATGGAGTCAGGGCCTGCACAGCTTTTGGGCCGAGTCCCATGCAGGGCAAGCCGGTTCCTTTTTCCATGTGGACCGCCGAGTTTCTTATTGCGGAAAAACCCATCAGTGAAGATTGCCTCTATCTGAATATCTGGACGCCGGCGACCGGAACTGCAGAAAAAAGACCGGTGCTGGTCTGGATCTACGGAGGCGGCTTTGTGAGCGGCGGAGCATCGGCGCCAATTTATGACGGCGAAGCCATGGCTAAAAAAGGAATCCTGTTTGTCAGCATCAACTACCGGGTTGGCATATTCGGCTTCTTTGCGCATCCCGAATTATCAAAAACATCGGGCTATGGCGCTTCGGGAAACTACGGCCTGCTCGATCAGATCGCTGCGTTGAAATGGATAAAGAAAAATATTGCCGCTTTTGGCGGAGACCCGGAGCGGGTCACTATTGCCGGTCAATCCGCCGGCTCCATGAGCGTGAATTGCCTGGTGGTATCACCGTTAGCCAGAGGGCTCTTTATACGTGCAATCGGCGAAAGCGGCGCTTCCTTCACCCATCATCAAACCGGCCTTGCCGAAGCCGAACAGAGAGGCGTGAAGATTGCGCAGACAGCCGGGGACGGCTCGCTCGGGTCTCTCATGAAAATGCCGGCCGAAGAGCTTTACGAGAAAACACGCAATGGTTACGGGCCGGTCGTGGACGGATATGTATTGCCTGCTTCCATCGCAGAAATATTTGCCGATGGAAGGGAAAACAAAGCCGACCTGCTCACGGGATGGAATCAGGATGAAGGATTCTTCAGCGGACAGCCCAAACATGCAGCCGACTACCGGAAAGACGCAACCGAAAAATATGGATCGGATAGCATCTTGTTTCTTTCCCTGTTCCCCGGCCAGACGGATTCCATCGCCGCCCAATCTCAAATGGATATGTCCCGGGACCTGACCTTTGGGTTGCAGAATTATAGCTGGGCGAACCGCCAGAGTGAACAGCCCGGTTCTTCAGTCTATGTTTACCGGTTCATCCGGAAACCACCGGCCCGGGGCGAATATGTGAAGTACGGCGCTTTTCATACCGGGGAAGTGCCCTATGCTTATAACAACCTGCGGTTCGTTGATCGTCCCTGGCAGGCAGTGGATTTCCGCCTCGCCGATATAATGTCTTCCTACTGGGTAAATTTTGTCGCCACGGGAAATCCCAATGGTCCGGGACTTCCTCGTTGGCCAGCCTATACGCAGTCAGGCAAGCAGATCATGTTGCTGAACGAAGAGCCGCATGCCGGTCCGATGCCGGATGATAAAGCGCTGGATTTTCTTTTAAGCAAACAAACGGCGCAATAAAATAAAAGGCACGCGAAAAAAATTCGCCCGTAAAATTATGCTGAATAAAACTGCAATGGGTGAACCGGGAGAAGCCTGATTAGATCAGCGCCTGCTTCAACGTTTGCTCCAACTGTCTTGCAGGGATCACACCGGACTGTCTCCATTTAATTTCTCCCCTTTGGAAAAGGACCAGGGTGGGAACGCTCTGGATCTGGTAAGCGCGGGCGACCTGTGGGTTTTTATCGATATCCAGTTTGACGATGCGCAGCGAATCTTTCATGTTATCTTTAAGCTCCTTCAGAATCGGTGGCATCATCTTACACGGGCCACACCATTCGGCCGAAAAATCTACCAACACCGGCCGGTCTCCATGTATAAGATCGTGAAAGGAACCTGTTTCTGCCATAGCCCAAATTTAGCGTGTTTGTCCATTCAGCAAGCCGATCAGTTTTTTCGCTAATAAATCGTAGCCTGTCAGGTCGGCGGGCTTGACAAAATAAGCCATTGCGCCATTGGCGAGACATTCTTTCTCGAAAAAACCGGAATTCGACGTGCTCCAGATAATCTTGGGAATGGATTTATACCGTTTATTAACGGCTAACATGGCGAGGATCTGGTATCCGTTTAAGGCAGGCAGATTATAATCCATGATAATTAATCCCGGAAGTTGCTGATCGTCAAGCCGCTCAAAAAAAGCCAGGGCTTTATCCCCGCTATTGATGACTTTAACAATAATGCCCTGGTCCAGATTTTGCAATGAACCGGTAAGAAATTCCACATCATCAACATCATCTTCAGCCAGCAGGATATATTTTGGGGCGATCTTTTCCGGATCGGCCTTCGGGTCAGGGGGGACAATCATGAATATGATTTAACGGGCAAGATACAATGCAATTCATCATATACTAAAACAAATACGCTTCATGAGCCATTCCAGGAAAAACCAAAAATTGGCGGAAGTTATAGCGACGGCCCCATCCCGAAGCGGCAAATCCGGTTCAACGAGAACAAAAACCAAACCAGGCAGGCCTGACCAGAACGGTAAGGCCGTCCTTAACGGGTATTCTCACCCGAAAAGCGAAGGTCTCGACAGCCGCCGGTTATTGAGCGTTCTGTCCCAGATGCGAAACGGCAATTTCAGCGCCCGTATGCCGGTGGACTTAGAAGGTCTCGATGGGAAAATATGCGACACCCTCAACGATATTATTACCATGAACGAGGCCCTCATGATGGAGATCACCAAAGCGGGGAATATAATCGGGCGGCAAGGTAACCTGACACACCGGCTTATATTGCCGCAGATGGCCCGTGGCCGCTGGGGCGACGCCATCGATTCCATCAACGGACTGATCTCCAACCTGGTTCATCCGATCATCGAAATAGCCCATGTAATCAGCTCCGTCGCCAAAGGCAATCTTTCCCAGGAAATGCATCTCCAGATCGGCAACCATAAGCTGCAGGGAGAATTCCTGCGCATTGCGCGGGAAGTAAACGACATGGTAAAGCAGCTTAACCTCTTCTCCATGGAAGTGACCCGTGTGGCGCTGGAAGTCGGCTCCGAAGGCAAACTGGGTGGTCAGGCCAAAGTGAAAGGCGTTGCCGGAGTGTGGAAAGATCTCACCGATTCGGTGAACCAGATGGGAAGCAACCTGACCGCCCAGGTAAGAAATATTGCCGAAGTGACTACCGCCGTGGCCCGCGGAGACCTTTCCAGAAAGATAACAGTAGACGTAAAAGGAGAAATCCTCGAACTCAAGGATACTATCAATACGATGGTGGACCAGCTCAACTCCTTCTCCTCCGAAGTGACACGCGTTGCGCGCGAAGTCGGTACCGAAGGTAAACTTGGCGGCCAGGCGAAAGTAAAAGGCATCGCCGGTACCTGGAAGGACCTGACCGATTCCGTAAACCAGATGGCATCGAACCTCACCGGCCAGGTAAGAAATATTGCCGAAGTGACTACCGCCGTGGCCAATGGCGACCTGTCTAAAAAAATCACCGTGGATGTTGAAGGAGAAATCCTGGAGCTCAAGAACACCATCAACACGATGGTGGACCAGCTTAATTCCTTCGCTTCCGAGGTTACCCGCGTCGCCCTGGAAGTAGGTACTGAGGGTAAGTTAGGCGGCCAGGCGAAGGTGCAGGGCGTCGGCGGTACCTGGAAGGACCTCACCGATTCGGTAAACCAGATGGCTTCCAACCTGACCGCGCAGGTGCGGAATATTGCCGAGGTAACTACTGCAGTCGCGAATGGTGACCTGTCCAGAAAAATCGAAGTGGACGTAAAAGGAGAAATCCTGGAGCTCAAGAATACGATCAATACGATGGTGGAACAGTTGCGCGGCTTCGCTTCAGAAGTAACCCGTGTGGCGCGTGAAGTGGGTACTGAAGGAAAACTCGGCGGCCAGGCCAATGTGCCCGGCGTTGCGGGTACCTGGAAAGACCTGACCGATTCGGTGAATCAGATGGCCGGCAACCTGACAACCCAGGTGAGAAATATCGCCGACGTGGCTATTGCCGTGGCCAATGGAGATATGTCGAGGAAGATCACGGCCGATGTGCATGGCGAGATACTGCAATTGAAGGAAACCCTGAATACGATGGTTGACCAGCTTCGGGCATTCGCTTCGGAAGTAACGCGTGTGGCGCGTGAAGTGGGAACAGATGGAAAATTAGGCGGACAGGCTTTTGTGCCCGGCGTTGCGGGTACCTGGAAGGACCTGACCGATTCCGTGAACAACATGACGGGCAACCTGACTTCCCAGGTGCGAAATATCGCCGAAGTGACCAAAGCAGTTGCCTCGGGCGATCTTTCCAAAAAAGTGACCATCGATGTAAAGGGTGAGATCTTTGATTTGAAAAACACCATCAATACCATGGTGGACCAGCTCAACTCTTTCGCCTACGAAGTAACGCGTGTGGCCCGTGAAGTCGGTACCGAAGGCAAGCTGGGCGGTCAGTCGGAAGTACAGGGTGTCGCCGGCATCTGGAAGGACCTGACAGATTCCGTGAACATGATGGCTTCTAACCTGACCAACCAGGTTCGCGGGATCGCCAAAGTGGTAACCGCCGTGGATACCGGAAATCTGAAACAAAAACTGTCGATCATTTCCCAGGGCGAAGTGGCGCAACTAACGGATACGATCAACGAAATGATCGATACCCTGGCCGTATTTGCCGACCAGGTGACTTCCGTTGCCCGTGAAGTGGGTGTGGACGGAAAGCTCGGCGGTCAGGCCAGCGTGCCCGGTGCCTCGGGAACCTGGAAAGACCTGACAGAAAATGTAAACCAACTCGCCGAAAACCTGACGACCCAGGTGCGTGCCATCTCCAAAGTGGCTTCTGCCGTAACCAAGGGCGATCTGACCCAGACGATCCGTGTGGATGCCAAGGGCGAAGTGGAAGAGCTCAAAGACACGATCAACCAGATGATCGCGAACCTGAAAGAAACGACCCTGAGAAACCAGGAACAGGACTGGCTCAAGTCGAATCTTGCCGACTTTAACCAGATGTTGCAGGGCCAGAAAGACCTGAACACGGTAACCAACCGGATCCTTTCCGAACTGGCCCGCGTGGTCAATGCACAGCAGGGCATGTTCTATATTCTGGAAGAAGAAGAAAATGTAAATAAAAAGCTCCAGCTCTTTGCGGCCTACGCTTACGATGACGAACTGAGCGCAAAGAAAGAATTCGCGCTGGGAGAAGGGTTGGTGGGACAATGCGCCGCGGAAAAAGAAAGGATCCTGCTGACCAATGTACCAGCTTCGTATATACGCATTCACTCCGGCCTGGGATCGGCCACTCCGGTCAATGTCATTGTCTTGCCGGTGTTGTTCGGCACCGATGTGAAAGCGGTTATCGAACTGGCCTCTTTTGAACCGTTCAACCAAACCCATCTTGACTTCCTCAGCCAGCTCACGGAAAGCATCGGTATTGTGCTGAACACGATTGAAACGAATTCGAGAACGGAAGAATTGCTGGCCCAGTCGCAATCGCTTACCGATGAGCTGAGAAGGACAAATGAGGAATTGCAGGACAAAGCCCACCTGCTCGCCAAGCAGAAAGAAGAAGTGGAAGACAAGAATAACCAGGTGGAAGATGCCAGACGTTCCCTGGAAGAAAAGGCGGCGCAGCTTCAGCTCACCTCCAAGTACAAATCCGAATTTCTTGCCAATATGTCGCACGAGTTGCGTACGCCGCTGAATTCCCTACTCATTTTAGCGCAGCAGCTCTATGAAAATTATGAAGGCAATCTAAACGAGAAACAGGTTCGTTATGCCAAAACAATTCACAGCTGCGGCGACGACCTGATCCAGCTTATCAACGATATCCTGGATCTCTCCAAGATCGAATCGGGATATATTTCGACCGACTTCATCAAAGTCAATTTCCAGGAAATTGCTTCATTTGTCGAAACCACATTCAAACATATTTCTGAAAATAAAAATCTCCGGTTCAGCATAGAGCTCGACTCGCATTTACCCGACAATTTCGAGACCGATGCCCAACGGCTGAACCAGATCCTGAAAAATCTGCTTTCCAATGCGTTCAAGTTTACCGAAAAAGGCGAGGTTAAATTGCGCATTTATGAGGCCAACCGAAACTGGAAGCAGGAAAACCCAAGCCTCGACAATGCATATAAAGTAGTCGCTTTTGAGATCAGCGATACCGGCATTGGCATTTCAAAAGACAAACAAAACATCATATTCGAGGCCTTTCAGCAGGCTGAGGGCTCAACGAGCCGCAAATATGGAGGAACCGGTCTGGGCCTTTCCATCAGCCGGGGATTGGCCGACCTGCTTGGCGGGACCATTGAACTGGAAAGCGAAGTGGACCACGGAAGCCGGTTTACGCTCTTTCTGCCCCTTGACTATAATCCAAATCTGGTCAAAAAAGAAAAGCAAAGCAGTCTTACACTCAGTGAGTACCGGATACTGGAACAGGGATCCGACGATTCAGCCATTCAGTCGGTACCTACTGTAAAACTGCCCGAAGTGCGGGACCTGGAAAAAGTAAATGAAATTATCAATACCACCGGTGACGACCGCAATTCCACCGCCGCAGGCGACCGGGTCGTACTAATCATAGAGGATGATCTGCGTTTCGCCAAGATCATGATGGAAAAAGCGCATGAACGGGGCCTCAAAGCCATCGTCGCCACCGGCTTTTCAGATGTATTCTCGCTGATCAACCGGTTCAATCCTATTTCGATTACTCTTGATGTAAAATTGCCGGATGCCAGCGGATGGCGCATACTCGACCTGTTTAAAAATGATATTAACCTCCGGCATATTCCTGTTCACCTGATTTCCGGAGAAGAGAACAAACTGCTTGGCATGCAGCGCGGAGCCCGGAGTTTCAGTCTCAAGCCCCTGAAAAATGAAGCGTTGGAGCAGCTCTTCGACGACATCATCAAGTACCATGAACGGGAAATAAAGCAAATACTCCTGGTAGAAGATAACGAAGTGGAATCTTCCCAGGCCCTCCGGTTTCTGAACAATGAACGTTTCGTAAAAATAGAAGTAATAAAAACCGGAGCGGCCTGTATCGAAAAGGTGAAGAACAACCTGTACGATTGCATTATCGTAGACTATATGTTGCCAGATATTGCGGGCATGGAGTTGATCATCAACCTGTCAGAAATTACAAAATCGCAGTTTGTTCCCATGATCATCTACTCGGCCAAGGACTTCAAGCCCCGGGAAAAGACGCTGCTGAAGCAATATGCCAACCGGGTTTTGCTGAAAGACGCAGACTCGCTGGAACTGCTGCTTGAAGAAGTGATCACCCTGATCCACCTGGATCACAAGCTTTTGCTGCCGGAACAAAAAAAGATCATCGAAAATCTTCGTTCAAGAGAGGATATCCTCGCAAACAAGACAGTGCTGGTAGTAGATGACGATGTACGAAATCTGTTTGCGCTAACCACTGCATTCGAGCGTCATAAAATGAAAGTCATTACAGCAGAAAGCGGCCAGGAAGCCATCGATATTTTAGGCGAAAATAACGGGGTCGATATGGTGCTGATGGACATTATGATGCCGGAAATGGACGGATATGAAACCACCCAGAAGATCAGGCGTGAACATAAAAACAATCAACTGCCCATTATTGCCGTAACCGCGAAAGCGATGAAGGGCGACCGTGAAAAATGCATTGAAGCCGGCGCATCAGACTACATACCTAAACCGGTAAAGATCGATCAGTTGCTTTCCTTAATGCGCGTGTGGCTCTATAAATAATCAGCATGGACCAGCCCGTAAAAAAAACAGAACCCCTGATTCAGCCGGCCCTGCCGCTCGTGAAAATCCTGGTGGTCGACGACCGGGAAGACAACCTGCTTTCTATCGAATCCATTCTGGAGAAAGAAGGGTTTGTCATCTGCAAGGCCAATTCCGGAAGAGCGGCGCTAAAGCTCCTGCTGAAAGAGCATGACTTTTCGCTGATCATCATGGATGTTCAGATGCCGCAAATGAGCGGCCTCGAGACTGCCAACCTGATCTATGAGTGGGACCGGTTAAAGCATATTCCGATCATCTTTATCACCGCGCATCATTACGGCGAAGATCAGATGCTTAAGGGATTCAAGATGGGCGGCGTGGATTATATTCACAAACCTGTCGATCCTGCGCTGCTAAGGTTTAAAGTGAGTGTTTTCGTTGAACTGTTCAGAAAAACCAATGAACTGCGGCGGCAGGAAGAACGACTAAAGGCGATTAACCAATCGCTTGAATCGGAGATCAGGGAGCGAAGGCTTTCTGAAAACCGGATCAAACTGCTAAACGATCAATTAGTGGCGAGCAATGCCGAATTGAAAGCAACCAATGAAGAACTGGACCGGTTTGCCTTTGTGGCATCTCACGATTTGCAGGAACCGCTGCGCAAAATTGCCCTTTTCAACGATTTGATCTTTCAAAAGCTGAATGGCCAGGCTGATCCCAGCGTATTTGAATATCTGGAAAAAATCAGTCACGCAACAAGCCGGATGAAACTACTGGTAAATGATCTGTTAGAATATTCCAGAAACACACAGACGGCCGAGGATTTTGAAACCACCGATCTCAACCAGGTAGTGCGCGAAGTAATCTCCGATCTGGAAATGGAAATTTCCAGAACCAGGGCCATGATCCGGGCGCGTCCGCTGCCCGTACTTTGCGCACTTCCCACGCAGCTCAGGCAGTTATTTCAAAATCTGCTGAGCAATTCAATAAAATTCTCCAGGCCGGAAACACCACCCGAGGTGGATATCTATAGTGAACAATCTGAACCTCGTTTAGACGGGGAAAAGGATAACTCCGCCCCCCGCTTTTATCGCATTTATATCAGAGACAACGGTATTGGCTTCGACAGCAAATACGCCGATGATATTTTCACCGTATTCAAGCGCCTGCATAGCTATCATGAAATCAAGGGAACGGGAATCGGGCTTTCTATATGCAAGAAGATCGTGGAAAAACATCACGGAACTATTGAAGCGCAAAGCAGTACGGGCAAGGGCTCCACATTTATTGTCAGTCTGCCCGCGGAAACCAGCTCTCCTTATTTAATTTAACTTTTTCATTTCTCTATTCTGAAAAAGAAAACCTATTTTTGATAGCAGTGAATTTTTCATCGTTTATATCATCCCTTTATATCAGCGCTTATTCAGGCCGGACAATCAAGCCTGTCTTTGTAAGCAGCACGGCCTTTGTTGTGAATAGCAAAGACTTTGATAATTCTACCCCGGCCAGGTAATTCAGATCCGGTCCGGGGTTTACGGTCCTTTCTCTTTTTTTTCCAATAATTAAAAAGTTTGTCATGACATCGTATTCAAAACGGGCGTCTGCGCGCGCATTGATCATTTTACTGATCGTAGCGATGAATGTCGCCATTATAATTCCGGCAGCAGGCGGCGATTATCAAATGCTTTTTCTTTTGCCAGTGAGTTTGTTTCTTCTCTTTGTGGCCATAGCCAATCTATTGCAGAAAAAACACACGCTGCTTCGCAATTATCCGGTTGTGGGGTATCTGCGGTATTGGATGGAGCGATTGCGTCCCGGTTTGAGGCAATATTTTTTTGAGTCGGATACCGACGGCAAACCATTTAGCAGGCGACAGCGGTCGCTTGTTTATCAGCGGGCGAAGAATGAACGCCAGACTGTTGCTTTCGGCATGCAATTAAGTCCCGAAAAGCCGGGTTACGAATGGATAGCCCATTCTCTTTATCCGGTCCATATCAGAAACCGCGATTTGCGGGTGTGGATTGGAAATTCGCAGTGCAGTCAGCCTTATCATGCCAGCATCCTCAATATTGGCGCAATGAGCTACGGTGCGCTCAGCAAGACGGCTGTACAGGCGCTGAACGAGGGTGCAGCCCTTGGCAGCTTCGCCCAGAACACCGGTGAGGGAGGGATCAGCGCGCATCACCTGCACGGTGGCGACCTGATCTGGCAGGTCGGTACCGGCTATTTCGGGTGCCGCAATGCAGACGGGAATTTCGATGCGGCCCGGTTTCGCATCAATGCCATAAAGCCGGAAGTAAAAATGATTGAGCTGAAGCTGTCACAGGGCGCCAAGCCGGGGCATGGTGGAATTCTGCCTGGAATAAAGAATACGCCGGAAATCGCCGCGATCCGCCAGGTTAATCCGGGCGCCACCATCGCTTCGCCGTCCGGACATACGGCATTCAGTAACGCAGAAACCCTGATGCTTTTTCTGGAGCAGCTTCGGGAGCTATCGGAAGGCAAACCGGTCGGTTTTAAATTATGCATCGGCAGCAAAAAAGAGTTCTATGAAATTTGCCATGCCATCCGAAAGACCGGGATCATTCCGGATTTTATCGTCGTGGACGGCGCTGAAGGAGGAACAGGCGCAGCCCCGCTCGAATTCGCAGATCATGTCGGCATGCCGCTATATGAGGCGCTTTCTTTTGTTTCCGGAACATTGAAAAATTACCGGCTCGAAAACGAGATCCGCATTATCGCTGCAGGGAAAATCATCTCGGGCTTTGATATCCTGAAGGCACTTGCGCTCGGCGCCAGCGCCTGTTACAGTTCCAGAGGCATGATGTTCGCCTTAGGCTGTATTCAATCATTACAATGTGACAGCGGAACCTGTCCGACAGGTATTGCCACACAGAACCCCGGCTTATTTAAAGGGCTTGACCCGACGGACAAACGGATCCGTGTGGCGAATTTTCATACCAACACCATAAAAGCCACCGTAGAGATCATGGAAGCCTGCGGATTTAAAAGCGCCGGAGAGGTAAACGTAGCCAGCTTTTTCCGCAGGATGGACGCTACGCATAGCCGCAGTTTTAAAGCAATTTATGAACCCGAACAATCTATTGTTCAACCCGATTTTATCGGTATTAAAAATTAAAAAAATGAAAACCAAAAGAAACAAATTGATCTTCCTGAAAGAGGATTAT
>DASZRP010000345.1:0-3236 GCA_035548895.1 Puia sp. | reverse complement strand
AATATATCCCAACAGAAAGGGCCCGGCAGACGATATCACCAGAAAGAGTAATGCGGCTGCCGCAAAGTATTTCACCGGCAGCGGCAGGCTGCTTCGATAAAGGTCCTTTCGATATTGCCAGGCGAACCAGTAGGAAAACAGGATGGACAGGCTGGAGAATATGATCGCGACCGTTCCATATCCCTCGAAGGGGAAGCTGAAAAGCATGCCAAAATTGGCAAGCTGCCCGAACAGGAACTGATAGCGATAAACTGCTTTGATCTCTCCTTCCTGATCCGAAACCATATACACCAGGGCGGTAAAAATAGCCATCGATACCCATCCGGAGAACGCGAAATGCGAATGTGCATTCAGCAGGTATTTATAGTTGATCACGGGCAAAGGGAAGGCTATCTTATATCGCAGCAACACGCCAAGCAGGGAGACTACAACGAAATTTGCAAGGCTAAGTATCGTCCACCGGCGGCAAAGGGGAAAGCGGCTGTATCCCATGGTATAATTTTCGCAAAATTAGGACGTGCCGGCCCAATCCGGCATGATATGAATTATTAGAAACTCATCCCGAACTATGACATTAGTCATATTTTTGATATAGATTCTTGTCTAATCTTGCGTTGCTTTTCTTATTTAAACAATGGATATATGAAAAAATATCTGGTAGTAACGGTCCTCCTGGGCCTCGCTTATGCCTGCTCCAATGGCAGTTCAGAAAAAAAAGACAATACTTCGGGTAGTCCCGCTGCTGCGCAGCCCGCCGGTCCCTCCGATGAAACCAAAGGGCTTGGGAAATTCACGCATGTGGATTTGAGCCCTACGTTAGACAAAAAGCTGGCCGACGGCGGCAAAGCCATCTACGATATGAAATGCGCTGCCTGTCATAAGCTCAGCAACGAAAAGCTGGTCGGTCCGGGATGGAAAGATGTAACGACGAGAAGGAAGCCGGAATGGATCATGAATTTTGTTACCAATACAGAGGAAATGCTCAATAAGGATACTTCCGCACAGGCCATGCTTGAGATCTGTATGGTTAAAATGCCGAATCAGAATCTGTCGGATGACGATGCCCGTAAGGTGCTCGAGTTCATGCGGGAGAACGATGGCGTAAAATAATCACTCACTATACAATTTAGTTTATGAAACCAGTAAAACAGCTCCCTATATGGGGGACAGCCATTGGCATGCTGCTGACGATCAATGCCTGCAAGCCCAAAAACGCAGGAACAGTAGTTAATGCAGATGCCGCTTCGGAAGTTTATGTGGCTCCCGGCAAATACGACGAGTACTACAATTTCGTGTCCGGCGGATTCAACGGCCAGGTCACCGTTTACGGTATGCCTTCCGGAAGGGTGCTTAAAATCATTCCCGTTTTCTCTGTTTTTCCGGAAAACGGTTATGGCTTCAGCGAGGAGACAAAGCCGATGCTGAACACCACGCATGGATTTATTCCCTGGGACGATCAGCACCATCTCGAACTATCTCAAACAAACGGAGTCGCGGATGGGCGCTGGCTTTTCGCCAATGCCAACAATACACCCCGGGTAGCGAGGATCAATCTCGCCACTTTTAAAACGGACGAGATACTCGAATTGCCGAACAGCGGCGGCAACCACTCTTCCCCCTTCATTACCGAGAATACGGAATACGTGGTGGCCGGCACCCGGTTCAGCGAACCCCTTGGAGATAATCGCGACGTGCCGATCTCGTCGTATAAACAAAACTTCCACGGTACCGTCAGTTTCATCAGCGTGGACCCCAAAACAGGCCACCTCAGCATTGGTTTCCAACTCATGTTGCCGCCGATCGATTTCGACCTGAGCCACGCGGGGAAAGGGCCTTCGCACGATTGGTTCTTCTTCTCCAGTTACAATACAGAACAGGCGCACACCCTGCTTGAAGTCAACGCTTCACAGCGCGACAAAGACTTCATCATGGCCGTGAACTGGAAAAAGGCCGAGGAGTATGCCAAACAGGGAAAGGGTGTAAGAAAGACCGTTGCCTATACGCATAATGTGTATGATGAAAAAACTCATTCCGCAACCAGCACCATTGAAAAAGAAGTGCTGGTGCTCGATCCCAAAGAGCTGAAGGATATCGTTTACTTCATCCCCTGCCCGAAGTCGCCGCATGGTTGCGATGTAGACCCAACCGGAGAATACATCGTCGGCAGCGGCAAGCTGGCCGCCCTGATCCCGGTCTTCTCTTTCAGCAAAATACAAAAGGCCATCGCCGACAAGCAATTTGAGGGAGACTATGAAGGCATTCCGGTAATCAAATACGAAGCGGCCCTCTACGGGGAAGTGCAGAAACCCGGCCTCGGGCCCCTGCATACGGAATTCGACGACCGCGGTAATGCCTATACTTCTTTCTTCGTTTCTTCCGAAGTAGTAAAGTGGAGCCTGAAAGACCTGAAAGTGCTGGATCGTGTGCCTACTTATTATTCTGTCGGCCACCTCAGCATTCCCGGCGGCGATACCCGCAAGCCTTCTCATAAATACCTGGTGGCTTATAACAAAATCACCAAAGACCGTTACCTCCCCACAGGACCGGAGCTTGCACAGAGCGCCCAGCTCTACGATATCTCGGGCGATAAAATGCAACTGATCCTGGATTTTCCGACCATTGGTGAACCGCACTACGCACAGGCCCTCCCGGCAGACCTGATCAAAAACAATTCGGTGAAGTTCTTCAAGATCGAAGATAACGGCAGTCCCTATGCGACTAAGGGTGAAAAGCAGGCCAAAGTAGTTCGTGAAGGCAATAAGGTGCATGTATACATGACGGCCATCCGCTCTCATTTCGTGCCTGATAATATAGAAGGTGTTCGTCTTGGCGATGAAGTTTATTTCCATGTTACCAACCAGGAACAGGACTGGGATATTCCGCACGGTTTTGCGGTAAAGGGAAATGCGAATGCCGAGATCCTGATCATGCCTGGAGAAACCTGCACGCTAAAATGGGTGCCCGACAAAGTGGGCGTGATCCCGATCTACTGTACCGACTTTTGCAGTGCACTGCACCAGGAAATGCAGGGTTATGTGCGGGTCTCTCCGGCCGATAGCCGTGTACCATTGAGCTTCAGTACTAACCAGGCCGATTCTGCAACGGCTAAACAATAAGTTCAACCGGGGCCGGCAAACACCGGCTCCGGCTATTTTTCATCAAAAAAAATAGTCATGAACAATCGACTTCTGCTGCCGGCGCGTTTGATCATTCTCTTTTGCTCTTTAGCTATGATC
>DASZRP010000344.1:0-3909 GCA_035548895.1 Puia sp. | reverse complement strand
TGAATGGCTGGACCTTCGAATCCTATTCGGAGTTATATGGAGATCTGCGCCGGGCCTTGCAGTCGAACAACCTGCCGCAGTCGATGATCCTCTTTAAGAATAAGATCGTCTACCAGCAGTCCGGCTGGTCGCCCGGGAGCGATAAATACCTCTACGAAAAGCTGCTCGAGGAATACCGCAACATCAAGCACTGATCAGGCCAACGGCTGAAGGCTGAGATCGTTCAAGCAGATCGCAATAAAGTCGGCTTCAAGGCCTGGAGCTATGCGGCCAAGCGTTTCGTCTTTTAATAGATCTGCCTGATACCGCGAACACATCTTCAGGGCTTCCAGGAGCGGAATGCCCGCCTTCTCCACCGCGTTCTTCAGGGTAGAGATCATGGTCATGCAGGAACCGGAAAGGGTTCCGTCGGGAAGCGTATAGCGGTCGCCGCGGAACACATGATGATAATAGCCCTCTGAAATATCGGTCACCGCATCGGTAATGAAGAAAAGGCGTTCGCCCAGGATCTTCCTGCTGAGCCGCACGGCATCGAAATCGACATGCACACCGTCGCAGATGATGCTGCTGCCCACCGCGCCGTGGGCATAGACGGCGCCGACCATACCGGGCGCGCGACCCTGCAACGGGGACATGGCATTGAAGAAATGTGTGGCCACGGGAATGCCCAGCTCAAAACCATGCATGGCTTCGGCGTAGGTAGCGTCGGTATGTCCGGCGGAAACGAGTATTCCGTTGTCGATCAACAGCCGGATCACAGCATCGAAGCATTGCTCGGGGGCCAGGGTGATCATCTTAAAAATGCCGCGACCCTTGTCCAGGAACATCTGTACTTCTTCTATCGTGGGTTTTTTGATGAAAGACTCGATATGGGCCCCTCGTTTTTTCGGATTGATATAAGGGCCTTCGAGATGGATGCCCAGCAGTCCTTTCTTTCCGGAATCGATATATTGTCGCGCCACTTCTATCCCGCGGACGAAATTCTCAATAGAATTGGTGGCCATGGTGATCATGAAATGGTGACATCCGCCGGAAACGCAATAAGCATGCGTAGCTTCGAGCGCGGCGATATCGAGAGAATGCGAAAACAGCTTTCCGTTGCCGCCATAGATCTGGAGATCGATAAAAGCCGGGGACAACAATGAACCGGGGTATTTCTTCAGGGCATAGCCGGAAGGAACGGACGAGGCGCTAACGATACCGGTTATGCGCTGTTCCTCGGTCAGGACGGCCTGGTTTGAGAGGATCTCGGTACCGGTAAAAAGCTGATCGGCCAGGTGGGCAATTTTCATGTATCAGGATTGTATTAGAAAATGGTCTGCGTCTTTCCAGAAAGGGAATTGTTTTCTCGCCGTTTCCGTTTGTTCGTTATTTAGGGTGAGGGTGATTATATTTTCTTCGCTGCCGGCGTTTTGCAGGGTTTCGCCCAATGGGCCGTAAACGGCCGATTCTCCGGGATAGGCCAGGCCGTTCCGGTCGACCCCAATCCGGTTCACCCCCACCACAAAGCATTGGTTTTCGATTGCGCGTGCGGAGAGCAGGGTGTTCCAGGCATGGATGCGCGTGGTGGGCCAGTTAGCCACGACGATCAGCAGATCATATTCCGGCCGGCTGTTCTCCAATACGGAGTTGTTGGCAGAATTGGATTGGCGCAGCCAGACCGGGAAGCGCAGATCGTAACAGATCTGGAGATTGACCTTCCATCCGTTCACTGAACTGATGAGCCGGCGCGCGCCGGGAGTATAGTGCATATCCTCTTTCCCATAGGCAAAGAGGTGTCGCTTATCGTAGTAGCCGTAGCCGCCGTCCGGCTGCATCCAGACCAGGCGATTGAAAAAAACCGGCTGATCGTTGCGCGATTCTTTAATGATGAGGCTTCCCGTGAGTATGCATTTTTTCTCGGCTGCTAAGTGTTTCATCCAGGCCATGGTGGGGCCTGTCATGCTTTCCGCGAGACCGGCCGCATTCATCGTGAAGCCGGTGCTGAACATTTCCGGCAACACGACGACTTCGGTTCGTTCTTTAATACTGAGGACTTTTCCCCCAAGCATATCCAGGTTGGCTTCTTTGTCTTCCCAGAAAAGCGGTGTTTGCACAAGCGAAACAGTAAGTGTTGACATGCGTACAGGTTATGCGAAGCCGGCTTCAGGATCGTAAGACCGGATCAACGAAGATTCGAAGCCCTTGCCTAAGAGGTAGTTCCTCCACTTCGTTTTCTTTACAAAAATATTCTTTTCACCCTTGAGCGCCTTCCATTTTTTCTCCGCCTGCCGCGAGAAGGTAGTGCGGTAGTCGGATTCATCGATACTGTCCATGGCCTTGCGGATATTGTATTCGCTTATCCCCTTTTCTTTCAGCCCCTGTTTTATCTTTTGTTTGCCCCAACCCCTGATCCTGAACTTTCCGGAGGTGAACTGTATGGCGAACCGTTCCTCGTTGAGGTAATTTTCTTCGATCAGGGCGCCGATGATCTCTTCCACTTCGGCGCGATACATGCCCAGGCTGTACAGCTTCTGCTGCACTTCGCGGTGGGCGCGTTCCTGGTATCCGCAGTAATGCTTTAACTTCTCCAGGGCTTTTTCTTTGGAGACCCTGGCGGGCCGGTATGATCCATCCTGATCGGGCATAGTCAAAATTAAAACGGGCCTGTGGGAAACGGATAACCGGTGGATAAATGATGAGCCGTTTTTTAACGGTGCCAGGCATGTTTTTTTAGAAAAACCGGGATCGGATATTCAGTCCGGCCAAGAAAAAATCAGTAGTTTCGTCCCAAACTCAGTGTACATGAAGTTTATCGTTTCCTCTTCGGCTTTGCTCAGGCAACTGCAGCATATCAGTGGCGTTATCAGCGCCAATACGGTTTTGCCGATACTGGAGGATTTTTTATTCGAGATCGAAAAGAACCGGCTCAGCATTGTGGCGACGGACCTGGAAACGGTGATGAAAGTGCAGCTTGAGGCGGAATCCAAGGAAAGCGGCCGGGTTTGCATCCCGGCAAAGATCCTGCTGGATTCGCTGAAGAATATTGCAGATCAGCCGCTGACCTTCAATATCGACAAGCAATTCGGTGTGGAGATCACGACGGATAACGGGAAATACAAAGTGATGGGCGAGAACCCGGATAATTTCCCCAAAGATCCTTCGGCTGACGAAACCAGCTCTTTCGAACTGCCGGCATCGGGACTAATCACGGCGATCAACAAAACCCTTTTTGCCGTGAGCAGCGACGATCTTCGTCCGGCGATGACCGGTGTATTGGTGGAGATCAGCAAGGCGGGCGTGCAATTTGTCGCGACAGATGCGCACCGGCTGGTCAGGTTCAGGCTAAAGGAGATTCAGGGACAAAAGAACGATTCCCTGATCGTGCCGAAAAAACCCCTGAACCTGCTGAAGTCAGCCCTGCCTTCCGGAGAAGAACAGATCAGGCTTTCCTATAACAGCAATCATCTATTTGTTCAGCACGGAAATATGCAGATGAGCTGCCGCCTGATCGACGCCCGTTTCCCCGACTATAAAGTGGTTATTCCGGCCGACAATCCCTATAAGCTGACGCTTAACCGGGTCGACTTTCAAAATGCTTTGCGCCGGGTAAGCGTGTTCAGCAATAAGAGCACCAACCAGGTGGTGCTGAGCATTCACGGCAGCGAGCTCCAGTTAGCTTCGCAGGATATCGACTTCTCTTTTGAAGGAACGGAACGGATGAAATGCCAGTACGATGGCGAGGATATGTCGATCGCCTTCAATGCGCGCTTCCTGATCGAAATGTTAGGCGCTACGAATTCCGACGAGATCAGGATAGAATTGGCCAGCTCAACCAAGGCGGGGATCATCAAACCGGTTGACCAGGACGACAGCGAAGAGCTGTTGATGCTGGTGATGCCGCTGATGCTGAACAGTTAATTAATTTTT
>DASZRP010000343.1:0-5852 GCA_035548895.1 Puia sp. | reverse complement strand
TACCGGAAAAAGGAACAGGTTCTGCAATGACCGGGAAAGCAGTTGCTCCGGCTCAAACGGTATCCGCAACGGGCATCAAATCGCCAACAACCGCTCCGCTTAACGAGACCGAAGATCAAAAATTCCGGCGGTTAATGGATGAATCGGCCGCCTCTTTACGGCGGTCGGAATTGCTGCTGCAGTAAGAATCTTGTATGGGTATAATGATGCTATTTTCCCGGTAATCGGATCAATATTTTTTTTTCGAAACGATTATTGATCTATCTTTATTCAAACGCGCCGGCTACCTACTGTGGCGTGTCAATACATTTTCTCCTGCAATTTTTCGTACGGCCCGTTCGGCCGGATTTAATCCTTATTTTTCTACGTGCTTATGGATCATGATTGATTGTGGCATGTGCAACCGATTTACCCTTGGAAATGAATGCTCACCGGATTAGAATGGAATAAGAAAATATTGACCAAATATAGAATTCATGAAGTTGAATATCTTGCTGATCGATGATGACCCCGATGAATTTGATATATTTAGTAAGGCGCTTGAAAACCTGAAATATTCGTTTGTATTCCGGTATGCCCGGGATACGGAAGAGGCTCTGGGCGTTATGGCGGATTTTGTTCCGGATTTTATTTTTTCCGATTACAATATGCCCAAAGAGGATGGCCTCGCATTCCTCAGGCGTCTGAAGCGCTCGAATTTTTCTAATATAGCGTTCGTCCTGTATTCTACGACGATCAATAAAGAACTACAGGAAAAAGCGAATTCGCTTGGAGCTTCTTATTGGCTGAAAAAGCCAAACAGCCTGGCTGAGCTGGCGGAAAAGCTGAAAAATGTTTTTATTCTCTTCTCTAAATTCTGAGCATTCACCTGTTTCTCAGACCACGGGACTGCTTACAGAATTTTTTGCTTCCGGAGAATCGGTATCGGGCCGGTCGACGGGCGGAGGAAAACAGCAGTAAAAAGTAGCTCCTCCGTTGGCATTACTTTCGGCATGAATGGAGCCTCTGTGAATTTCCATGATCTTGCGGCATACCGCCAGGCCGATACCACTTCCCCTGAATTGCTCATGGCCTGGCAATTTCGAGAACAGTTGAAATAATTTGAGCTTGTGATTTTCGTCGAAACCGATTCCATTATCGGAGAATGAAATCTTCAGCCATTCTTTTAAAACGATGTGGCGATCGCTTGCTGTTTTGACCACCAGATCGGAAGTTACCTTAATTTCTGGCTTTTGCGCCGTGGGCTGAAATTTGATGCCATTGGAGAGAAGATGCTGAAATAGCCAGACCAGCAGAAAGCGGTTTCCCCTTACTTCTGGCAAGGATTCAACGGCAATCGCCGTATTTGTTTTTTTTATCGTTCCGCTAAGCGATTGAATTGCCTCATCCAGGACAACATCCAGATCAATCAGCGTCATATTCAGATGGAAATCGGGATTGCTCAGTTGTACAAAAGATAATAAATCATCGGTGATCAGCCCCATCTTCTGTATTGCGGATTGTATTCTTCTGAAATGGGCTTTACCGGTATCGGACAATTTGGCTCCTTCAAAACCAATCAAAAGTTCGATAGAAGTGTATATTTTTTTTAGCGGCGCTTTAAGCTGGTCGGAGGTGACCGCACCCAGCGCCACCAACTCCTTGTTATATTGCTCCAGTTGGCGATTTTTTACTCTTAGCGATTCATTCATTTCCCCGATCTCGATTTGCCTTTTTTTACTTTCAGTTATGTTTCTGGTGATGGCCAGAACGGATTGATTATGGTGTTCATGAAATTCCGGAATCAATTGTGTAAAGAAATAAAAATTCCCCTCGGCGGATGGAACGCAATCGTAGTGATTTGCCTGGATCTTGGTTTTGGCCACCTGAGTTATCCGATAAGACCAGGAGGTATTTGGTTCTGTCGGGAAGGCTTGACTCGTGCCAGGTTCATACATAATCCCTTCTATTGATTTTAGTTCGTTCTTAAAAGCGTCATTAGCGTATAAGAGTTTTGCATCGGGAGACCATCGTGTGATAATATCGGGTTGAATTTCGAAATTGACTGAAGCGATTTCCATGTCCTTTAACTTTTATTATTCCGGGTAAGTGGTTGAACGCTGTTTCGAGCCATGAGGCAAAATGCTTGCCGTATGCATGTTTGGTTAATACGCTTAACGATAAAGACTTATAGCCTCACTTTGTCATGACCAAATCAAATAACTTATACCAAAGACTGGTGTTGGGAAAATAAATACACAAACTATTGTTTTTACCATGGGTTGGTGCAGGAACTGGCAGTATGGATCGTTTAATGATCAGCGCGGTTTTGTCGATTCAACAACTATAATCGAGCTATCGATCTGGAGATGGTATTCTATATCGGGGAGCAGCCGTTGTTTTGGGTAGTTTTTCAAGCACCTGATGAAAAATTACCCGGAAAAAATACCCGTAGGAACGAGGTAAAAATGCGCTGGCACAATAATAAACTTCAGGCTATTTTAGTGCTAAATCCAAATGCTATGAGCTTGAAATTCATCAAATGGAGCCTGTTGGTAGCCCTCGCATTACTTATACTGGATATTAGCCTGATCTTGTATTTTATTGTTGGATGATCAGGTGATCAGATTGCTATTTTTTCTCGTGATCAGCAAAAAGGCGCCCTGACAGGTTCTTTAATTTCCTGAGTCGGAGGGAAAGCCAAATGCAGCCCAGGCCGGCAAAAATAAAGGCGGCGCCTGTCCAGATCACTAATGACAATCCGGCGAATACGGGATTCCAAAGCAGGATAAAGGACAGGATCAATCCCAAAACACCAAATAAGGCCAGGTTTCCCCAACTACTCACCCCAAGTTGTTTCAGGTCGTATGCCCATCCGAGCGCATTGGCCGATTGGAATAAAACAAAAAAGCCAACCACAAAGGGCAGCGTCGCCATGGAAATGTCCGGTCTGGAGAAAAGCAGCAGGCCGATCAAGGTATACAGGAGACCACTCGCCAGGTACCAGCCCCAGCTATGCAGCGTGTGCCGGTTGGCGATAGAGAAAGCAACCTGCAGAATACCGGAAAGCAGGAAGATCACGCTAAAGGTGACTGCCAGCGCGAGATAAGAAGTAATCGGCGTTGAGAAGACATAAATGCCCAGCAGAATCAGCAATATGCCGATGATCAGCGGGATGTACCAATGCTTTACAGAGTCGATGGCTTTTTGCAGCGGAGCGGCGCTCATAACTAAAAATTAAAATATGAATGAATAAGAGTGCCGATACGGATCCTGACTGTGGAGATCATAGGGTCCTGAAAACTGCTGATGGACCATTGGCGGGAGCCTTACCTAAGGTAAGGTATTTTGCTATCTTATTGAAAGAAATAATCCTTACAGGCATTCGCTAAAAGCGGGGATATACCTGCCTGTTGCTCTTTTAGCGAATCTCTTCAAAGATGCCGGTTTGACGGTTCTTCCGAACATTATCCCACTCGAAATACCGGCCATTCATCGATATATAAACGCCGGCCGGAAGGGTTTGTACAAAGGCAAGCGCACACCCCAGGTTGAAAAATCCGTCCGAGCTTCCGAATTTATAAGGGATCATAGCGCCTGTAAGCACAATGGTTTTGTCTTTTACTTTTCCGGCCAGGGTCGCCGCTGTTGCTGCCATGGTATCGGTTCCATGGGTGATGATGATTTTGTTTTCTGGCGCCTGTTGGCACTGATGCAGGATAAGCTCTCTGCCTTTAGGGCTCATTTCCAGACTGTCGATCATCATCAGGGTAGTGACTTCGACTTTAGGCGTTACCCGGCTTCGCGTGATCATTTCCGGAAGATGGGTCTCTTTGAAGAAAAGTTCGCCGGTGATTTCATTGTACTCTTTGTCAAAAGTTCCTCCGGTAACGAAAATGCGAATGGACATAAATTGGGCTTTACCCTGTAAAACTATTCATTTTAGCTCGCAGAACACAGGGTTAATACGCCGGCGCGGGTTCACTGACAATCTCCCCCTGGCGTGCAGATATTTCCAGACACGTCGAGAGACTCGAAGGAGGGCTGACGGGCAGACCATTCCGTAAAGGATTTATTCAGAGCAGACTGAAATATTTCAAGAGATTGAGCACCGGAGACTGCGTATTTGTGGTCGAAGATAAAAAAAGGCACGCCGCGAATCCCGATTTCATTGGCCTCCTGAATATCCGCCTGCACTTCCTTGTCGTAGCTTCCGGCTTCCAATGCACTACGCAGTGCCGGTTCATCCAAACCGATTTCAACGCCAAGTTGTATCAGGGTTTCGTAATCGTCGATATTCTTTCCTTCTGTAAAATAGGCGTGAAATAGCAGCTCTTCAGCTTCGTGCTGCCTGCCGTGATGCCTTGCGAAATGGCTGAACCGATGGGCATTGCGGGAATTTGCGACCACTGCCTGGTCAAATCGATAAGTTAATCCGGCTTGCCGGGCCATTTCTGTCACCCGGGCATTCATTTGCTTAGCTTCCCCCAGGCTGATGCCTTTGTGTTCGGCCAGATACTGATGGAGATTTTTTCCGGGAGATGTTTTAATGTCAGGCGCCAGCTGAAAACTTTTCCAAACAGGTTCCACCTGGTCTTTATGATCAAAAGATGCCAGCGCCTGATCAAAACGGCGTTTGCCGATATAGCAAAAGGGGCACATGACATCGCTCCATATTTCAACCTGCATTTTGGGTGACCGACGAGACATTGACATTGCTTGTTTTTAAATGTTGTATAGGGGATGTGTGTCATGACAAGCAACAGATGAGGCAGGGATTTGTTTGGATCTGATGCAGGAAGAGGGTAGAAGCGAATAGTAAATATTGATCCAACAAAAAGCCTTCCGGTTTTACCGGAAGGCTTCGTGCCCAGGACTGGATTCGAACCAGCACATGGTTTCCCACGCTGCGACCTGAACACAGTGCGTCTACCAATTTCGCCACCTGGGCAGGGGCGCAAATGTAGTATTTTTTTAGTATCTTTGCAGCCCGATTTAAAAATCTTCGGGAATTTATCAATTATGGAAGAAAACAACATTCTTAACCCAAACGCTGAAGGCGGAGAGCCGGTTGCTGAAACAACGGCTGCAGCGACAACAACAGTTCCTGCCACGAACGGAAAGCGCGATTTTCCGGCGCAAACCGCACACGACGATTTCGACTGGTCAATTGACAAGCGGAATGTCGCCGCTTACAGCAAAGACGAAAAGGAAAAATACGATCATGTGTATGAGAACACTTTCGTAACCATCACCGACGGCGAACTGATTAAAGGGACCGTTGTCGGCGTGACCAAGACGGATGTGGTCGTCAATATCGGCTTCAAAAGCGATGGTCTGGTTTCCCTTAACGAATTCCGCGACATCCCAAATCTGAAAACGGGCGATGAAGTGGAAGTTATGGTGATGGAAAAGGAAGACCGGGAAGGTCACCTGCATCTCAGCCGCAAACAGGCTCGCATTACCCGCGCCTGGGAACGCATCGTGGAAATCCACAAAACAGGCGAAGTGGTAACCGGTACGGTCACCAGCAAGACCAAAGGTGGTTTGATTGTCGACGTATTTGGCATGGAAACATTCCTGCCGGGTTCACAGATTGATGTCAAACCCGTAACCGATTATGATCAGTTCGTTGGTAAGACGATGGAATTTAAAGTGGTCAAGGTGAATGAGGCTATCAAGAATGCCGTTGTTTCGCATAAGGCGCTGATTGAAAGCGATATTGAAGCTCAGCGTGCCGAGATCATGAGCAAGCTGGAAAAAGGCCAGGTGCTCGAAGGGACCATTAAGAATATCACCGATTTTGGAGCGTTCATGGATCTTGGAGGTCTTGACGGCCTGTTATATATTACCGACATCAGTTGGGGCCGTAT
>DASZRP010000342.1:0-4748 GCA_035548895.1 Puia sp. | reverse complement strand
CGAATTATGATAAGCGGGCAGTACCAGGCTGTGTACCATCGGATTACCCAGTATTCGGAAAGCAGTCGACTCTTTCCTGATCAGTAAACTATCCCGGATGCCCTGCCGGAACGGAAGAAGCTCATACCGGAACGCAATACCGTCGTCAAAGGCCCTGACACATAAAACGATATTCCTGAAAGGCTCATGAGTTTCCTTTAGAAAAATCCTGACCTGCTTAAACCGGTCTTTAACGAATTTGGAGCGACCAGTCACCAGCGCGTATTCCTCAGTAGAATCAAGACGTTCTTCCCCCAGCAACCTGAGCCCCTGTATCAACGAATCCCGGTCAAAGCAGATATTCAACGGGGAAAAATCAATCAATTCCGACGTTCTGTATCGAACCGAATACCCGGGCGCACCCCTCCTGATTTCAAATTGAAACGAAAGACGACCATCCGGACTACTCAGAAGCACAGAGACCGGCCTGAATGCCGCTGCGTTACCAAGCACAGTCGCTAATATTATGGAACACAATATGAGCCGACGACCATAGTACATCGCGATTAATTAAGCGTGAGCACCACGACCGACGCCGGCGGCATCTTTACCTCGAGCCTGTTCTCCCTGAAAGCGGCTCCGTTAAATACCTGTGGCTTTATTTTTTCCGGTTCATTAAAACTGTTATGATCCTGGATCTTTGAAGAGCTCAGGATACGGCCCGTCACTTTTTTATATGGCGCTCCGTCCGACTGTACATTCACCACCACGGTTTTGTCGGGGTCGATATTAACGATAGATAAATGGGTAGCTCCGTTGCTGTCGACCGAAGCGGAAGCCGATATGGCCGGCAGCGAACCATCGTCCGTCACAGGCGCCTGGCCGGTCAGGGAAACCGGAATCAATTTAGCCTGTTGATGCACGTTATACATTTCCATCACGTGATAGGTAGGCGTCAGAACGATTTGGGTTTTATTCGTCAGGATCACCGCCTGAAGCACGTTCACCATCTGCGCGAGATTGGCCATCCGCACGCGGTCTGCATGATTATTAAAGATATTCAGGGTAATGCCGGCGAGCATTGCATCGCGCATCGTGTTTTGCTGAAAGAGAAAGCTGGGGTTGGTTCCCGGTTCCACCTCATACCAGCCACCCCACTCGTCGACCACCAGGGCCAGCTTTTTAGCCGAATCATATTTGTCCATGATGGCCGAGTGCTTACTCACCAGTTCTTCCATCCGAAGCGCCCGGTGCATCGTCGTCAGATACTGCTGTTTGGTAAAATTCGCTGCCGAACTTCTGGCATTCCAGTCGATAACGGAATAATAGTGCAGGGCAACCCCTTCCATTAAATTATGGGGAATATCCCGCATCAATACTTCCGTCCAGTGATAGTCATCGCTGTTGGCGCCCGAGGCGATCCGGAACAGATGGTCTTTGTCTCCGCCCGTCATGAAGGTGGCATATTGCCGGTAGATATTCGCGTAATACTCTGCCGTCATATTACCGCCACAGCCCCAGGCTTCATTCCCTACTCCGAAATATTTTACATGCCAGGGCTTCTCCCGGCCGTTGGCCCTGCGCCAGTTCGACATCGGGCTAACGCCATCAAAATTTACATACTGAATCCATTGGGCAAATTCCTGAACCGTTCCGCTGCCCACATTTCCCGAAAGATAAGGATCGGCCCCGATGCGCTCGCAGAAGTTCAGGAAATCATGTGTGCCAAAACTATTGTCTTCCGTAACGTCTCCCCACCATTTGTTGACCATGGTGGGCCTGTCTTTTTTGGGCCCGACGCCATCTTTCCAGTGGTAGGTATCGGCAAAGCAACCTCCGGGCCAGCGCAGCGCCGGCACTTTCAACTTCTTCAGGGCTTCGATAATGTCATTGCGCACGCCATCTGTGTTTGGAATGATCTTATTCGTGTCTCCAACATAAATCCCGTCGTAAATACAATGCCCCAGATGCTCGGCAAAATGTCCGTAAATATTTTTGTTGATCGTGTACTTCGCCTGATCCGGATACAACCTGAGGGAAACCTGTCCAAAGGAAAATACCCTGAACAGCATGGCAATAGCAAGGGTTAAAATAGACTTTTTCAATGGTTTATTTTTATGGTTGGTTTAAAATGAGATCAGGGTGGTATAGGCATAAGTATCCAGGGTGAACCGGGCCACGCCGCCTTTCACTTTGACCGGCTTCATTTCTTTCATGCCGCGGTCACTATCTGTAATATACATGCGAAACTGTTTAAGTCCTTTGGGCAATCCCTCCAGGGTAACCTGCCGTTTCGCACCATTGTTGACGAGATGAATCGCATAGACGCCTTTCTCCGGATCACCCAATGCCGCACAGGAAATGAGGGTATGATCGCCGCCGATGGCCATCGCCTTTAGTCCTTTGGGTGTCGATGATAATTGCTTGAGATTCCAAAACCGCTGTGTCGGATGCAAGGGCTCGTTATTGCCGAATATTCCGCCTCCTGCCAGGGGAGAATAATCAGAAGTCAACTGCCACTGCAAAATGGATTCCGGTTCACAGATCGCCAGGAGCCTGGTGTAGAGATTAATTTCCTGCATGGCGTAAACCGGTTCCTGGAAAATAGCCGGGTAATTCCAGGCCGCGGCATCGATACTGCCTTCGCCGACTAACAGCGGCAATTTCATTTTTGTAGCTGCGTCTGCCCATTTCTGCAGGATTTCCCCGTCCCACCCCCGCCAGGAGTGAAAAGAAATGGCCCCGATATAAGGATATGTTTCCGGATCATTCATTGCCGGATAAATAAAAGAATAAGTAGTCGCATCGGAATTATCACCTAACAGCATGCGGGTCTTCAAGCCGCGGGAGGCCAGGTAAGCGCCGAGTCCCTTGATCAATGCCGCGTGCTCTTCACCGGTTTGCCGGATATTGATCCCCAGGTCCGATTCATTGAAAGAAAATAAGCTGATCTCCACGCCGTAATTATCCCGCAGATAGGCGATATAATCGGCAATCGATTTATATATCGCGTTGTCTTTGCTATGATCTAACGGGTTGCCCCATACGCCATCGGGGCCTGGCCTGAATTTCGGTGTGCCTACCACAGCCCAGGCCGGGGCCGACCAGGCCGTCAGGATTACCGGAATACCCATTTTATAAAGCCGCTGCGCCATTTCCATGGCCTGGCGAACCCGGGCGTTTAACCGTCCTTCCTTCGCTTCTGTCATCGGATCCTTCTCCAGGGCCGGTTGCCAGAAAGCCCAGGGCATCTCGACCCGTCCCCAGGCTACTCTAAGGTTCTGAAGGCAGTAGTCGATCACCTGCGGATCTGCTTTGGGATTCTGCAGCCGGAAATTGCCGCCCAATCCTTCGAAGACCCGACCAGTCTGCGTGGTATCGAGCGTAAGCGTTACCGGCTTTTTATCAATATATCCCGAAGCCCGGATCGTAAATGTTCTGGAGACTTTCTCCTGAGTATTACCGGGCGCCATCGGAAAATATACCTGCGCATGTGCTGACCCGTTGGCCTCTTCATGCCGGATGACCATCGACCCGGGTTCGTCGAACGTCAGTTCCAATTGCCGTGTTGGCGATGTAAAACGAACGGAACGGATATTGCCTCCGGCAGGATGCAAATTATCCGCAGCCTTCAGGGGCATCGGGGTTTGTCCGTCGACAGTTACGAGCCCCGCTGAGTAGTCAGCGTCGGGAAGCGACAGACTAAAGCAGGCCGTTTCCGGGTTAAAGGTTCCGGAGACCTCCAGGGTTATCTTAACATTCCCTTTCCCGATATCTTCCGCTGTTTCGACAAATGAAGTGCTGTCGACCCTGGTCTCAACAACTTGCCTGTTCCCGTCCCGGTGGTATTTGGGATGTTGCCGCTCCTGCCCGGTTGACCGGATAACGGACCAATCGCTGTTGACTACCCGAAGACTGCTTTCAAACTGCATGGGTTGGCCATCGACACGGATGCCGATGATATTGCCCCAGGGTTCGAGTTGTGTCTGCCCCAATGCCGATGCCATGGTCATACCGGTGATCAGGAAGGTCATTATGATTTTGTGCTTAAAAGCGTTTCGATGCGGACAGTGTTTCATTACACGAAAATATGTTATTCTGTTTGCAGGCCGGCATCCGTTTGCTGTTCGCGGTCTTCTGCCTCATCGATGGAATGGATTTGTTTCAAATCCTTATCCGTCTTGATCAGCTCGCTGAGATGGGAATAGTATTTTTGAATAACTTTCATTTCTTCCTCGGTCATATTTTCGGCATTGACCAGGCGGTTGCTTGCCGCCTGGTGCGCGGCGATCAGTTCATTTAATTTGAGCTGAATGGCCATGGAATCTTTGTTCTGCGCTTTCTGGATCAGAAATACCATCAGAAAAGTGATGATGGTAGTACCCGTATTGATCACTAGTTGCCAGGTTTCGGAGTAGTGAAAGGCCGGGCCGGTAACCGCCCAGCAAATCACTATTAACAGGGCGCCGATAAAAGCAGGCGTGCTCCCGGCAGCCCGGCTCACGCTGCCCGAGAACCGTTCAAAAAAGCCTGCACGAATAATAGGCTTATCTTCGGTTTGCATATAATAAATTTTGACTGTCTAATGCAAAATACGGTCCGGGCTCAATGCTTGTTCCTGCTGACTTTTATAATGGATAGCCCGAAGCATTCAGACAATTTCCGGATATTTTTTCAATTTTGTCAATTATCATCTCCCGTATGAATGTTCAAATAGAAGCCGGCTGGAAAGAAGTGCTGGATTCCGAATTCAATAAGCCTTATTTTCT
>DASZRP010000341.1:0-23410 GCA_035548895.1 Puia sp. | reverse complement strand
CAGGCTTGTGGATGTCGAACCCTGACTTCAATAGCTCTTCCCACCAGGAGGACGTCTCGAAATTAACAAACACGAAATGCAGGTAGCCGGGAACGCCAAATCCAAGTTCAATTAATCGTTGTTGTTTCCATGCAAGGGTGTCCGGCTGGTCAATTTCATATATTCGAAGATTGGATGCGATATCGGGCCTGCGCTGGGCAAACGTGTCAAGTCCCGCGCCGAGAATAACATACTGGTCAATTCTTTTACTGCTTTGCTCAATGATCAGATCCTCGATAAAACGGGCGCGCGCTACGATAGAAGCCCGGAGACGTTTCGTGAATTTCATATCGGGGCGCTGCTGCCATCCGGCAGCCGGAGCGATCAGTCTGAGGCCGGTTTCATCTTCGAGTACATGCGGCTTTGCATCTGCTTCTACATGCAAAGCCCGCCATAATGCGGTTCGTACCGCGGTATTATCCGGATGAGGTGATGTCATCTGATATTATTGTCTTCACTCCTTTTCAAGTGACCGGTTCCAATAAGCGATGTCACAAAGAATCTCTATTACTCGGTAAGCCCTGAAGCAATATGCTCCTGTATTCTTTCAAGGTGTTTCTTGCTGTAGGCCAGCCTGGTAATCACCACAAAAAGCACGGGTACGATGAAGATAGCCAGGGATGTCGCAGCGATCATACCGCCAAGCACCGTCCACCCAATGGTTGACCGCGCCACGCTTGCAGCCCCGGTAGCCAGCGCCAGAGGCAATACGCCCAGGATGAAAGCCAGCGAGGTCATCAGGATGGGACGCAGGCGAAGTTTTACTGCGTCGAGGGTTGATTGAATGATGGGCAGTCCGCGATCAACGCGTTCCTTGGCAAACTCAACGATCAGGATCGCGTTTTTGGCTGAAAGCCCGATCAGGGTGATCATCCCGATCTGCGCATACACGTTATTCACCATATTGGGCACGATGGTCAGCGTGAGGATGGCGCCAAGCATACCAATGGGCACCGCCAGCAGCACGGAGAATGGCACCTGCCAGCTTTCGTACAAAGCGGCAAGGAAAAGAAATACGAAGGCAATAGACAAGGCAAAGATGATCAGGGTGCTGTTGCCCGCCTTCAATTCTTCCCGGCTCAACCCAGAAAATTCGTAGCCGTAGCCGGCAGGAAGCGATTGGGCTGCTACCTCCTGTAGCGCCGTCAGCGCCTGGCCGCTGCTGTAACCGGGTTTGGCATCCCCGTTGATCTCGGCATTCTTGAACAGGTTAAAATGCGTGATCAGTGGAGCGCTTTCCACCACTCGATAACTGATGACTGCACTCAGCGGCACCATATTGCCTGCCGAATTGCGAACATAATAGCTGTTCAGGTCACGGATATCGCCGCGGTAGTTTGTGTCAGCCTGGGCTACCACATGGAAGGTCCTCCCGTACAGGGTCAGGTCATTTACATAATCGCTGCCCAGATAGGTCTGCACCGTATTGTATACGTCCGAGAGATTCAATCCAAGCTTCTTGCATTTTTCCCGGTCAACATCTAACTGGTAACCCGGCGTTTTGGCCGTGAAGAAAGAGTAGGCCCGGGCGATCTCCGGTCTTTTATTTGCCTCGGCTAAGAAATTATGCAGCACATTCTCGAAAGCATGGATATCATCCGTGCTGGATTTTTGCTCGAGCTCAAACGTAAACCCGCCGGTTTGTCCGAGGCCCGGAATGGCAGGCGGCGCAATGACTATGATATTCGCTTCTTTGATCCCGGCGAATTTCTTTTGCAGCGTGGCCATAATGCCTTTTAACTGCAGTGATTTGTCCTTCCGCTCGTCCCAGGGTTCAAGAGAGGTAAAGATGGTCCCGCTATTGGCCTTGGTAGCAAAAGTGATCGCGTTCAACCCCCCCAGCGCCGCAAAATGCCGGATGCCCTTGGTCGACGACACGATGTCCATGATCTTGTTCAGCGTAACGAGGCTTCGGGACGTGGAAGAAGCTTCGGGCAGTTCATACGTGATGTATAATCTTCCTTCGTCTTCCTGGGGGATGAACCCGGTGGGTTTTGCCCTGAAGAGCAGAAAAGTCCCTACGCCGATGCAAACCAGCAGCACAACGACATAAGGTGCTTTTTTTATCCAGCTATGTACGCCATTGGTGTATCGGTTCGTCACTTTGGCAAACCAGGTGTTGAACCAATAGAAAAACTTATTAAAGCCCCGGGAGTCTTTGTCGAGGTGCATTGGCTTCAGCAGCAAAGTACACAGGGCGGGAGTAAGCGAAAGGGCGATAAAGGCGGAGATAAGCACCGAGATCGCAATCGTGATGGCAAATTGCTGGTACAGGCGCCCCACGATGCCCGGGATGAAGCCTACCGGCACAAAGACCGCCGCCAGGATCAAAGCAATCGCGACAACCGGCCCCGAGATATCTTTCATCGCTTTTTCCGCGGCTTCTTTGGCGCTGATCTTTTCCGAATCAATATAATGCTGTATGGCCTCCACCACCACAATGGCATCATCCACCACAATACCAATGGCCAGCACGAATCCAAACAGGGTAAGAGTATTGATCGTAAAGCCTAAGGGGATGAAGAAGATAAAGGTCCCGATAATAGACACCGGAATCGCCAGCACGGGGATCAGCGTAGCCCGCCAGCTCTGCAGGAAGAGGAACACCACCAGCACCACTAGGATCAGCGCCTCGATCAGGGTTCGCACGACTTCATGAATGGAGACCTGCACCACAGAAACGGATTCGAAGGGTACTACGTAGTCTACATCAGGCGGGAAAGATTTTTTCACCTGGTCCATCGCAGCATATACCCCTTCTGCTGTTGCCAGGGCATTGCTGCCAGGCGCCTGGTAAACGAGCAGGTAAGATGCCCGTTTGCCATCGACGAAGGAGTTGGCGGCATAACTGAATTTCCCGAGTTGAACGCGGGCTACGTCTTTCAGGTAAACGATCGATCCTTTGGCAGGATCGCTCCGTACAATGACCTTGTTGAATTCAGCTTCTGTGGAAAGACGGCTGTTGGCCACTACGGTATATTCAAAAGCCTGCGACCCCCGCTGCGGCGGGGCGCCTATTGAACCGGCGGCGATCTGAACGTTCTGTTCCTGCAGGGCATTTACTACTTCGGCTGCCGTGATATTCAGTTGGGCAAGCTTGTCAGGCTGAAGCCAGATGCGCATGCTGAAATCGTCGGCACGGGTGAACACATCGCCAACGCCTTTAACACGCAACAGCACATCGCGCACGAAGATATTGGTGAAGTTGTCGAGGAAAGTGACCGCATGCGTACCCCTGGGCGAATAGATCGCCACCAGCATCAGGATGCTGGGGTTTCTTTTTCGCGTAATCACGCCCAGGCGCTTCAGTTCATCCGGCAGGGCCGGTGTAGCAATGCCCACGCGATTCTGTACATCGAGCATGCCGATATTGACGTTCTCCCCGATATCGTAAGTCACGGTAATGGTGCTCTGTCCGTTGTTTGTGCTGTTGCTCGACATATAAGCCATGCCCGGCGTTCCGTTTACCTGGGTCTCGATCGGCGTCGTTACGGTCTGCTCCACGGTCTGTGCATCGGCGCCGGTATAAGTGCTGGACACCTGAACGGTAGGCGGCGTGATATCCGGGTACTGGCTCACCGGCAATACATTCATCGCCAACAATCCAACCATCACAACGACAATCGAGATGACAATGGCGGTAACCGGTCTTTTGATAAAAGTATCTGCGATCATGCTCTTTCAGTTGCAATTATTTTCTTTGGGTCGTATCTGTTTTTTTCGCCTGACTGCTATCGGCCTGTGGCTGTCCGACTTTTACAGCCGCTCCTTCCCTGAGCTTCTGAACGCCGTCCACCACGATCATCTGGTTCGGTTCCAGTCCGCTCTGCACCACTACCCTGTCCAGGATATGGCGGCCCAGCGATAGTTTCTGCTGGTGGACCTTGCTGCTGTCGCCAACGAGGTAGACAAAATACTCGCCCATCTGTTCAATGACGGCCTTGTACGGAATCAATATTGAACTATCACCTACGGCTCCCCGAACGGCGACATTACAGGTCATCCCGTCGCGGAGCGTATGCTGGGGGTTATCGAAGATCAACCGGACCTTGATGGTTCCTGTCTGCGGGTCTACGGCCCGGTCAATGATATAGATATGGCCGGGGAAAGGATATCGTGTGCCATCGGCTAACACGATGGTAAAGGAGGAATCTGTGCGAGTGATTTTCTGGTTCTGTTTTTTTATCAGCAGGGGGATAAACTTCTCATCCACCGAAACATCTACGCCGATCGGATCATCGGAAGAGATCGTATTAAGTATGGTTGAACCGGGAGAAACGGCGGCACCCAGCTTCACCTGGGAAATGCCGATAGTTCCACTAAAGGGCGCATACAGCGTGGAATAGCGCAGATTCGTTTGCACAGCGTTCACGTTGGCCTGGGCAGCCTGCACCTGTTTCTTTGAAGCTTCCAGGTCGGCCAGTGCATGATCCAGTACCTGTTTGGCGATTGCATCTTCTTTGGAAAGTTCGGTATAGCGGTCGGCGTCCTGCTGAGCTTTGGCCAGGTTGGCCTGGCTTGCTGCGAGATTGGCCACAGCCTGGTCGTAAGCGCCGAGGTATTGCTGCTGGTCAATGGTATAAAGCTTCTCTCCTTTTTTTACAAACTGGCCCTCTTTGAAGAATATGCCGGTAATATAACCTGCAACCTGCGGTCTGACGTCCACCGAATTAATGGCCGTTACATTGGCGGGATACAGATCATAGTAGTTGGCAGCACCGGCTTTGATCTGGTAGACATTGACAGGGACTGGCGGCGGCGCAGCCGCCTGATTCGATGCCTTGTTTCCGCATGAAAAAAGGACCAGCGAGATGAAGGAAGAAATCAATAAGCTATAGCGATTCATCATACAAAGATTGTTAGCGTTAATATTTTAGCGTGCCCAACGCACGTTCCACATCGATCTTGTTGACAAGCACCTGGAATATGGCATTGATAAGATTGACTTGAGAAGAAAACAGGTCGTTGTTTGCCGTGATCACATCTAAGTAGGTCTTCACTCCCGCCCGGTACTGGAGCCGGATGATATCGTACACCTCACGGGCCAATGCCAGGTTTTCGCGCTGCTCGAAATAGTTTTTCAGATTGGCTTTATAGGAAGCCAGTGCCTGCACATATTGCGATTTAATTGTGTCGGCTAAGGAAACAAAATTATAGTCGAGCCTTTTCAATTGAAGCTCGGCAATACGCACCTGCTGGATCCTTTTCGTTCCCTGGAAAATGGGAATGGACAGAGACAGGCCTGCATAAGAGTTCGGAAAGTTATTGGAGTAGAGTTTACTGAACTCATTGTTATAGTAGTTGAGGTTGTACTCGCCAAAAGCTGTTACCGAAGGCAGGAACCCCCATTTATAATATTTAAGATTTGCCTGCTGCAATCTTTTGGTTGTTGTCAGGGACTGGTATTCGATCCGGTTATTGAAATCGACCTGCTGCAGGGTATCCACATCCAGCATGTGCTCTGCCATTTTAGCGCTGTCATACTCCAGTTCCAGTGCGGAATCGGCCGGATAGCTCATCAGGAGCTTCAGGACAGCCGTTTTACTTTTCATCGCCTCTTCGGAGATCTTCAGGGCCGCTATTGAGTTGTTCAACGTAATTGTTGCCCGCTGATAGTCGGTTTTGTCGACCAGTCCGCCAGTATATTGGTTGTAGGCATCCTTCAGACTGCGTTGCAGCAGTACGATATCGGAGTCCAGCAATATTACCTGCGCTTTAGACAGGAGCACATCGTAGAAGGCCTTGCTCACATTGGCTACTACATCGATGGTAGTGGCCACCGTATTCTGTTTGGCTAAATTCCGGACGTCGGCAGCAGTTTGCTGGGTAAACAGCACATCCCGGTTGAAGATCGTCTGGGAAAGACCGAAATAACCATAAGAAGCGTTTTTCGTGCCGATGGGCGACGCCACGCCGTTGAATATGGTGGCGGGCAGCTGAAAGTTATACTGATAGTTTCCGTCAAAATTGACCTGGGGGAACCAGTCGGCCAGGTGACTTTTAATGCTTCGGTCGGCGATCTCCTGATCGATGCGCGCCTGCTTGATATTGGTCTGATGGGCCAATGCGTAGGCTATACAGCCCTCCAGGGTCTTATACCCTTCAGCGGTGTCTGTACTCTGTGCATTGGCCAGTCCGATCAGGGCCAGCATCGGAATAAATAAAATAATTCTTTTCATGCTTCTATGAGAATATTATTGATGCTGTCTGGCAGCACCATCCGGTTCACCGGTAAGGGCAGGCAACGAGTTTGCAAAATTAAAAGGTTCCCGTCAAATTAAACAGTTGTTTAATTTTTTTATGACAGGCGGATCAGTGAACGGATTTGTTCGAGATACTGTTGATCGGTGGGGTCGAAGTCGGCTGGCTTTATGCTATCGATATCGAGTACACCGGCCACGGTGTTGTTTTGGATAAGCGGCACGACGATTTCGGATTTGGACTGACTGCTGCAGGCAATATGTCCGGGGAAGGCGTTGACATCGGGAACGATCAGGGTTTTCTTTTCCTGCCAGGCGGTTCCGCAAACCCCCCTGCCCTTCTTTATCCGGGTACAGGCCACGGGCCCCTGGAAAGGGCCCAAAACCAGTTCTTCGCCTTTTACAAGGTAAAACCCGATCCAGAGCCAGCCGAATTGCTCTTTCAGCGCTCCGGCGATATTTGCCAGGTTGGCGATCAGATCCGGTTCACCCGAAATCAGCGCGGCGATCTGTGGAATGAGCGATTCATATTGCTCAGCCCGGGTACCGGTGATGATGGAGAGGTCTTCGGACATTGATAGTCGGTAGTTGGTGAATAATTGATGGTTATCGCAGGCCGGTATAGGTTATACCCAGGCCTGGCCTGCCTGAAAGCGTTACTTTTCCGTCCTCAATTGTTATGCCGGTTGCGATGTCTTCATCCAGCAACAGGATGCCGTCCATATCGACATAATCCAGGAGTGGCAAAAGATGCCCTACCGCTGCTGAACCGATAGTACTCTCGTTCATGCCGCCGGCCATGACCTTCATTCCCAGTTTTCTGGCGGTCTTCACCATGCGCAATGCCGGAGTAAGCCCGCCGCATTTCGTCAGCTTGATATTGATGCCATGGAAGGAACCGTGGCATTTCTCCACATCCGATTCGAATACGCAGGATTCGTCGGCCACCAGCGGTATCGGCGATTTTTCGAAAAGCACTTTCATGCCTTCGATGTTTTGCTTATCTAAGGGTTGCTCAACCAGCTCGACGCCGCATTCCGCAAGGGCGGGCAATAAACCAAGCGCCTGTTCGAGCGTCCATCCGGAATTAGCATCCACCCGAAGCACTGCATCGGTATGTTTCCTGAGCTCGCGCATGATGTCGGCATCGTGATCGGTGCCCAGCTTTATTTTATAGATAGGCCAGGGCGTTGCCTTCATCTTTTCAACCATTTTATCGATGGAATCGATACCAATGGTATAGTCGGTGAGCGGCGTATTTTTCCATTCGAGGCCCCAGAGCTGATAAAGCGGTTTCTTCTTCAGCTTGCCATAGAGATCCCAGGCCGCCATGTCGAGCGCGCAGACCAGGAAGGCGTTGTCCGGTATGAGATGATGCAGAAAATGCCAGAAGCGCTCGGGTTCGGTAAAAGCGAATTTCTCGATAACGGATCTTTTTGCTTCCAGGTCGGCGGCCATCTTTTCTACCGGAATATGATAGTAGGTAATGGCCGGCGCTTCGCCGTATCCTTTTTCGCCCAGCATTTCGAGGCTCACGATGAAAGTAGGCTGATGTGTTTTTGTGCCCCTCGAAATGGTAAAGGGATACCTGAAGCGCAGATTAAAGCTATGGTGTTCGATTTTGATGGGCATGATTATCTTCCGGCGTTTTTAAGCATTTCTTTCAGCTGTTCGTTAAAATCTTTTTCTTCGAGCAGGTCTTCCAGCGTCAAATGCATTCTGTATTTCCAGTAGTGTTTTGCAATGGCGGGGATATTGATCCTTTCGTCGTTTGGATTTTCCCGGCGAATATTTTCGTCTATCCCGAACAGGTCCTGCAATTGAAAAATACTCCACATGGCAGGCGAATGCAGGTGCTGGCTCACAATGGCTTTGTTGATCCAGGCATCGCAAGAGAAAGGCGCTTCGCCCCACTGACCTAACTCCTGATTGAAGAACTGCTGGGTGAGCTGCCGGTCTTCTTCCCACCAGCCGCGAATGGTGCTCATATCGTGCGTCGAGGGAGTTACGACGGACAAATAAGGCGCTTCCGCCGGATTGAAGAACTTTCTGTTAATGTCTTTCGGCATGCGCTGAATTTCGAGGCTCAGTATGCCTAATTGTTTCATAGTCTCGGGCACGCAGGCCGGTACCATGCCGAGGTCTTCGCCACAAACGAGCATGTTGGTGGATCGTTTCAGCGCAGGCAGTTTTTTCATCCCTTCCTTTTTCCAGAACGGGTCCTGACGGCGGAAGAAATAATTTACATAGCGTTCCTTTAGCTGTTGCTGCAGGTGCCAGTCGAGGTGGCGGAAGGACAGGGTATTTTCCATGTCGATCCGGAAGTGAAATTCTTTACCGTCTGAACCGGGTACATCAAAGAGAATAACGTTTGTGATCAGCGTAAAAATGGCTTTGCGGCAGCGCTGGTCGAAGGGATCGTCGGTCCGTGTGGAAAAATAGGCTTCTGCCTTTTGCTGGTTGCTTACAAAATCTTTCAGGCGGTAGCGGCCGTTCGGCTCTGCATCCAGGAAGATCTCCCTGGCCTTTTCCATTTCATTCCCGAACAGTTCCCATAGCACGGCGTCGTTGATAAAGGGCAGGGTGTACCGGTCATGATCGAACCAGATATGCTTTTCGTCGAACTCTATGCGATAAAGCGGAATGGCGGGAACAAAGCGACCCATAATCCCTTCTCTTTCCTGAATGGGAATGCTCCAGATACGGAAAAAACCGAGGATATGATCAATCCGGAATGCGTCGAAGTAAACCGACATCTGCTCGAACCGGTTCTTCCACCATCGATAATGGTCTTTTTCCATCTGCTCCCAGTTATAAGTGGGGAAGCCCCAGTTCTGACCGGTAACAGCAAAAGAATCCGGCGGAGCGCCAGCCTGCTGGTCCAGGTGATAAAGTTCCGGCGACATCCAGGCATCGCAGCTATGGCGGTATATCCCGATTGGAATATCGCCTTTAATTACCACGCCCTTTTTATGAGCATGCTTAGCCGCTTCGCCGAGCTGCAGGTGCAGATGGTATTGAATGAAATAGTAAAGAGCGATCTGATCATATTGCTTCGACTGCGGCGCGGTGAGCCGGTCGACCGTTAATTTGTTGAACCGGCCATAAGCCTTCCATTTGCCGAAATCCGGAGTCTCGTTCAGGTCGCGTAGATAGCAGAAGGCTGCATAAGGCGTGAGCCAGGATTTGTTCCGTTCAAAAAACTTCAGATATTCAGGATCTTCGTCGAGCTCTTTTTTCTTCAGCTCATAGAGTTCCTTCAGCACAGCCATTTTGGTACTGAATACGGTCTCGTAATCCAGTTCGGTCAGCTTATTCAGTTCGCGCTGCTTTTTCTTCAGGGGCTTGAGGTGGGCAGCAAATTTCTTTCCGGCAACAGTTTCCAGGTTGATATAAATGGGATGCAGGGCAAAGGCGGAGATCGCAGCGTAGGGATAGGAATCTACCCAGGTTCCTGTTGCCGAGGTATCGTTCACCGGTAGTATCTGGATCAGCTTGAACCCGGTCTTCTTTGCCCAATCGGCCAGCAGCTTGAGATCAAGGAACTCGCCAACGCCGAAGGAATGCTTGCTGCGCAGGCTGAATACCGGTAGGCTTACCCCCGCTCCTTTCCAGGTATTGTTGGATAAATGAACGAAGCCGTCGTGAACGACGATGACCTTCCGGTCAAGCGCATCTCCCGGAAGCGAGCGGTTAGGCCCGTTTTCAAAAGCAATAAATTTTTTGTGATCATAGTCCCAGACGCCGTATTTATATTGAATGGGCAAACTTTCCCTCGGCAGGTCGATCGCAGCTGTCCACCAATTCCCTTCCTTTTGCATGCGGAGAGGCTTTTCGGTTGACCATTCCCGCAGTTCTTCTCCGCTGCCCGCCAGGCAAAGCGATTGACTTGAGGTCAGCAGCGGGGCCTTTACTTTAAATAGATGAGTGAAGGTAGAAGACGGTTTGGCTCCCTGTTTTTTGGAGTGAGCCGGAAGCAATATGTTTTGAAAGGGAGCAGTGAAAAAAGCATTTTCGTATTCGCCCGCATGGTTCCAGGTGTCGATCGTTTGTATTTCGGCAGCAGGTTTTTTCAGTACGGGGATTTCCCGGTCGTCCCCCCATTCGGTGATGACCGAACCGTCTTCCATCCTGAGATGGTAATGGTAGCGAACCGGCGTTTGCGGGGCATTCAGGAGATCGACGCTGAGCTGCCAGAACTCGGCGTTCATAAAATTAAGGGGAATGGGCGCTGCTGCTTTCTGTTCGCTTTCAAATCCCAGTTCGGGCAGGTTACCACTGAGCAATAGGGTTTGTCCGGGCTTGGTCGCAAAGCGCAGGTAAAAGTGTAGTCTCATCATCCATTCAGGTTCAGAAATCCCCCGCCCAATGGGTGGGAGAAATCGTCACGAAATTACCAAAAAGAGCTGCTTTCCATGAAATTAATATGATGCAGTTGCAGATTTGAGATATATTTGCGCATCTAATTCTCACTGCATGGAAAATACAAAGAAATATACCGGCCTGTTTTGGTTTCTTTTTGTTCTTTCTGTCCTCGCATTTTTCGGCCTTTATCTGACCGTCGGCGGTCCCTGCATCATGATTCTCCCCTTTGTGTGCACTTTCCTGGCCAAGGCGCTTGACATTATGTAATCCGGCCGGAGTTCCCTAAAATAAAAACACCGCCTTCGTCAGACGGTGTTATTTTTTATCTGGTCCGTTAGCTATCCTTTTCATGAGGGAAGTTCCGGTATTTAACTATTGGTTTAGATTCCCCATTTCCGGGAGATCCGGGAAGTCATTTTCCAGTTCCGGTTGATGTTCCAGAGGTTCACTGAATGAAAGCCAGTTCTTCCTTTGGGCATTGCATATCCGGTAGCGATGGTCTCTTTAACTTCCGTAGTCAGTTTCCTCAGTGTTTCGGCATCCATGCGGACAATAGCGGGCATGACATCTTGTTTCATAAAATGTACTTTTTAGATTTTATTGTTATTGTGCAATTGAGGAAAGAACACGAAAGAATCGTTAGGAAGAAGTGTCGAATTCCGGTATGGTACCGCAGTATGTGAAATAGCTCAATTGCGATGCAAATATACAACCTTTTTTTGAATCATGCAAATGATACAAATATCTAACAGGAAAGAGTAAAGGTTATTTTGGGTTTTGTTAACAAACGCAATAATTTGAAAATTTGAAGATTTGGAAATTTGAAAATGCATCCCCGTCTAAGTTTCAGCGAAAACAGATAAAAAGGTGCAAATAAAAAATGTGGAAATGATATCCTCATTTCCACATTCTCAAATTTTCAAATTAGCTCATTTATTTCACTTCCTCGAACTCAGCATCGGTCACGTTCTCGGCGTTCTGGCCTGCATTCGGTTGTCCGTCTGTGTTAGGTCCTGCCTGTGGGCCACCGGCATTTTGTGATGCCTTGTACATTTCTTCCGAGGCTGCGGTCCAGGCATTGTTGATCTCGGTTACGGCAGCATCGATCTGGGCAACATCCTGTGACTTATGCGCTTCTTTCAGTTTGGTCAGGGCGGATTCGATCGGCGCCTTCTTGTCGGCAGAGATCTTATCGCCGAATTCCTTGAGCTGCTTTTCCGTCTGGAAGATCAGGCTGTCGGCCTGGTTCAGCTTATCCACTTTTTCACGGGCTACCTTGTCGGAAGCTTCGTTTGCCTTGGCTTCGGCCTTCATCTTTTCCACTTCGTCCTTGTTCAGGCCACTGCCGGCTTCAATACGGATCTTCTGTTCCTTGCCCGTACCCTTGTCCTTCGCGGAAACATGCAGGATACCATTGGCGTCGATGTCGAAAGTGACTTCGATCTGCGGAACGCCGCGGGGAGCTGGCGGAATACCGTCGAGGTTGAAGGTTCCCAGGCTTTTGTTCTGATTGGCCATGGGCCTTTCACCCTGCAGTACATGGATCTGAACGCCGGGCTGGTTATCGCTGGCGGTCGAGAATACTTCGGATTTCTTGGTCGGGATCGTGGTATTGCTGTCGATCAGGCGGGTCATTACACCTCCCATCGTTTCGATACCGAGGCTTAGCGGGGTAACGTCGAGCAACAGTACGTCCTTCACTTCTCCCGTGAGCACGGCGCCCTGGATGGCAGCACCGATGGCAACTACTTCATCCGGGTTCACACTCTTGTTCGGCTTTCTGCCGAAGAACTTTTCAACCAGTTCCTGCACTTTCGGGATACGGGTAGAACCGCCGACCAGGATCACTTCGTCGATCTTGGAAGCCGGCAGACCCGCGTCTTTCAGGGCTTGTTCGCAGGGCTTGAGACATCTTTCGAAGAGGCTGTCGGCCAGTTGCTCAAACTTAGCCCGGCTCAGTTTCCTGACCAGGTGCTTGGGCACACCGTCCACTGCCGTAACATAAGGCAGGTTGATCTCGGTCTCAGTTGATGAAGACAGCTCGATCTTGGCTTTTTCAGAAGCTTCTTTCAGGCGCTGCAGGGCCATGGGGTCCTTGCGCAGGTCGATATTTTCGTCTTTTTTGAATTCGTCGGCGAGCCAGTCAATGATCACCTTGTCAAAATCATCTCCGCCAAGGTGCGTATCTCCATTGGTTGATTTCACTTCAAACACCCCGTCTCCCAGTTCCAGAATGGAGATATCGAAGGTTCCGCCACCCAGGTCAAATACGGCCACTTTTTCGTCCTTGCCGGCTTTATCCAGCCCGTAAGCCAGGGCGGCAGCCGTCGGTTCATTCACGATACGGCGGACGTTCAGACCGGCAATTTCTCCGGCTTCCTTGGTTGCCTGACGCTGAGCGTCGTTAAAATAGGCCGGAACCGTAATTACGGCTTCGGATACTTCCTGCCCGAGGTAGTCTTCCGCCGTTTTCTTCATTTTCTGAAGAATCATGGCGCTGATCTCCTGCGGAGTATAAAGACGGCCGTCAATGTCAATACGGCAAGTATTATTGTCACCTTTCACAACTTTATAGCTCCAGTGGCTGATTTCGTTGGTTACCTCGTCGTAACGGCGACCCATAAAGCGTTTTACAGACATGATGGTGTTCACCGGGTTGGTGATGGCCTGCCGTTTGGCCGGGTCCCCCACTTTGCGTTCGCCATTCTTAAGAAAAGCGACCACGGAGGGTGTGGTCCTTCGGCCTTCATCGTTAGCGATAACGACCGGTTCATTCCCTTCCATGACGGCAACACAGCTATTGGTGGTACCCAGGTCTATTCCGATTATTTTTCCCATATAATTGATTTAATTTAAGGTTAGTGATAAGAATTCGTAACTGAATGTCAATCATTATGCCACGGGGCCGGAAGTGAAAAAATGGCAGTAAATTGGGAGTAAAACCGGAAGATTATGCCTCGTGAGATCAAATCTGCCGATGACATCCGCCATGCGGCGGCCCCGGCTGACACGGTGAACGACTATAAAGACAGGCTGGTGAAGCTGATCCCTTCCGAGATCATCACGGCTTACGTTACCCTGAAAGGGCTGATCATGGCGCCCGAAGTGCCAGGCAATAAGACCCTCCTGCTTTGGATCGTATTCGCCATCCTGGCGGTGCTAAACCCGCTCTACCTTTTCCATATCAGCAGGGTGAGAAAAGCCGGCCAGCTGGCCTTTTCCTCCTTTGCCTTCGTATTATGGGTCATGGTGATCGGAGGCACCTTCGGACCGGTCCTTGGGTTCCCGGCTGAATATATCGGCTCCATTTTTCTGGTGATCTACACCCTGTTCATACCCTTTGTTTATAAGGGATAGCGGGAAATTAACGAGTCCGTTTTCTGAAAAGAAAGAAAGCAACATAAGGCCAGGCCGAAGGATCTGCCCAGGCTTTGGACTGGAAAATCCATTTCATCTTGTTCTGCCAGGAGATGGTTTCCGTGCTGAGACGGTATAACCAGTTCCGGCGGATCTTTCTTTCCCTTTTCCCGGATGAACCGATCCCGGCAGTGAAATCAGGCAATTGGCGGCCAAACTCACTGTGCCACCGAAGGGTGGTTTCCAGCCATTCGTTTCCGAAATTCCCGCCTTCAGTGAGGTGAACGATATCGATGGAAAAGATCACTGCAACTTTATATTGCCTGCCGACCCGGAAGGAAAAATCGATGTCGTACAGATGGAAGCCGCGGAGCATTTCCTCATTAAATCGAGTCGTATTCCATACCTCCTGGCGGATGCACATAAAAACGCCATCGACATTGACCACCGGTTCCAGGGCCGATTGATTCGGATTGCTGTACAGCCGCAGGGTCTGATCATTTTTATCACGATGGAGGATATTGACGCAATCGAATTCGCGAATGCCGGTAGACCAGCCGGAGGGCGTTTTGCTCTTGTACTTCGCGCCGGCAACGCCGATCAGTCCGAGGGTGGGATCGCTTTCAAATGCATCGATAAGCTGCTGCGCCCAGTTGGGGATGGTAAAGAGAATATCTTCATGAATAAAACAATGATAAGGATAGCGGGCCTCGCTGCCCAATCGGTTATATACGGCGGTTATGGGTAGCGGTGACTTCCTGTTGTCCCATACCAGTAACTCGTAGGGCAGGCCAATCGTTTCACTGAGATTTGTTTTCAATGCGCTCAGATAATCTTCATTGACCGAACAAACCAGGATGGAAAACATATTCAGTGGATGATTTAACGTAATTCGCCGCTTCTCTGTATATTGTGCGCTTCGCGAAACAATGCAGATGCAAAATAAGTCCTTTGGTAAAAATATACTTCACGGCATTCGCGGGCGGCTTGAAAAAATATTCCGGAACCCTTACGGAGTGGTGAATGTTAACCGGTTCACCCTGATCCGTTACAAACACCTGGCGCCGGGAAAAATCAGGACCCACCGGCTATTCGGCAAAGAGATCGCTTTTCTGAGTTCTACCGAGCTGCTGCATGGATTTAAGGAAATATTTGTCGATGAAATCTATAAGCAGGAACTGCCGGCAAAACCTTATATCATCGACTGCGGAGCAAATATCGGTCTCAGCGTGATCTACATGAAGCATCTGTATCCGGATGCCGAAATCCTGGCATTTGAACCTGATGAACAAAATTTCAGCCTGCTAGAGCGGAACGTCCGGTCTTTTGGATTTACCGGCGTGGTGCTGAAACAGGAGGCGGTATGGGTGGAGGATACTAAGGTGTCGTTTACCAGCGCGGGATCAACTGAAAGCAAGTTGAATCTGAATTCAGTGGATCATACTAAGACGGTCCCGGCAATTAGATTGGCGGATCGGATGAATAGAAAAATCGATTTCCTTAAAATAGACATTGAGGGAGCTGAATTTGCTGTTTTAAAGGATATTCAGCAAAATTTGCATCTCGTAAGACGCCTTTTTTTGGAATATCATGGTGATTTTTATCAGAACGGAGAACTCAATGAGATATTTGATATGCTGGTAAAGGCAGGATTCAGATATTACATTAAGGAAGCTGCTGACGTTTATCATTCCCCCTTTTTTAGAACGGCGGATAAACGAAAGCTGTACGATATTCAATTGAATATATTCTGTTTCCGCGACAGTGGAGCCGAAGAAATAAATCAAAACAATTAAATAGGGTATCGAATGAATGATTTAGAGAAGTTTTTTTATGAAGGGCAGCATCGGTTAATACACAAATGGAGGCATTACTTTGAAATCTATGATCGTCACTTTAGCCGTTTCAGAGATAAAAAAATAAATTTTCTCGAAATTGGAATTATGCATGGTGGTTCCATCCAAATGTGGCAGGATTATTTTAAAGGAAATGCTACTATCTACGCAGTAGATATCAATCCTGAATGCAAAAAATTCGAGTCGGAATCTGTTAAGGTTTTTATTGGTTCCCAGGAAGACAAAAATTTCCTTCAAGACCTTAAGACTAAAATTCCGGATATAGATATTTTGCTGGATGATGGAGGGCATACCATGAAACAGCAGAGGACCACTTTTGAAATGATGTTTGATAAAGTAAAAGACGACGGTCTTTATGTTGTCGAGGATCTTCATACTTCTTATTTCAAATACTTTGGCGGCGGCTATAAAAAAAGAAAATCTTTTATTGAATACAGCAAAAACTTCATTGACAAGCTTCATGCGTGGCATGTTCCGAAAAAAGTTCCGGTTGATGATTTTTCGCGATCGACGAATTCATTGCATTATTACGACAGCGTTCTGGTGATTGAAAAAAGAGTTATGACAGCTCCGTTCGATGTGAAATCCGGAATGCCTGCGATAGCCGATCCGGATGCGGACAAGTTAATTATAGATCCCCTGAAAAAGAAGGCGACAGACCAGGCTTAGTATGCGCCGTTTATTTTGCGGTCTGGGATATCCATACTATTCCATTTTAATAACAATATACCCCCAAAAAGCTCGTTCTGTATTTCAAAGACTTATTTAAAGAAAGAATGTTTCATGGCGTAAGCATCGGAAAGAGCACCATAAGTGTAAACTCTTATTGGCCTGCCATGGAACATTTAACTTGGTGCGTCTTATTGCTTCAATTGATAAATATTTTTTAATTAGGTTTGCAGTTGATGCCTTTTAAACCCCTAATTCTCATCGCATTCTGCGTTGTGACCCTGAAGACGTATGGGCAAACTTTTTTGCCAGGTTCATCACCCTTCCTTCAAAAAAACGATCGCAATGCTGTTAGTGTAAAATCTAGCAGAAGTCTCGCCACAGTCACTGCAAATTTTTCGGCGCCGGACATGGTTTGTACAAATACGCCGGTTCAAATTGTAAACAATTCGGTGGGCGCTTCCAGCTATTATTGGAGCTTTTGCCAAACCAATTTTACTGATGCGCCTGATGCGCTCAATCTTGGTAATCCGGCCGGCCAGTTGAATGGTCCCGTGTTTTTGGATATCGTTCAGGATAATAGTGGGAATTATTTTGTATTTGTTGTCAACAACTATTCAGGGCAGCTTGTCCGGATGAATTTCGGGAACAGCCTGCTGAATACGCCCGTAGTAGATAATCTGGGAACGCTTGGAGGTGCAATTCCGGGCAATGCTGAAGGCATTCAATTTGTCAATGTTAACGGGGACTGGATTGCGATTTTAGTTGGTGGCGAGCTTGCATCCGGAAATCCCTCTGCAATAGTCAAAATTGATTTTGGTGCAGATCTCACGTCGACTCCCGTAGCAACAAATTGGGGGAACATTGGAAATTTATCCTATCCGCACGAATTATATCTGTTTAATCAGGGAAATAACTGGTATGGCTACACGACAAACGCTGACAATAATACATTAACTCTTTTTGATTTCGGAGTTGATTTTTCGAATCCGCCAACAGGAGCAAATCTTGGAAATGTCGGTGGCTTAAACGCCCCAACCGGGATGTCTGCCATTAATTCAAATGGGAATTGGTTTTTGTTTATTGTTAATTCTGATAACAATACGATTACCCGCGGCGAATTTGGAAATTCGCTGTTGAACCCCGGAACCTATACCAATATTGGAAACCCCGGGGGCAGTCTTGCCGATCCGCGAGATATTTCATTTATCCAGCTTTGCAGCGGAGTTAAAGGCCTCGTCGTCAATCAATATACAAACTCGATTACTTCATTGGATTTTGGTGATAACCCCGGTAATATGCCTGTATCTTCTTCATTGGGAAACGTCGGGGCGCTGAATTTTCCGCACTCCATATCGAAGCTTTTCCGCGTGGGCAATGATATTTATACGTTTATTCCCAACGTCTACACCAACTCCCTTACCAGGGTTCGCTTTGCAGGATGCAGTACCCCGGGTTCAACGCAACAAGCGCCGCCATCATTTACTTATACGCAACCGGGCACCTATAATATTAATTTAATAGTAGATCTAGGGCTGCCAACCGAGACTTCGTTCTGCAAACAGATCGTTGTCAATGATTGCTCACTTGGATCATGTAATAACTGGCTTGGCCTTCCTTCCCTTCCATCTTATGTGTCTGTCGGAGATCTGGATGTTCCGGGAAACCAAATAACTGTCGAAGCAGAGATTAATAGAACAACACCATACGTAGGCGGCTCTTTATATGCAGGAGATATTGTTTCGAAACATAAAGATCCGGTAAATATCAATTATCTGTTGAGGCCGAATAGTGCTGAAATTACGACGGCTGATGGAGTTTATCATATTACGCCACCTGTCTGCGATATCGAATTGAACAAGACTTATCATGTCGCTATGGTATATGATGGAACTACGCTAAAGTTTTATCGAAACGGTTTTCTCCTTAGTCAGACTAATGTATCGGGAAACCTTTTTCAGAACAATTTTCCGACCCAAATAGGAATATATAATGCGCAGTTGTATAACGAACAATTTGTCGGATATGTTAACGAAGTGAGGATTTGGAATGTAGCGAGAACCCAGGCCCAAATTCAGGCCTATATGAATGTTTCTCTTCCTTCTCCAACTACCCAGCCAGGGTTACTTGCCTACTATGTTTTTAACGACCTCCAGAATAAACAGGGCAACCCTGCATGGAATGGAACGCTGGGCGGTAGTGCAGCAATTAATCAGTTCAATCCGACATGTTCCTCTTTTGTTGCCGATGATAATTGTTGCGTGACCCAAACTGGTACTCTAACTGGAAATAGTATTTGCCCGGATGAGACGGGCCAACTTACTTTTCATTCGACCTCGCCTTCCACTCCACCTTACACAATAGTTTATTCTGACGGCACAAACAATTACACACAAACCAACGTTCAGGATGGAGTTCCATTTGCTGTCGCGACCCAGCCAACAACGACAACAAATTACACTCTTGTTACTATACAGGATGCGACTGCGTGTCCGCCGTCACCAATATCCGGGCAAACGGCAACTATAGAGATCAAGCAGAATTGCTGCCCCAAAATATCCACCACTTTTGCCGGAAATGCTGTATGCCCCGGTCAAACCGGACAGCTTACTTTTCACACCACAACCACGCCGGTTACGCCCCCATTCACCGTTGTCTATACAGACGGAACCAATACCTATACACAGACGAATGTTCAGGATGGAATATCCTTTCCAACGCCCATTACCATCAATGCCAATTCCAGTTTTCCTTTGATCAGCGTTCAGGATGCCAGCGGATGTCCGGCCACTACTGTCACCGGCCAGGCAGCCGCAGTGATAGTCTATCCTCTTCCGGTGCTTCAGATCGGACAAGATACCAGCATCTGCTCCGGATCGTCCGCCCAACTGCATGTTTCCGGCGCCAGCTTGTATCAGTGGACGCCAGCCCTTTATCTTGACAATGCTTCTGCGCCAAACCCTATAGCAACGCCGCCCTCAGCCACTAAGTTCTCTGTTACGGGAACAGACGCGAATAATTGCCAGTCACAGGCATCTGTACAGGTTTCTATCCTGCCGCCGGTTACCTTCAATACGCCGCCGCCGGACGCAAATGTCTGCGTGGGAAGTGCTGTTCAGTTAAAAGGAGCAAATGATGCGAAGTATATCTATCAATGGACGCCTTCAGATTACCTGAATGATCCGGGATCGGTTAATCCCATCGCAAGCCCACCGCAGTCCATGCAATACAGCCTGCAGATCACGAGCCCTGTTTGCGGGGAGACCGCCAGTTTCCCGGTAAGTGTTCAGGTGAACGACCTGCCCGTGGTTAGGGCTTCCAGGTCGAATGACCTGGATTGCATCACCGGGGTCAGCCAGCTCAGCGCTTCGGGCGCTGAGTCTTATGCGTGGACACCAACCACAGGCCTGGATAATCCCTTTTCCGCCAATCCCGAGGCGGCTATTGATTCGACCACCACATTTGAAGTAACGGGCACGGACCTCAACGGCTGCAGTGGCAGCGACAGGGTAACTGTCGTCGTGACGGCCAAAGGAAAAGCGATGATGGTGCTGCCTAATGCCTTCACGCCGAACGGAGATGGCCGCAACGATTGTTTCGGGATCAGGAAATGGGGCAATGTAACCATCGAGCAATTCACCATTTATAATCGCTGGGGCCAGAAAGTATTCGACACACAAAATCCGCAGGACTGCTGGGACGGAACATTCCACGGCGAGAAGCAGGATTCCGGCCAATATGTCTATGTGATTAAAGCGACTTCTTTCTGCGGGCCGATTATGCGAAAAGGAACGCTCCTGCTTATTCGTTAGTTCCAATTAAATATTACGGGTGAACCGGAGTGAACCGTAATCAGGTGCTGAGTTTCTCTGTCAGCAGGAGATTGTTCTCGCGGATCTTCCGGAGAAAGAGCCGTAAACCTTCCTGTTTTTTATTATCCAGCTCGTAGTTTAAATATCGTGTATAGTACTGCCGCAGATCAAAAACGCTGTCCTTTATTTCTTCCAGCACCAGGTCAATATGCTCCAATCCGAATCCGTTGGCTTTTTCAAAAGCGTCTACCCACGCCGGTTCCAGCCGCTTATTGCTGATCCAGGCGGCGAATACGAAAGGCAGGCCGGTCATCGCTTTCCAAGCTTCTCCCAGGTCGTACGTGTATTTCGAGACCTTGCGTTGACGCAATGCGCGGTCACCGATGAGCACGGCTCCGGTTCTTCCTTTGATCTCCTGCTGGAAACCGGGTTCAGCATCAACTAAGATGGGGCTGATTTTCCAGTATTCCTTAAGCAGAATACGGGCAAGAGCAACCGAAGTACGGCTCTGGTAATCCAGCAGTACGGTATCAAGCTTTTCTATGGGCTCTTCGCTGAAAAGGCAAACGGAAGCTACCGGCCCGTCGCACCCGATCACATAACGGGTATTGATATGGTATTCGGCCATCTGCGGAATGATGGCCACCGGAACAAGCCCCACGTCGATCTCATCGTCCAGCAGCATCGATGCGATAGCGGCGGGGTAATCGGTGATCAGTTCCATATTTTCCAGGAGGGCGGATCGTTCAACGCCATACAAGAGGGGCTTTGTATTCAGATAGCTCACGGCCCCTACCCTTATTTTTCTGTCCAATGCGTTTGGTTTAAATTTGCCTGCAAAATTAGGCCTGCGGCCTGAATATTTCACCTTCCGCTAAACGTTAATATGGACCTCAGCGCACTGACTGCCATTTCTCCCCTCGATGGGCGCTACCGTAACCAGCTGCAACAGTTGGACGAATATTTTTCTGAATATGCCCTGTTCAGATACCGGGTTCGCGTGGAAGTTGACTATTTCCTGTTCCTGGCGGAGAAAAAGTTCTTCGATCTTTCAGCAGCCACCGTTAAACAACTGGAAGCGCTGAAAAATAATTTCAGCATTGAAGATGCCCGGGAGATCAAAAAAATTGAAAAGACCACCAACCACGACGTAAAAGCTGTCGAATATTTTCTGAAGGCCAAACTGGAGAAAACCCGCGACGCAAAACAACAGGAATGGATCCACTTCGGACTCACTTCGCAGGACATCAATAATACAGCCATTCCCCTGCTCTGGAAACATGCAGTGGAGATGGAATACCTGCCATTTATACTCAATCTGAAAAAGCAGTTGAGCCTGCTGGCCGAACCCTGGATCGACATGCCGATGCTGGCCAGAACGCATGGCCAGGCGGCTTCGCCCACGTTGCTGGGTAAGGAGATACGAGTTTTCGTGGAGCGCCTGGAAAATCAGATAGAGTTGCTGATCCGGATTCCTTTCACAGCCAAGTTTGGCGGCGCCACAGGTAATTTCAATGCGCATTACGTCGCTTTCCCCAAAAAGGACTGGATAAAACTGGCGAACGAGTTTGTCGGAGAAAAACTCGAATTGACCCGGCAGCAGTATACTACCCAGATCGAACATTACGATATGCTGAGCGCGCATTTCGACGCCATCAAACGGGTCAACACTATCCTCATTGATTTCTGCCGGGACATGTGGACTTACATCTCGATGGATTATTTCAAGCAGAAGATCAAAGAAGGAGAAGTCGGCTCCTCGGCCATGCCGCATAAAGTGAATCCCATCGATTTTGAAAATGCAGAAGGTAATCTCGGGCTCGCCAATGCCATTTTTGAATATCTTTCTGCCAAGCTGCCGGTATCGAGATTGCAACGTGATCTGACAGACTCTACCACTTTGCGCAGCATCGGTGTACCTTTTGCACATACAGTCCTCGCGTTGAAGTCGATTGAGCGAGGCCTGAGCCGGCTGCTACTGAACGACAATAAGCTGAAGGAGGACCTCGATGAAAACTGGGCGGTGGTTGCAGAAGCGATCCAGACCATCCTGCGGCGGGAAGATTACCCCAAGCCTTATGAAGCGTTAAAAGCACTGACCCGCGGCAAGCATGGAATTACCCGTGAATCTATCCATGAGTTCATTGATTCCCTGCAGGTCGCCAAAGTGATCAAGGATGAGCTGAAGAAAATCACTCCGCACAACTATACCGGCGTGCCGTTGAAAAACTGAACGTCGATCCTCCACCAGCGCATATCCCCGCGGGTTTCAGTTGGTAAAAACTGATTTTTTTCAAGTACGCGTATTGAGGCCCGATTGGTACTGCTGGTTTCAGCTAATATGAAGTGAAGGTCCGGTCTCTTTCTTGCCCAATCGATCATTCCACCCACCGCTTCGGTCATATATCCCTTCCTCCGCTGGTCCGGCATGGTGCCATAACCGATTTCGACTGTGCCCGTTTTCCCCGGCCTTCCTTTAAAGCCCAACTCGGCTACAATAGTCGATATCGATCTGTCGATCACGATCCAGAACGTACTGAAGAGATAGTCGGTTTCGTTCATCCTGCGCAGGGCAGGAAGGATCAGCCGGCTCACCCGGTCCCGCACCTCGGGCGCTACGGTCCTGCCGGTATCCCGCAAACCGAATAACTTTTCGATCTTTCCCTCACCCTGGAGATAGAGATCGAGCTGACGGGCGGTCAGCGGAACAATGCTCAGTCTTTCGGTATCGATCATGCGTTTTTATGGATCTCCGAAGTGTAATGAAACCGGATGTCGGGGTTATTGTTGATTTCCGTGTTCAGATACCATTCGCTCTGCGCGAGATAAACCATCTGCCCGTCCTTGTCCGTCGCAATATTGTTCTGCTTGAACCGGGCAAAGTCTTCTAACTTCCTGGGGTCTTCACTGGTCAGCCAGCAGGCTTTGAAATAAGGCAGTGCATTGAATTGAACCGAAGCGGAATATTCATGCAGCAGCCGGTACTGGATCACTTCAAATTGCAGCTCCCCGACACAACCGATGATCTTTTTGTTTCCGCCAAACTGGGTGAAAAGCTGCGCAACGCCTTCGTCGGTAAGCTGCAATAATCCTTTTTCCAATTGTTTGGTTT
>DASZRP010000340.1:0-8792 GCA_035548895.1 Puia sp. | reverse complement strand
GTGGTGATTGTAATGCACCAAAAACCCGATGCCGACGCGATGGGTTCATCCCTGGCCCTGTACCACGTACTCACGGCCCTCGGACATGCGGTAACGGTCATTTCGCCCACCAACTGGGCCGACTGGCTGCGCTGGATGGACGGCGCTTCAAAAGTGATCGACTACGAACTCAACACGGCCAAAGGCGATGAGGCGCTGAAGAAGGCCGAATGGATCTTCTGCCTCGACTTCAACACCCTTTCCCGGACGCGGAAGATGGCTGAACCGATTGCCCGCTCCGTCGCCACCCGTGTCCTGATCGACCATCACCAGGAACCCCAGACCGCTTTATTTCATTACGGCATCAGCGATACCGGGAAAAGCTCTACCTGTGAAATGGTATTCGATTTCATTATGGCGTCGGAAAACGGAGATAAAATCCATACTGCAGTAGCAGAATGTCTTTATGCCGGCGTAATGGCCGACACCGGTTCATTTCGGTTCAGTTCAGCGACGCCTTCGGTTCACCGTATGGTGGCTGTGCTGGAAGATACCGGGATGAACCATACCAAAGTGCATGAAAATCTCTTCGATAATTTTCTGGAGAACCGGCTGCGCTTCACCGGTCATGTACTGCTCAACCGCATGGAGATATTTTACGAGTACAACACCGCGCTCATCAGCATTCCCTGGCGCGACCTGGTGAAATATCAGATCCGCACGGGAGATACTGAAGGCCTCGTTAACTACCCCCTGACCGTACAGGGAATTAAATTCTCCGCCCTGATCATCGACCGCGATGAAGAGATCAAATGCTCGTTCAGGAGCAAGGGCGATTTCGACGTGAACCAGTTCGCCCGCCGGTATTTTGAAGGCGGCGGCCATCGCAATGCAGCCGGAGGAAGAAGCAGTGAAACGCTCGACGAAACAGTTCAACGGTTCCTGCAATCCATGAAAGAAAACGCTTTACAATTACAATAAAACAAAAATGAAAAAAAACCATGTTTCCCTGTTTGTCATGGCTGCAGCCGTGCTCATCACAGCCTGTAACAGTCAGGGACTGAAAAGGACTAAATCCGGATTGTCCTATAAGATCTTCTCCGACAAGAAAAATCCTGTCGTGAAAAAAGGACAGTTTATCAAGATCAGCTTTGCGCAAAAAGTCAAGGATTCCCTGCTGTTCAGTTCTGCAAGCGGTCTTCCGGCCTATGTTCCGATCGACAGCCCGGTTCAGGCGAACTACAGTCCCCTCGAAGTATTCCCTTTGCTCCGCAAGGGAGATAGCGCGATCATCATTCAGCGGGGAGACAGCATAGAAAAGAAATCCGGCCAGCCGCTGCCGCCCTTCATCAAGAAGAAGGATAAGATCATGCTGACACTGCGCGTGCTGGATGTGTTCGACAATGAAGAAGCGATGCTGAAAGACCGGAAAGCAAGCCAGGAAGCATTCCACCAGAAAGAGATCAGCGAAGTGGCCGACTATGTCGCGAAGAACAATATCCAGGCACAGAAGACCGAAAAAGGCACTTTCGTGAAGATCGACAATCCCGGAGACGGCCCTGCAGCAGATTCCGGCAAACAGGTTTCTGTAATTTATACCGGCAAGATGTTCCCGGATGGAAAAGTATTTGAGAGCAACGAAGGCAAGGAACCGATCAAGTTCGTGATCGGCAGAAGGCAGGTGATCGAAGGCTGGGACGATGGCCTTCGCCTGTTCAGGAAGGGCGCCAAAGGTACTTTGTACATACCAGCCTTCCTCGCTTACGACGCTCAGCCCGGCCCCGGTAAAAAGCCAAACGAGAACCTGATCTTCGACGTGCAGGTGGTGGATGTAACCGATGCCCCCGCACCCAAGCCCATGAAGCCAATGGCTCCGGCTCCCGTTCCGGCCAGGCCAAAGGGCAAATAAATAAATCTGTCCGTTTTGTGGATGTCTTATGCGTTAGTATAAGACATCCACAGCCGGATGGCTTCCGCAGCTTCCTTCACATCGTGCACCCGCAAAATAGCGGCTCCCTGCTGCAGCGCAATGGTATTCATTACGGTGGTCCCGTTCAGGGCTTCTTCAGCAGTTGTGCCCAGCGTGCGATAGATCGTAGATTTTCTCGACCATCCAACCATTACCGGCAGTTCGAGCATCTGAAACAAAGGCAGATCCTTTAACAACTGAAAATTCTGTATTGCTGTTTTTGCAAAGCCAAAGCCCGGATCGATAATCATATCCAGCACGCCATGCTTCAGAAACAGGGATTTCTGCTGAATGAAATAATCCAGCACCTCGCGTGCAAGCGAATCATAGTTCGTTAATTTTTGCATGGTCTTCGGCGTACCGCGCATATGCATGCAGATATAAGGCGCGCGCCTTTCCCCGGCCAGGTCGAGGATTGCAGTGTCCCTTCCGCCATAGATATCATTTACAATTCGCGCACCGGCCTCCAGCGCCTCTTTTACCACTTCATAGCGGTAACTATCAACAGAGACAATCGCTTCCGGAAAATTCTTTGCAATCCCTTCAATGGCGGGAATCACGCGCTTCAGTTCTTCGTCAACCGAAATTTCTTCTGCATCCGGCCGCGTGCTCATGCCGCCCACATCGAGCATAAGGGCGGATTCCTTCAGCATTTTTTCTGCCAGTTTCAATGCCTGATCTGTATTTTGCACCCGGCTGCCCGTGTAAAATGAATCCGGGGTTACATTGAGTATGCCCATCACGACGGGCTGATCCAAACGGAGTAAACGGCCTTGACAATTGAGTGTGTACATAACGATGCTTGCGTAAATTTAGGCTGAACCGGACTAAATATTAATTTTGAGCATGCGAGAAACTGTTCGTCAGTATGAAAAGGCATTTGCCGCCTGCAGAGAGATCTTCATGAAGAAGACGCTGGATTATGGAACTGCCTGGCGGGTGCTGCGCATGATATCGATCCTCGACCAGCTTTTCATCAAGGCCAAACGTATCCGGACCCTCCAGGAAAACGGGGTCAGCCTCGTGAAGGAAGATATCCGCGGCGAGTTCCAGGCCATGGTCAATTACGGCATTATCGGGCTGATCCAGCTTGACCTGAACAAGGAAGCCGGGGAGGAACTCGATGCTGCAACGGTCGATCGTTATTACCGGGGAAAGGAGGAAGAGGTGAAGTCTGTGATGGAAAAAAAGAACCACGATTACGGAGAGGCCTGGCGGGAGATGAGCCAGGAGGGTTTTACAGATCTCATCCTCATGAAGCTGCTTCGTATCAGACAGATCCTGGCCAACGACGGAAAAACACTGATCAGCGAAGGCATCGATGCCAACCTGACCGATATCATCAATTATTCCATTTTCGCCTTGATCGGAATCGATGAAGGCAGGCATCGCGCCTGAACCCATTAAAAGGTATTCATGAAAAAAACGCTGCTGAACATCGTCCGCTTTGTGGTGGGTATCCTCTTTATCTTTTCCGGCCTGATCAAAGCGAACGATCCGCTCGGGCTCAGCTATAAGATGCAGGAGTTCTTCGAGGTCTGGCACATGCCCGCATTCAACGAGTTTGCCTTAGCCCTGTCGGTGGTCATGATCATTTTCGAGATCGTGGCCGGCGTGGCCCTGCTGTTAGGCTGGCGCATGGATCTGTTTGGATGGCTATTACTTCTTCTGACGATTTTCTTCACCTTCCTCACCGGTTATGCCGTGATCTCCGGAAAGGTCAGGGAATGCGGATGCTTCGGCAATTGCATCCCATTGCAGGCAATGGGTTCATTCATCAAAGACCTTGTTCTGCTGACGCTCATCCTGTTCCTCTTCATTTATCGCAAGGATATCCAACCGCTAAATTCAAAAACGGCGAGCCTGATCATACTGGGGTTCGGCTTCCTGCTTTCCTTTGCCATACAGTGGTACACGCTGCATTATCTTCCCTTTATTGATTGCCTTCCTTATAAAGTGGGCGCCAATGTCCTGGAACAGATGAAGCCGCCTCCCGGATCGCGACCCGACAGCACCGTGATCAATTTCGTATATGAAAAGAATGGGAAGCAGGTGGAATACACGGCTGATAAGCTGCCAGCGGATTTCGATGACAGTTACAAATTCATCAGGCGATACGACAAGGTCTTGCGCGAAGGAAATGCGGTACCCGCGATCAAGGATTTCTCGCTGACCTCAACATCGGGAAACGACAGTACCACGGCTATTCTCGAAAGGCGTGGGTTCAAGCTCATCCTTTTCTCATTGCGCTTTCCCGATCCCAATCCTTCCTGGAACAAGGCCTTCAGTTTAATTTACACCCTCGCTGTCTCAAAGAATATTCCGGTCTATTTTGTTACCGCCAACCCGGAAGCGACGGCAGGTTTCCTGAAAGCGAACGGGCTGGACTCAAAAGTTCCAATGTTCACCTGCGATGCCACAGCCATTAAAACGGCTGCGCGCGCTGATCCGACACTTTACCTGCTCAAGGGACCAAACATTATCGATAAATGGAGCTACGCGGCTTTTGAATCCGCAATGACCTCGCTGAATGGCTTGTCGGCCCAGTCACCTGAAACCACCGTATCACAGCCATGATATCACGTATCTTTTCCAGAACGGCTTACAGCGCCCTGGTCATGGCCGGCGTGGTTGTGCTGGTGTTTATTTTGTTCCAGGGGTTCGGTGATCCCGCCAGGCTGATTGTGGGGCAGCGGGCCGATGCCGCCACCCTCGATAATATCCGCAAAGAACTTTATCTCGATCAGCCCAAATGGAAACAGTTCCTGCTCTATCTGAATGATATCAGCCCCATCAGCGTGTACAGCAAACAGGAACTGGACATGCGGTCGATCCGCTATATCGGCATCGGAGGCAATACGAAACTCGTGTTGAAATTTCCCTACCTGCGGCGTTCCTATCAAACGCGGAAGGAGGTCTGGAGCATGCTCATGGTCGCTTTGCCCGGTACCATCATCCTGGCCTTCGCGGCCATGCTGCTGGCTGCCGTAGTGGGTATCTTTCTGGGCGTCACCGCAGCGATAAAAAAAGACAGCTGGATCGACCATGCCGCTATTTTTTTCAGCACGCTTGGCATTTCCGCACCTTCATTTTTCATGAGCATCATCATCGCTTATGTATTCGGATTTGTACTGAGCGCCTATACGGGCTTGCACATGACCGGCAGCCTCTTCGATACCGATCCTTTCTATGGCCGGCAGCTCGAACTGAAGAACCTGATCCTTCCCGCTGTCACCTTAGGCATAAGACCGCTCTCCATTATCACTCAACTGACGCGGGGATCCATGCTGGATACGCTGAACCAGGATTTTATCAGGACAGCCTATGCCAAAGGCCTGTCTAAGCAGCGGGTGGTGTGGAAACATGCCCTGCCCAATGCCCTGAACCCCGTGATCACCGCCATTACAGGCTGGTTTGCGGAACTGCTGGCGGGAGCGTTCTTCGTGGAATATATTTTTGGATGGAACGGGATCGGTAAACTGACCGTGGATGCCCTGGCAAAGCTGGATTTCCCCGTAGTCATGGGGTCCGTGCTGGTCACCGCTTTCTTCTTTATCGTTGTCAATATGCTGGCCGACTGGCTCTATCGCTTATTCGATCCCAGGGTTCAATGACCGGTTCAACGGATGATCACTTCCTTAATTAATTTTTCTCCGAGCGCCTCGTTCACCCGGTCGCGGATTTGTTCTTTCTTGTACAGAAGTTCCTGCTTCAGCGGGGCAACGGTAGTATGAATATAGAGGGTATGCCCATGAATTTCGATCTCGTCCGTATAGCGCGCAATGGTCTTTCCCATGATCTGCTCCCAGATCTCCTTCACCTGCAGCGCAAGGACTTCGCCCTTCAGGCGGCTCTTGTTCAGGAACTGCTTAATGGCATCGGAAAGCGAATATTCGGACATGGAACAAAGATAATTCCTGGCCGGCGAAGGAAGACCAATGTTGAAAATTACAAGCCGATCAATTCGAAATCTACTTCCAGCCGGTCCAGGTGCTGGCGAATCCTTTCCTCATGCGTATCCGTGATAAAGAGCTGGCCGTTTCCCGGTGTGCATACCCGCGCCAGCAATTGATGCATGCGGTTGGCATCGAGTTTCTCGAATACATCGTCCAATAACAAAATGGGCGCAAATCCTTTATTGGCTTTCAGCACATCGTATTCAGCCAGTTTCATCGCGAAGAGCAGACTTTTGCGCTGACCCTGCGAAGCAATATTCTTGAACGCCTGTCCCTTGAGCCGCAAATCGATATCGTCCTTGTGAATGCCACACTGAGTACGCTGCAGTAACAGGTCGCGGTTTCTCGATTTATGCAGTATCTCCGCAAAAGAAGTCTGTGTCAGATCGCTCAGGTAGGCCAGCTCAAGCTCATCGTCGCTGCCCGCGATATAGGCGTAGATATTTTTTATTTCCGGCAGGATCTCTTTAAAAAAGGCCTGTCTTTTTACAAAAATATAGGTACCGGGAACAAGGAGCTGGGCATCGTACACGTCCAACAGTATCCTGTCGTTCGTTACCCCGTCGGCCAGGGCCTTCAGCAGATTATTCCGCTGCTGGATCAGCCGGTTGTATTCGATCAGGTTTTGCAGATACTGATGGTCGAGCTGGCTGAGCAGCGCGTCGGCATATCGTCTCCGTTCATCGCTGCCCTCGGTAATGATGCGGGCATCGTCGGGTGCGATCATGACCACCGGGAGTTTTCCAATATGCTCCGAGAGCCGGCCGTAAAGCTCATCGTTCAGCGTCACTTCCTTTTTCCCGTTCTCCCGGAGAATGCAGACTACTTTTTCTTCTTCGCTGTTCAGGTCGAACCTTCCTTCAATACGAAATCCGGCCCTTCCATGATGCACATTCTGAAGATCGGACTTGTAAAAATAGCTTCGCGTGAAGCTGAGATAATAGATTGCGTCGAGCAGGTTGGTTTTCCCCAGGCCGTTGTTTCCATAGACGCCAATAATGCGCCTGTCAAAATGAAATGTACCGGTCAGGTAGTTTTTATAGTGAACCAGGGATATATCTTGAAGTGAAAGCATTTATGGGGAACAAAGGGATGCAATTTTGGGTTTAACCCCTTATCTTTGCCCCGCCTTAGCCGGCCCACGGCGGGTTTAATGTCAAATTTAAGCAAGTGGCGACGAAGTTTTCAAAGGAAACCTATCTGTACTGGTACGAACTCATGCAGCTGATCCGCCAATTCGAGCTGACGGCGGAAGAGAAATACAAAATGGAAGGTAAGATCCGCGGCTTTTTTCATGCCTATATAGGGCAGGAAGCCATTGCCGCCGGTTGCATGACAGCTTCCCGCCCCGATGATCCCTTCATCACTGGTTATCGCGACCATGGTCTGGCACTGTCCAAAGGAGTGAGCGCGAATGCCTGCATGGCTGAACTCTATGGCAAGGCGACGGGCGCGGCTAAAGGAAAGGGGGGAAGTATGCACTTCTTCGGCGTTCCGCAGAAATTCTTTGGCGGCCATGGCATCGTAGCCGCTCAAATCGGCACCGGCGCCGGACTGGCCTTTGCAGAAAAATACAAGGGAACCGATAACGCTGTGCTCACATTCTTTGGCGACGGCGCCGCCCGTCAGGGACTCCTGCACGAGACGTTCAACATGGCCATGCTCTGGAAACTGCCCGTCGTATTCATTTGCGAAAACAACAACTACGCGATGGGGACCTCGGTGGAAAGGACTTCCAACGTGGTCGATATTTATAAGCTTGCCGATGCATACGAAATGCCCGGCGACTCAATTGACGGGATGAGCGTTGAAGCGGTTCACGAGGGCGTATCCCGCGCCATCAAAAGAGCGCGTGAAGGAGGAGGGCCAACCTTGCTTGAAATTAAGACCTATCGTTATAAAGGACATTCCATTTCCGATCCCGGAAAATACCGGACCAAGGAAGAAGTGGAAGAATACAAGCAGCGCGACCCCATCGCGCAGGTAACTAACAGCATCCTGACCAAAAAGATGGCTACCCAGGAAGACCTCGACGCCATCAACAAGCGGGTTGCCGAAACAGTTGCCGCCGCAGTGAAATTCGCCGAAGAATCTCCTATTCCCAACGACGATGAAGTGTACAAAGATATTTATATCGATCAGCACTATGCTTTCATCGTCGACTGATCAATTGAATTTAATCCCAAACCCGGTTAATAATAACTTGCAGCAATGAGTGAGATCAAACATCCTGAACATCTTGAGCATCAAAAGACCATAGTCGATAGCTGGATGGACTACCAGGACCGCTATGGCAAACAAACCCTGATCGCCCTGGTCATCCTGCTGGCCATCGTCGGCGGATATTTCGGCTATAAACATTTTATCCAGGAACCGAAAGAAAAACAGGCCGAAGAGGCCATGTTCCGCGCAGAAGATTATTTCCGCATGGATTCCGTTAGGCTCGCGTTGAATGGCGATAACGTGAACGCGGGATTTGTGAAGATCATTTCCAAATACCCCGGAACCAATGCGGCTAAGCTCGCGGCTTTCTACGCCGGCAGCTGCTACCTGAAACAGGGTGACTTCAACAATGCGGTTAAATATCTGAAGGACTTCACCACGACAGCTCCGCAGGTGCAGGCTAAAGCTTATGGCCTCCTGGGCGATGCTTATTCCGAGCTGAATAAAAAAGAAGACGCTGTCGCCGCCTATAAAAAGGCCGGTACTACTTACGAAAAAGACGATGTGATTTCCCCGGAATATCTTTTCCGCGCCGGCTATCTCTACGAAAGCATGGGCCGTAACAAGGAAGCCATCGAAATGTACCAGCTCATCAAAGACAAATATCCCGGTACCCAACGCGGATACGATATCGACCGCTACCTGGCCAGGCTGGGTGCTATTAA
>DASZRP010000339.1:0-4927 GCA_035548895.1 Puia sp. | reverse complement strand
AGTTTATATAGGAGACGCCCAGGCTCTTTAAATTCCTTGTTCCAGTTGAAGAGCCAGCCCTCCTTCTTATTCAAGGATTTAATTTCTTCCGGTTTAACAAGCACCATTTCGGTTTCGAAGGTGTTACCGGTTGCGATTTCCTGGATGCTGTTGGTTATTTCATCTATATAGAATTCCAATTCCTTTTGCATAGAGAATATGTTTACAGTTAGCGACCTTATTCTTCCGCTCCAGACACTTCTTTGCGGAGCATTGATAAAAGTGCTCAACTCTATGCCTTTTTCAAGGGGAAAAATACGGGGCAAAGAACCGCGTTCCTCCTTATCTTTGCGGTCCCAAAAAATGGTCTTATGAAAGTCATGAAGTTCGGCGGCACCTCGGTTGGCAAACCGGAGCGTATGCACGAAGTAGCCAGGCTGATCACCGGAGATAAAGAAAAAAAGATCGTTGTATTAAGCGCTCTCAGCGGCACCACCAATGCCCTGGTCGAGATCGGACAATCCGCCGCACGTTTCGAGCGCGATAAGGCGCAGGAGCAGATCAATAAGCTTTCAGACCATTATCACGCTTTTATCCGTCAGCTGCTCGACAAGCCGGAAAGCCAGGAGATCGCCCTCCGAATCATCCGGGAGCATTTTGAATTCCTAAGCATCATCCTGCGCATTTCTTTCAGCGAGTCGCTCAATAAAGATATCCTGGCGCAGGGCGAGCTCCTGTCCACCAAGCTTTTCAGTGTTTACCTGGAAGGAAAGGGAATTCCGCATGTCCTGCTGCCGGCTCTGGAGTTCATGAGTATCGATGCAGAAGACGAGCCGCAGCTCGACCAGATCCGCACGCGCCTCACCCAGCTCCTGGCCAAATATCCCAACACAGATTTGTTTATCACCCAGGGCTATATCTGTCGCAACGCGAAAGGCGAAGTAGATAACCTGAAACGGGGAGGAAGCGATTACACGGCCTCATTAGTCGCCGCCGCCGTACAGGCTTCGGTCTGCGAAATATGGACCGATATCGACGGCATGCACAACAACGACCCGCGTATCGTAAAGAAGACCATTCCAGTGGAGCAGCTCAGCTTCGACGAGGCGGCAGAACTGGCTTATTTTGGCGCCAAGATCCTTCATCCAACCTGTATCTGGCCGGCCCAGCAGCAGAACGTGCCGGTAAAACTGCTGAACACGATGCAGCCAACAGCGCCGGGCACAGTGATCCAGAAAACGGCGTCTGCCTCCGGCATTAAGGCCATCGCAGCAAAAGACGGCATCATCGCCATCAATATCAAAAGCAGCCGCATGCTGCTGGCTTACGGGTTTCTCCGGAAAGTATTCGAGGTGTTCGAAAAATATAAAACCTCCATCGATATGGTGACTACTTCCGAAGTGGCGGTTTCCCTGACCATCGATAACGGTTCAAACCTGAAGAATATCATTCGAGAGCTGGAGCCTTTCGGAACGACCGAAGTGGAAACCGATCAAACCATCGTCTCCATGGTCGGCAATGAAATTGCAGAGACCAAAAACCTGTTGAGCAAGCTGTTCGAAGCCGTTTCCAGCGTGCCGGTGCGCATGGTGAGCTATGGCGGCAGCAAGCATAATGTCACCATCCTGGTGCCTTCGGCTTACAAGGTCCAGGTGCTGCAATCGCTGAATGAAAAATTGTTCGGGCTCTAATTACCGCTGGATCAGCATGTCGGCCAGCTCCCGGTCGCGTTTATAGATGTCTTTGCGGAAATTCAACCGCCCTTGCGTGTCCACCCATGCCGTGAGGTAACCGATGTATACAGGGATCGGATTTTTCAACGTCACATACTGCTCCTTTCCCCGGTTCATCGCAGCCGTGATTTTTGCGGAAGTCCAGGAAGGATCGTTGCGCAACAGAAATTCGGCCAGCTTTTTTGGTTCGGCCAAACGAATGCATCCATGGCTGAACGCGCGCGTTGTCTGGTTAAACAGGCTTTTGGCCGGCGAGTCGTGGAGATAAATATTGTAAGAGTTCGGAAAAAGAAATTTGACCAGGCCCAGCGAGTTTTGCGGGCCGGGTTTCTGCCTCACGCTATTCCCATACCATTCCATATTGTTTCGCTTCAAATAGTTCGGGTCCCTTTTTATCGCAGGAAGGATTTCTTTTTTCAGAATGGAATTGGGAACCGACCAATAGGGGCTGAAGACAATATATTTCAGGTTGCCGTTAAAGACAACGGTCTTATGAATATCGCGGCCCACCACCACGTTCATGCTGAACGCTACCGTGTCATCGCTGTAGACAGACAGCCTGAAGGCAGGAATATTCACGACCAAATATTCATCGTGGAGCGACACCGGTATCCAGCGGCTTCTTTCCATATTGACGATGATCTTCCGGATATATTCTTCCGGTGGGGTATTGAGCTCCTGAATGAAGTTTTTCCCCATGATCCCGTCTACGGTCAGGCCATACCGTTGCTGGAATGATTTCACGGCTGCTTCCAGGGAGTCGTCGTAATATTCCGATTGGTTATCGGCGCCAAGATCACCGAGCAGAAAGAGCCGATGCCTGACCGCCGGGATTATTTTTGATGAGTCGTTTTTCCGGAGGCTGGACGCCGGTATGGGAATGGGCTTGCCAAATCCGAGGCTGTCCAGGCTGCGGTATTGCTTCAATGCCGCCTTAAGCAGGTTGTACTGACGGTAGTTAAAGCTTCCGGAGAAAAGGGAAGCGGCGCTGTCTTTCAGCAGGGAATCGGCCAGGTAGGGGAGGTCCATTTTTTTCCTGGAGAGATACCATTGCAGTTTGGTGGTTTGTTGTTCCGGCAGACCTCGCCACACTTTCTGTGCATAAAATAGATATTCGGCCGACAGCAGGATTTCAATATTTGCATCGGGTTCACCTGCCAATGGATCGTTTACCAGTTTTTCCAGCGTGTCTAAGTATGGCACAGGCGACTCCACACCCTCCTGGGTTAAATTGCTCAGATGATTGAACAGGTTGTCGGCTTGTTCCGTCAGCCCGTTCCGATTATACCAGGCGTAATGGTTGCTGCGGTAGTTGTAAAAGGAGCCTACTTCGGCGGCCAGCGGAGACAACAGCGGAAATTTTTTAAAGAAGGCGGAGATCTGCTGGCTGTCGACCCGCAGATTCAATTCGTCGCTGAAGTTTCCCTGAACGGCCAGGATATTGGCGGGAAGGGTATCCTTTTTCAGGTCCCCTGCCTGTTGATCCGCTGCTTTGTCCTGCGCTGCGCCGCAACCGGCCGCCAGAAAGATGGATAGCAGGAGGGCTATCATATCGCGCGGCAGCCTGATCTGTCGGGATGTTCTTTTGTACAGCATACGCTGTTATTGAAAAAAAAATCCTTCCTGCAGGAAGGATTTAGCATACGTTATCTGGAGAAGATTAATAGTCTCTATCAAATCCGCCACCGCCGTTACCCCGGTTGAAGCCACCTTTTTTGTAGCCTCCGCCGCTGCCGCCCCGGTTAAAACCGCCTCCCTTTTTGTAGCCACCGCCACCGCCTCCCTGCTGTTTAGGCTGGGATTCGTTCACGATGATCTTGCGACCCATGACTTCCTGATCGTACAGGCTCGTAATAGCGGCTTGCGCTTCTGTGTCATTTTCCATTTCCACGAAACCAAAGCCCTTGCTGCGTCCGGACACTTTGTCCTTTACGATTTTTGCCGAACCTACGGCGCCATGTTGCTCAAAAAGGTTTCTGAGATCCTCATCGGTCATCTGCCAGGAGAGGTTGCCTACATAAATGTTCATTGTGCTAAAATTAATAAATGATAAAAAACGCTGAAACTTAGTAGCTACGATGAACTTTGGTGCAATCCGGTTAAAGCCGCACCAGCACACAGTAAGAACTAGAATAACAGACCGTTTGTAAAGATAGGAATTTTTATTTCTCAGGAAAATTTTGTAAACCCGTATAAAATGGGTGAAAACAAGCGGTCCGGACAAGAAAAAAACCCCGTTTTTGACGGGGTTCCGGTATAAAGTCGTTTCCTGAATAAACTTACTCTGCAGCTACCTCGAAATCCACTTCGGTCTCATTGCCATGTCCGAAATCGACCTTGGCTTTATAAGCGCCGAGTTCCTTCACTTCAGAGAGAATATGGATACGGCGACGGTCTATTTCGTAACCTTTCTGGTCGCGAATGGCCCGGGCCAGCTGTACCGAAGTAACGCTTCCAAAGATCTTTCCGCTGGTACCGGTCTTGGCGCCGATTTTTAGCGGAGCGGCTTTCAGCACTTCAATTACTTTATTCACTTCAGCCAGCAGCTTTTCCTCTTTTTTCTTCTGCTGTTTGATCTTTTCCTCTAACTGCTTGAGGTTGGAAGGACTGGCTTCTATCGCCAGTTTTTTGGGTATCAGAAAATTGCGGGCGTATCCGTTCTTCACACTTACTCTTTCGTGTGCTGAACCGAGATTGTCCACGTCCTGAATCAGAATGATTTCCATTGTCTTTTGTTTGTTCACCTATATCCCAATCCCGCGTTTAGCGAGACTGTTGCTTCCGTTTTCCGGAAGGTTAGGGTGATGGTTACTTGAATAGGTCGGTTACGTAGGGCAGAATGGCCATCTGTCTTGCCTTCTTGATGGCTTCGGCTACTTTACGCTGATATTTCAGCGAGTTCCCGGTGATGCGGCGGGGCAACATCTTGCCCTGCTCGTTCAGAAATTTCTTCAGAAATTCAGCGTCCTTGTAATCCACATAGCGAATGTGGTATTTCTTAAAACGGCAGAACTTCTTAGCCCTTTGCTGGGTCTTGATCGCGGTGAGATATTTGATCTCGTTAGTCTTTGCCATTACGCCTCTGCTTTTTCGGTTCCTGTTGGTACACCACTTCTCTTTTTGGCATTGTACTCGACGGCGTATTTATCGAGCTTTGTAGCCATGAAACGTAACACGGTTTCGTCGCGGCGAATCTGAATGTTCAGTCGCTCATT
>DASZRP010000338.1:0-12680 GCA_035548895.1 Puia sp. | reverse complement strand
AAACATTTTCCCAGGACAATCCCGTGACCGGAACGGTAACCGCCCGGAACGGTGAACCGATTGCCGGAGCCACCATCATGGTGAAAGGCGTCAAAAAAGGCGGCGCCAGCACCAGCAATACCGGAACGTTTACGCTGAATGCAAAACCCGGCGCAACGATCGAAGTCACTGCCATCGGATACAAACCCAAAGAGGTGATTGCCGAAGCCGGGAATATGATCATCGTGCTGGACCCGGCGGCCGAGAACCTGAATGAAGTGTTAGTCACCGCCCTTGGCATCAAAAAGGAAAAGAAGGCGCTGGGCTATTCCGTAACGGAAGTTAAAGGAGAAGACCTGACGCAGGCCCGGTCCGTCAATGTCGTCAACTCGCTCGAAGGCAAAGTAGCCGGACTGAATATCACCTCCACGGCCAGCGGACCGGGAGGCTCGCAACGGATCACTATCCGGGGCGACGGATCCATTTCCGGAAACAACCAGCCGCTGATCATTGTGGATGGAATGCCATTAAATAATGATAACCTGGGCTATGTCCAAACCTATAGCGGGATGGACCTGGGAGACGGCATCAGTTCGATCAACCCCGACGAGATCGCGACCGTGAGCGTGCTTAAAGGAGGTACCGCTGCGGCGCTGTATGGCTCCAGGGCATCGAATGGCGTTATCCTGATCACGACAAAAGGCGGCGCCAAACGGAAAGGCATTGGCGTTGAACTGAACAGCAATTACGTGGTGGAAAGCCTTCTCTATAACCGGTGGAAAGATTATCAATACGACTACGGCTCCGGCGTGAACGGAAACTATGGCACTAACCTGAACGATATGGCCGGCAGTTGGGGAGCCAAAATGGATGGCACCCTGCAACCGCAATACGACGGCGTTAAGCGCCCCTATGTGGCGCAGCGGGACAACCTGAAGAACTTCTACAAGCCGGGCGGAGATTTTACCAACTCCGTCGCCATGTCGGGCGGTAATGACTACGTTACCTACCGGGCATCGTTAAGTCATCTGAACACGGAAAGCATTGTGCCGAACACGACTCTGAAGAGAGACAATTTTGCGATCAATCTCAATGCGAAGCTGAATAAAAGTTTATCCTTTCTCGTCAACGCCAAATATATCAGCGAGGAGAACAAAAACAGGCCCCGCCTCTCCGACTTCACCGGCAACGCGAATTTAACCGTTATGGCCCTGCCCACCACGCTCGACGTGAATGTGATGAAGAATAAATACGACAGCCGGGGTTATGAAAATCCCTGGAGCACCAATCCCTGGGAGACCAATCCCTGGTACGCCCAGGAAGACTTCCAGGAGAAAGACTCAAAAACAAGAATGATCGTTTCTTTTGAGCCCAAAGCCTATATAACGAGCTGGCTGTACATCAAGGGACGGTTTGGTTTTGACAAGTTCAACTTCAAGGAAAAATATATCGTGCCGACCGGCGCCGCCTATTTGCTGGGCGGTCAGTGGAACAGCAAACTGATGGACTTCTCCGAAACCAATAATGAGCTCCTGCTTGGTTTTGACAAGGAGGTTGCCCGCGGGCTTCATGTTTCGGCGTTAGCCGGTGGTAACCTGATGCACCAGGTTTTTCAGCAGCAAAATGCCGTGGGGTCCCCATTCAATGTCCCCTTCTTCTACGATATTTCCAATATCAGCCCGGCTTCTCTAACGGTTACGGCCCCTTACTCGGAACAACGCATCAATTCGCTGTACGGATCGGTCGACCTGTCGTGGAAAGACTATCTCTTCCTGAACATGACGGGACGCAACGACTGGTTCTCCACGCTCAGCTCCCAAAACAACAATGTCTTTTATCCATCGGTGGGCTTAAGCTTCGTTCCCAGTTCCGCATTCAAAATGCCTGAATTTGTGAACTACCTTAAAGTTCGCGGGTCCTGGGCCCAGGTCGGCGGCGCCACAACGCCATACCAGCTTAATCTGAACTATGCGCTCACGGGAAGCTATCGCGGAGCCGCGCTTGCGCAGATCAACCAGACCCAGGTGCCCAATCCTGCCCTGCAACCTCTGCTGTCGACCAGCTCGGAAGTCGGTTTGGAAACCTATATGTTCAGGAGCCGCCTGAAACTGGACCTGGCACTCTACAGCCGCATCACGACCAATGATATCGTCAGTGCCACCCTTTCCGGAACTACCGGTTTCACCTCAGCGCTGTTCAATGTGGGCAAGCTGACGAACAAGGGCATCGAATTGCTCCTCAGCTACCGCATCATCGACGGCAAGGATTTCAGCTGGGAATCTTCGGTCAATTTCGGATATAATAAAAACAAAGTCGTACAGCTCACGCCGGGGTTAGACAAACTGCAGGTAGGCGCATCGAGGATCTTCACTGCTTATGTTTACCAGGAGGTCGGCCATCCGTTCAGCATGCTGGCAGGCGCGGGATATGTTCGCGATGCCAAGGGAAATGTGGTGGTGAACGCGCAGGGATATCCGGAGATCAATCCATTTGTAAATTTCGGCACCGGAATATCTCCATTCACCGGCGGGTTCAGCAATACCTTCCGTTATAAATTCATCACCTTAAGCGCGCTCATCGACGGACGCTTTGGCGGTAAGATCTATGCGGGAACCGACGCCTATTCTACGGTCAACGGGATGAACATTGTAACGGTAGCCGGAGGCGTCCGGGAAACCGGTTATGTAGTGCCCGGCGTTCTGGAAGACGGAACGCCCAATAAAACCTCGCTGTCGGCTCAGTCTTTTTATACGTTCGATCCGCTGGCCTCCGCCGAAAGATATATTTATAAATCCGATTTCGTCAAGCTTCGCCAGATCATAATCGATTTTGCGTTGCCGGTAAGGTGGTATAGAAATACACCGATCCAGGGAATCTCTTTCGGCATCGTTGGCCGCAACCTCGCGATACTTAAAAAGTACACGCCGAATATTGACCCGGAAGCGACGTATAACGCCTCGAATGCGCAAGGCCTCGAATTGGCGGGAGTTCCCTCGGTAAGAACCTTTGGCTTCAATCTCAATGTTAAATTCTAAGACCATCACCCGAAAACAAAATCTTATGTTACGCAAATCATATCTCATTATGGTCCTGGTGCTCGGATTGGAGTCGTGCACCAAAGACTTTCAATCGATCAACGTCGATCCGACCAAGCCTTCGGCGGTTCCGCTCTCCTACCTGCTGGGCCAGTCCATGGTGTTTATGGCCAGCACCAGCGCGGCCGGCATAAATCTTGGCTACGGCATGATGTTCTCGCAACAAATGGCAACCCTCGAAATCAAGGGCACGTTCGACGGCGACAAGTATTTCTATGAGCCGACCATCGACCAGACATTTTTTGTGAATGCCTATCCGAACGCCATAAAGAACCTGGTCAACCTCATCGAACTGGGAAAGAACGATGCGACCCAGGTAAATACCGTGGCCATCGCGAGGATACTGAAAGCTTTCGAGTTCAGCATGCTCACCGACTTCTACGGCGATCTGCCTTATTTCCAGGCCGGCGAAGCGTATTATGAGGGAACTTTTCAACCGGCTTACGATTCCCAGCAATCCATCTATATGGACCTGCTCAAGGAACTGGATGAGGCGGGCGATCAGTTCGACGCATCGCAACCCTACCCCGACGCGGATTTTGTATATAAAGACGGGACCACCACCGCCGTCGGCGATCTCATCGCCAAATGGAAAGTGTTTGCCAATTCGCTCATGCTCCGTTTAGCCATGCGCCTCACCAAGGTAGATCCGGCTAATGCGCAGCAATGGGCTGTAAAAGCCATCGGCAAGGGCGTGATGACCGACAACAGCCAGACCTTCAAATTCATCAGCGCCTATACGACTACCACTACGGTCAATCCCAATTCAATGGTCATGGGGCCTTCCGACAATGCATCTATCGGGAACCAGATGCTTAAGACGGCAAGGTTGACCTGGGCGGAGACCCTGATCGATCTCATGAAATCGAGGAACGATCCGCGACTGCCCATCATCGCTGCGCGCAACGATCCGTCTTCCGCCATCCCCAACCTGGTAGAAGGAGATCACTCCATCGCCAATGCGCGGGGATTGCAGAATGGATTAGACGCTACCACTCTAAAGACCATGACGGGAGAAACCGATGCCTCAGGATTTTCCCGCCCCCGCGGCGTGGTGATCGGATCGGACGATCCCAATATGCTGCTGACGCATGCCGAAGTGCGCTTCCTTAAAGCCGAAGCGATCGCCAGGGGCTGGGTCACCGGTTCAGCAGGAGATGAATATCGCGCGGGACAACAAGCCGCCATTCTGCAAATGCAATCTTATAATCCCGACAATCCCGCCTCTGCTGGCGACATCGCAGCCTATATGGCACAGAATCCTTATCCGGACGGCAGCCTCGACGACAACCTGGCGCAGATCGAAAACGAAATGTATATTCTCACCGCCACTACCTTCAACGGTTATGAGGCCTGGGCTAATATCCGGCGTACCGGTCTGCCGGTCCTCACTCCGGTTGATTATCCCGGCGGACAAACAGGAGGAGCATTCCCCCGTCGTTTGATATACCCCACTTCGGAAGCCGGCCTAAATCCGGATGGATACCAGCAGGCCGTTTCCCGCATGGGAGGCGATCTGATGACGACAAGAGTTTGGTGGGATAAACAGTAAATTGCCGCGGCCGTAATTATCCGGCCGCAAAAAAATGAACATGCGCAGGTTATTTTTTTTACTAACGGGAATAGTCATGGGTTTTGCCCTGCGGGCGCAGGAGCCATTGTTCAAATACCGCACGGAAGAGCCCAGATGGTCCAGCCCCGAGAACCTCAATGGCGTAAAAGGCAACGGCGGCCGGGAGAATTTTGGGGGCAAAGGCCATCCGAACGACTCCATAGCCGCGGGCAAAACCCTGACCCTGCTCGATGTGAAAGGGACCGGCGAGATCCGGCGCATCTGGATCACGATCAATAAGCGAAGCCCGGAAATGCTGCGATTGCTCCGGGTCGAAATGTTCTGGGATGGCGAAGCCAAACCGGCCGTATCCGTTCCCTTCGGCGATTTCTTCGGGCTCACCCTGGCTAAGATGACGGATTACGAAAACGCGCTCTTCAGTACTGCCGAAGGCCGGTCGTTCAATTGTTTTGTTCCCATGCCTTTCCGCAGCGGCGCCCGCATACAGATCGTGAATGGATCGGACAGCCTGTTAGACCTCATTTATTTCGACGTGGATTATGTTCAACTGCCGTCGTGGGACCCGGCTAACCTCTACTTCCATGCATACTGGCACCGGGATACGGCAACCACCTTAGGCCGCGACTTCGAGCTCCTGCCCCGCGTTACCGGAAAAGGACGACTGCTCGGTTTCAGCATCGGCGTAAACGCCAATCCGAAATACGGGAATACCTGGTTCGGCGAAGGCGAAGTGAAAGTATATCTCGATGGCGATAAGGATTTACCCACACTGGTGGGCACCGGAACGGAAGACTATATCGGCTCCGGGTGGGGACAGAAAAGATTCATCAACCGCTATACCGGATGTACGGTCTCCGGCGATACGCCAAAGCAATCGTCCTTCTACCGGTTACATATACCCGATCCGATCTACTTCAGCCAGGATTGCCGGGCTACGCTCCAGCAGATCGGAGGCGCTCATGCAAAACGGGTCGCTCAATTTCAGGCAGCCGGAGTAGCGATGATCCCGGTCACCTATGGCAGCGACCGGCTATACCATCCGGGCAAACCGCCCGCAATAATCGATGCGAATAAAGCGGAAGACCCCTGGGTTAATTTCTATCGCAGCGACGACGTATGCGCCATCACGTATTTTTACCTCGACCAGCCAGGCGGAATAACCCAACTGCCTGAGGTCAGAGACTACGATCTCTCTTACGGTTCCTTTCCATCCAGCAAGCTGGACCTTTATCTTCCGGCGAACCGGAACGCACAGACGCCCTTTGTCATCCTCATTCATGGAGGCGCCTGGATAACGAGCGACAAAAAATATGAACGCGGAGCGCAACAAATGCTCCTGGAACAGGGAATCGCTTCGGTAAATATCAACTATCGTTTCGTCGATAGTCTGAATACGCATTACGAGGCCCTGCTGGCAGATATTGACAGCGCTGTCCGCTATTGCATTGCCCATGCGGACAGCTGGCATACCCGGAAATCTAATTTCGTTTTCATGGGCACCAGCGCCGGCGCGCACCTGGCGCTGCTCTATCCTTATCTCAACGGCCGGGGCGCAAAGGCCATCATTGCACAATGCGCACCCGTCGATCTTTCAGATACCTCAGCGCTCCGGTTTGCAACACGACTGGGCCTGCTTCCCGTTATCTTTAAAATGACCGGCGCTACCTGGAAACCCGGACAAGCCATCGATCCGCGGTTCAGGGCCAGCAGTCCCCTCTTTCATGTCAAGAACATCCCCACGCTGATCATTCACGGCACCAATGACCGTACCGTACCTTTTTCCCAGGCGGTCAGGTTGCACGAAAAACTTGACGCGCTGAAGATTAAGAATAAACTGATTCCCATAACCGGCGCGGACCATGATCTGAATATGAGAGACCCGGCCACCAGGGCCATGATCCATAAAGAGATCTGTGACTGGATATGGAATTATAATTAACAGCAGACGGTTATATGAACCTGGACAGAAGAAAATTTTTACAGGCAGCCGGCACGGCTGCCTCAGCCACATTATTAAGTTCGTTTACTCACACAGAGCCGGGCCAGTTGCTACCCGGGCAAAATAAAAACAGCTTCACTGCCCCGCGCAAAAATCTTTCCATCATATTGCGTTCTTCCTGGAACGACGGCAATATCGGCGACCAAGGACATACGCCCGGCATGATCCGCCTGTTATACCAATATTTTCCGGGCTGCTCGATTAAAGTGTGGCATATTGATCCCCGGCCGATAACAGAAGCCATGGTGCTCAGGCACTACCCCAACATTAGTTTCCTGAGGGGAAACTTCTTTAACAATGGCCTCCCGATGGACCCGGTATTGAAACAAGCCTTTGATGAAGCCGATCTGTTTATGGTGAACTCGGGCATGTCGATGAACTTTGGCATGTTCAATACCGACTGGGCCGGAAATATGGTCAGCCTCAGTCCGCTCTTTTGGTGCAAAGAGCACGGAATTCCCTTCGGCGTTTACGGACAGTCGTTCGACAAATTCCTTCATCCGTCGATAGAAGTGTACCGCAACATCCTGAGCCAGGCCGATTTTGTTTATTGCCGCGAAAGCCTGTCGCTGAAATTTCTGCAGGAGAATAAATTCCGTACCCCGGAGCTCGCTTTCGCTCCCGACGCTGTGTTCGCCATCGACGTCAGGAACGAAGAAAAAGGATTGGCTTATCTGAAAGAAAAAGGACTGAAAGAAAGGAAATTCCTCGCCGTGGTGATCCGGACCAACACGCCGCCTTTGGCTAATAAAGGCAATACGCTCAATCCGGTTCATCCCAGTCCCGAACAGCAGGCGGAAGACAATGCCCGGTCGGCGAAAATTCGCGATATGATTATCCGGTGGACAAGAAAAACGGGAATGAAAGTATTGCTGTCGCCTGAAGTGGACAAAGAGATCGGGGCGGCCAAAACCCTGATCTACGACCAGCTTCCTGCCGACGTGCAGGAGAAGACGGTATGGCGCAATAATTTCTGGGATGTGGATGAAGCGACGAGTATCTACGCAAGAGCCCATACCGTATTCGGCGTTGAACCGCATTCACTCATCATGGCGCTTACGGCTGGCGTTCCCATTATCCACGCAGCGCCGATCGCAAAAGGACGGAAATATTTTATGTTCAGCGATATCGGCCTGCCGGAATGGCTGTTCTCCCTGGATGAGTCCACCAGTGAACAATGGCTCGTGGTACTCATGCAGAACGTGAACGACTATCCGGCTGCGCAGGCTAAAGTTGCCCGTGCGATGAAATTCGTGCGGCAGCGGCAGGCTGAAACCATGCAATATCTCGGGCGGCACTTAAAACAGCCGCAGGGAAATTCAAAAGCATCTTCGTAATTTCTACCTGAAATAAATTGTCGACCGACCCCTTTCGTAAAAATACTTCTCATGAACAAGATTATCTTTTGCCTGCTGCTTTTAATTAGCCTTTCCGCCGGCGCCCAGCAAAAAATAATTTCCCTCTATCCTGGCGCAGCTCCGGGTTCCGAGAAGTGGACCTATAACGAACAGGAATATAAGCCCGGCACACCGGGGGAACTGACCTACAATGTATCGCATCCGACGCTGACGGTCTATCCCGCCGATCCGTCAGCAGCCAACGGCACAGCGGTAATTGTTTGTCCGGGCGGCGGCTTCTATATCCTCGCGGTGCGTCATGAAGGAACCGACGTTGCGCAATGGCTGAACAAAAAAGGCATCACGGTCTTCTTACTGAAATACCGGCTCGGACAAAGCATGACGGATAATCCCGCGCAGGAATTAGGCGAGAACATGAGAAAAAGCGATTTCGGTCAAAAGGTAAGTCCTATCATTCCGCTAAGCATTGCCGATGGCCGCGCTGCCATTCAATATGTGCGTGAGCATGCCGCGGAATATAAAATCAATTCCGACCGTATCGGCATCATGGGCTTCTCTGCCGGCGGCACCGTTGCGGCCTCCTCTGCCTTCAGCTACACCGCAGCAAACCGCCCGGACTTTGTCGCGCCGATCTACGCGTTCATCCCTCCGGAAATGCAGGGGCCTGTAGCGGATGATGCGCCGCCTTTATTTGTTGCCGCGGCTTCGAACGACGGACTGGGACTGGCTCCTCACAGCGTGGCGCTGTATTCAAAATGGCTTGCCGCGAAGAAACCCGCCGAGCTGCACATGTATGAAAAAGGCGACCATGGTTTCGGCATGAAACATCAAAACATTCCTACCGATTCCTGGATCGAAAGATTCGGCGACTGGCTCGGGATGCTGGGATTTCTAAATTCACCGAAATGAAAAAATTCAGTCTGGCTTCGGCGATCAAAAAAACGCGGATCGTTCCTGCCGCAGCCTCCCTTCTGCTGCTCTGCGTTAGTTTCAGCGCCTACCCGCAGCAAAAAGATCCGCCGGTTCATCCCAACGTCATCATCATCTACATGGACGATATGGGTTACGGCGATCCCGAATGTTATTCCGGCATTGCTTATCATACGCCCAACATCAATCGCCTTGCCGCGGAGGGTATGCGGTTCACCAATTATTATGCAGGTGAACCGATATGCACCGCATCGCGCGCTTCGCTGCTTACGGGTTGCTATCCGCCCCGGGTAGGACTATGGGGCGCATTGGCACCCTGGGATGGAAGAGCGTTAAATCCTGCTGAAGAAATCATTCCCGCACTGCTGAAAAGAGCAGGTTATAAAACAGGCATGGTCGGCAAATGGCATCTTGGCGCCAAAGCGCCTTACCTGCCGCTGCACTATGGCTTCGATGAATACTTCGGTCTGCCCTACTCGAACGACATGTGGCCGTACCAGTATAGCGGTGAGCCCGCAACACCCGAGCAGCCTTACCAATACAAATGCCCGCCGCTTCCGTTGCTGGAGGGAGACAGTGTGGTAAAATATATCGCCAGCTTAAAAGACCAGGGAGAGCTGACAAAGCTTTACACGCAGCGGGCCTGCCGGTTCATCCATAAAAACCGGCGCGCGCCATTCTTCCTCTATATCGCTCCTTCGATGGTGCATGTTCCCCTGGCCGTATCGCCGGAATTCTCCGGGAAAAGCGGGGCGGGACTTTTCGCCGATGTGATGATGGAGATCGATTGGTTCGTGGGCGAGATCATGAAAACCTTGAAACAGGAACAGCTTGATAAAAATACGCTCCTTGTTTTCGCCAGCGACAACGGACCGTGGCTGAATTTCGGCAATCATGCCGGGAATACCGGGGGACTGCGTGAAGGAAAGGCCACTTCATTTGAAGGCGGCCAGCGTGAGCCATTCATTGTGGCGATGCCTGGGACCATACCGGCGGGGACGGTCAACAACAACATCGTGATCGGCATTGACCTGCTGCCGACGATCGCTGCGCTCTGCCATGCTCCCCTCCCGAAGAATAAAATTGACGGAGTTAATGTCTGGCCCCTGCTTCAGCATGCCGATCATGCTTCGCTTCGCGACAAGGTCGCGTATTATTTAGGCGAGGATAACCTGAATGCCGTGCGAAAAGGAAAATGGAAATACGTGATGCCCCATCAGGGCCGCACTTACAAAGACGACCTGCCTGGCCGCGATGGCTATCCCGGAAAAACGCGCGTAGTCCCGATCAGCGAAGCGCTGTATGATCTTTCCACCGACCCCGGAGAAACGATCGATGTAAAAGCACTCCATCCCGATGTAGTGGAACAACTGAAGGCCGTCGCTGAAAAATACCGGAACGAATTAGGCGACGATAATACTCATACTCCCTGCAAAGAATGCAGGCCGGCGGCGGTTTGGTAGGAATTGACACGATTTCCTAATTAATCGAATTGTTCTGCGAATTGCAGCATCATACGAAGTTTTTTTCCTCAAAGTTCCGCCCATACTTTTCTGTCAATTGTCGTGACAGTATAACGACAATCTGCTTTCAATAGCCTGCTCGTTTGTTTTGTTTAGCTTTAGCCCAATTAATCAAACGTTATATGATCTTAGTCTTCGGTCGCCTGCCGCCCAAACAAAGCCTGATCGTTGTTCTCTCCATGCTGCTCGCATCAAAAACGGTTTATGCCCAGGATTCGTCTGCCAAAACAAAAATGCCGCAAAGCTTATACGGGTTTACCCAGCCCGCACCGATGGATTTTAATGACCATGAAGGATATGTTTCCCTGTTTGACGGGAAAGACCTGAAAGACTGGGATGGGAATCCCAAATTCTGGCGGGTTGAAGATGGAGCCATTGTGGGCGAATCGACCCCAGCCAATCCCAGCGGCAATAGTTATATCGCCTACCGGGGGATGAAAGCAAAAGATTTTACGCTGAAATTTGAAATTAAGATAGAAGGTAACGGCGGCAGCGGCATGCAATACCGCAGCCAAACCGGTATCCCGTGGCTGACTAAAATCCCGGCGAACCTGGAGCCCGTTAACTTAAACTGGATGATGACAGGACCGCAAGCCGACTTTTGGCCTGCTGAGCCTTATTGGACCGGACAGTTCTATTCTGAAAACACGCCCATGCGCATACTGGCCTGGCGCGGACAGGTGGTCGAGGGGTATGGCACAAAAAGTAAACGCCTGATGGGGAATATCGGGGATATTATGGATCTGGCTAAATACGTGAAAAAAAATGACTGGAACCAATATACCGTAATAGCTCGCGGGGGTGTTTTTATCCATATCCTCAACGGACAATTGATGGCCGTCATGGTCGATGACGATCCCACTTCTTCCAATAACGAATCTGGTTACATCGGGATCGAAATCGAATCCATTACCAAAGTTTTTGTCAGAAATATCTGGATCAGGAAATTGGATTGACCCGCCATCGGTCTTTTTGGAAATTTCATCCTAATAATTTTTGCAAGCTAAACTTTCCTTTGCTCAACGGATAAAATAGAGAATGGAAAGCAGCGAAACCGAGGCAACGAAAACCCATAAAATGACGCCCTGCAATACCGGCCGAATTCCTACCGAAGCCAAGGCTTTTCGCGACAGGCCGCAGCCAATTAAAAACAGGGTGACCGTCAACCCCGATTTTGACAAATGAACAATATACGGGCTGGCCTGGTGAACAAACGGCAGATAGGTATTGAGCAAAATCGCAACTACAAACAAACCGATAAAATAAGGAGGCTTGATCTTTGTCCCCGGGTTCTTAAAAATAAAGGAACTCAGGAATGCGACGGGAATGATCCAGAGCGCCCTGGCAAGTTTTACCGTTGTTGCGGTTTCGAGGGCCTGGTTGCCAAACTTTGCAGCGGCGCCGACCACCGAGCTGGTATCGTGAATCGCGATGGCGCACCATAACCCGAATTGTGTTTGCGACAAATGAAGATGTTCTCCTATAAAAGGAAAAAGCACCAGCGCCACGGCGTTCAGTATGAATATGGTTCCTAATGCCACGCTGATCTGTTTTTCCTCTGCTTTAATCATCGGTGAAATGGCTGCTATGGCGCTTCCGCCACAAATCGCGGTGCCTGCCGAAATGAGGTAGGCGATCTTCTTATTGATCTTAAAAGCTTTCCCCAGACCGAAGCCCAGGGTCAGGGTGATCACTATCGACGCTATGGTAAATGCAAAACCGTCTTTGCCCGCCTGCAAGGCCGCCCCTGCGTTCATACCAAATCCCAATCCCACCACCGAAAACTGCAATAGCATCTGCGTGGCTTTATGATTGAGGTGCAGGTAGGGATGCCCGATGAACTGCGCCACGACCAGGCCCAGCAACAGGGCCATCGGCGGAGATATCCAGGGCGACAGGCAAAAGACCAGCAACAAAATAAAAATCAGTTCGCGCGTGGTAATACTTCTGTCCAGGAAATGCAGGCCCTGCCTTGCGCTTTTTTGAATCGTGTTCATACGCCATAAATTTTCCAATGCAAAGGTCTGCCGGCTTTTGCCTCCGGGGAAATGACGAATGATTATGCCCGATTACTTTAAGTTATCGGAAAGCAGGTGTCTGATCAACAGCTCGTTCGTCTCATTGCTCTCGCCCAGTAGCCGGACAAAATAGAAGTAGCGCTCTATGGAGAAATTCTTTATATCGACAATCGTGAGCAGCTTATTGCTGAGCTCATTTAAAACG
>DASZRP010000337.1:0-5663 GCA_035548895.1 Puia sp. | reverse complement strand
GACATGAGCTTAAGGGTTAGAGGTAATTAGTTGTTCTTGAAATTCAGTCCCACAAGAGCCGGCTGCGAATACGCGATACTTCCCGATTCGGTCTCCGTGGTCTTTCGCCGGTAATAAGTGGACTGGTCAGGCCCTGTGCTGAAATCCAGGTTCTGGCCAGTCTTTCCGCTGATATCTTCCCAGGCCACGGCATTATAGGATCGTTGCCACTGGTAGCTATACGAAGGGCTGCAGTAACCTCCTGAAGGAAGCGAGCAATGAATTGTTGCTGGAACAGCCCCCGAGTCAATCATCTGGATCCCTGCATCCAGACTGCCGGGTTGCAGGGCGTCCGCCAGCTGCACATTAATGGAAGCATTGCCCTTGCTGCTGGTCAGTGCTATCGAACCGCTGCCTGCATTCCAGATCACCTGCACCGCACCCAGCGGGGCGCTTTGGGGCGTGCAGCCTCCCTTTATGCTTGTATCGGCAATGCTGCCCCCGGTAACGCAAACACTCATGGTGGAAGTGGAATCCCAGGAGCCGGTAATATTATACTGGTAAACCATGCCAGCCGTCACGCAGGTGGGGCCGGTGATCGTGACCTGCGAAAAACAGGTAAAAGGAACCATGGTCAGCAGCAAGCTTTTAAGGTTGAAATATTTTTTCATGATCGGGGCTTTATTTAATAGGGCTGGCTTTTATAGTGGTATTGAATCGTCTTCACAATATTTCCATCCTGATCTTTGACGGCACTCAACCGGTTGAGCGCATCGTACTGGTAAAAGGAAAGACGGCCATTGGGATCTGAGCTGGCCGTGAGACCGATTACTGGCGAATAAGTATAGGAAGTCATCTGCGCACTGGCAGGATAGAGACGCAGTTCGTCGATATTCCCGGTTCCGGAAATCGTCGTACTGGTTACTCCGCTTATCGTGAACTCTTTGTAAGTCCAACTGCCCAATGTCCAAACTGATTTCGAGGATACAGTTCCGGAAACCGTAGGAGAACCCGTGCACCACATCGAAACTGTGTATGTAGTAGACGATGTTAAACCAGTCTTGCTTACCCCGGACGCGACTGGATAGCTCTTGCTGCCCGTCGGTGCGCTTACGTCTGTTCCGGGTGTTCCGGTATAAGTCCAATTCCCTTTTCCGTCAGCTTCAAAGCTTGTGTAGGCTATGTCTGCCGAGTCCGCATTATTCACTGCGGCGATTGGAAAGGCATTATTATAATCCCAGATGTAAGTTGTATAAGCGTCATTGATCTTATGTTCCTGCACCATATTGCCATAGGCGTCATATCTCAGGAATTCCACTCTTTTCTCTGCAGGATTGGAAGCAACTTGAAGCTCGATGCTCTCCGGCAAGGTCAATCCGTTGCCGAAGGTTTTGTAATAGTTGTTGGTCATCGTTTGCTGAACGCCATTAACCAGGTTCTTTTGGTTCAGCACCGGGGTGAGAATAAACTTGGAAATCAGATCTTGTCTTGCCGTTTCCGCGTATCCTGTCAGGGTCAGATCCTGCGGATATGCATAGTCGGTTTCAACATCCTGCCCCTTGCTGTTTTTTGTTTTCGTTTTGGTGAGCTGGTAGTGCTTTTGGGTCGTGTCGTAGGTATAGAAATTAATTGTTTGCATATACTTAGACGGGTCATTTTGATCATATACCGTAGTAGTGTCGGATTGCAGATAGGTAAATTCAGCGACCGTTTGATATCCAAGTGCGAAATAGGCATTTGCCGGGACTATCACGATCGCGCATTGGTCCAAAACATGATAGTCGATATCTGCCACTAGTCCATAACCAATACTAGGCGTTGCACCCATCCGATACCCATTGTTAATCTTTGTGACCGGAATGAAAGTACCGGAGATGTTTTTATAAACTGTTTTCTGCAGAAGTTTCCCCCTTCGCCAATCGAAACTTGTGGGTGGTGGATAAGGCCGGTAGGTTTTAATATCATCCGGATAATCATTGGCGGTGGTATATGTGTATTCGGTTTTCCCATTCTCGCCGTTTTCGCCATCAAGCTCGGTTACGTTTTGGTAGCCAACTGTTGAACCCTGTGTCGGCAGTAAAGGAATTAGCGGATAACTTTTCACCTGAAGGATGTCCGATTCCGCATAACCAATTTCGCAGTCCGGATCGGTAAATCCAGCATACATGCTTGCATAGTTAGCAGGCATGTTGACCATTACCGCACTGGAAGCCGTATCCCCAAATCGGCTGTATACATACCTTTTTACCTTGGTATTGACGCCATCAAAGTCGGTAATTCGCTTGATTCGCAATCCGCCTATCGTTTTGTTAACCATCACGTATGGGCTTTGTCCCTGGGATGGCGGATATTCTGACCAATCAAGAAAGAAATAAAAATTGTTCAGAGATTGCCCCGGAGTAGAAGCGCCCTGGGCAGTTATCTCGTATTGCCCGGGAGAGAGGGTAAAAGTCGAGGTCCCTTCTTTAAGAGAAACGGAAGCAAAAGATGTTCCGTTAATACCTTTAATCGTTGCGGTATAACATTGAGAGTAACCATACGGATCGAATGGACAACCTTGATTCATGGCCCTAAGAGTACAAGCCACAACGACAACGCCTGTATTCGGATCCGGATAGGTTACCGTAAAGTCCTGGGTTTCGGTTTGATCGTACAAGAAATGAAACCCGGCAACCTTCCCAACCGCCGGATCGGGAATGGTCTGGTCAATTCCCTGGGTATAATATTGGTTTGCTTCGTAGTCAAACTGCGTATACCCACCGGTTGGATAAGTGATCCTGGCGAGACTTCCCATTTGCATGTACCCTTCATCAGAATGGCGATCAGCACCCGTAACAGCAATTTGCCCGTATGAAGGAACGGAGACCTGGAAACCCTGAGGAAGTACACTGTTTGTCGTCATTCCATTGTAATAACCCCAAAGGTCCTGCGCGTTTATAGCAAGGCCATTGGGGTTCATGTCCGGAAGCATGCCGTTGTATTGAAAGCGATTGGTTTGGCCTTTTAAAGATCCATCGCCTGAATATTCCGTTACGCTGTCCAGTGTAAGCCGATTGGTGCTATAGTCAGTGAAAAAAGTCCACTTCTTTACGGGATTTACCAGATCCCGGTCATCGTAGACCTTGATATTGTCCAAAGGCGCCTCGCCGGGAAGATCTGTTCGATTGGGTCCGACGCCGAAAGTAACCGTACCATTACAACTCGTAATAGAAGTAAGCCGCGGTGAACGCATATTGTTTACCGACCATTTTATATCGCGGAAAGGAAGCACTGCGCCACCACCGGAAGTCCAACTGATGGGCTGGTTAAGCACTTCTGCCGATCTAATGGTATAGCTATAAATGACGTCGGAGTAGTTTAGTGAAATCTTATCGCCGTTCGGGCTGTAAATTTCCACCAAATACCATGCGGTGGTTACTGTCCCTGTCGGAGATGCATTGCTGTTATTTTCAAATGCGTTCTTTGTTCCATCCAGCGAATTTCCAAAAACATATTTCACGCCGTCCGGTGTGGTAATGATCCATCTCGATAGCCCGTATGGATTAGCAGTACCTGTTGCATACTCGATCTTAAGCGCTTCGAGGGGGGCGGCTACAAACTGGCCGTTTTCATTCATGAAAAACTTACCGCTATACTTACCGAAATTGAAATAAAAGATATCAGGCTCAGATTCTTTATAACCGCCTATGATCTGGTCAAAACTACTCTGATCTCCGTCCTGTCCGTTTCCCCCCGTCATCAGATAGCTGGTGGTGGGTGACAGCGCAGTTAGATATTTTTTTGCAAATGTTGTCACATTCACATAAGAGCTGAAATAACCACCCAACGCGTCGTCAGGCATTCCGCGAAGGCTTCTCGTAATCACACCTCCTGCGTTCAAACTCCATCCAATACCAACCCAGGAAGCGATCTCGTCGATCTTTATTCCGCCCGCATTATAAGAAAGGCTAATAGGTAATTCTAAGTCTCTTCCCTTTAATGTATAAACTGGCAGGTTAATATTAGGAACTCCGGTATACAGACTAACCGGCGTTTCTCCATATTTTCCTAAGGAGGAGGCGGTTGGCGAAGGAGGAGTAAACAATTTTAAGCCGGGGGAGTTCTGAGCTTCCCCGTTTAAGTAATTGACCAGAATAAAAATGACAATTAAAAAGTTTTTCCTTATCTTCATTTTATCACGGTATTATAAAGTATATCCAATTCTAAATTTTATAGGATTTGTCCGCGGGGTTTGGTAGTAAGACAAAACGTCAAATAAAAGTTGCACCTTGGTCTTCTTCAGGAACTTGCCGCCAAGGGTGATTTCCTTCGTTACGCCAATAAGGCAACTCCGCGACCAGTCCCGAACCGAACTGATCTGGCTGAAGGATGTAAATGCTTCCTGGTAATTCAGTTCGTATCCGCCGCTCGCATAGAAGCTTTTCTTTAGCTGGAAGTCGAAGAAGGTTCTGATCGATGCCCCCTGGCTGCTCAGCTTTACATGGTTGATGCTCTGGCCCCAGCCGATCTTATAGGAGCCGCCGATACCGAAATCTAATTTTCCCGAAACCTTGTAGGCAACCGACAGCCCGATGTCCGTCGTGGTCGGCCAGAAATAGCTGGCCCTCGTCGTTTGCAAGTCCATACCCCATTGTAATCGGCGGAAAAAAGAATGAGTTTTTTCCGGGTTCGGTTTAAAATCCGGCATCTCCATGTCGCCGCTGCCCTGGCCGAGACTGGAGAGTTTATCCTTGAGCTGGTCCAGCTGGTTATGGGCGTCTTCGAGGCTATTCTGAAAGGCCGAGATCCCGGCCGGCGAAGAACCGATCTGCCCTTGCATCAATTGCTCTACCTGGGCCCGGGTTTGCAGTCCTTCCAGTCCTGCCGCAGTCCCGTAATCCGGCGAGATCCCGAACAGCCCGGCCAATTGTCCATACTGCTGCATATATCGCTGAAATTCAGGGACTTTATTCAGCAGGGCCAGGGTTTTCTTCAGCAGTAAATCCGGATTATTGAGCGCTTCTTTGTATTCCCGAAGCTGCTCTTCGAGATAGTAACAATCACTTTTATACTGATCCAGGTATTTCTTCAGGCCCGAATCGTCTATGTACTTCTGCACCATCTGGCGCATCTGCTCTTTCCTTTGGGCGATATAGTTCCTCGCCTGCTGGGTGGCGTCTATCTTGCCCTGCAGTTCATTGAACTGCCCCATCGATCCCGAAAGGGCTTGTTGCGTAGCGGGAGAGAAATTCAGCTTGTCCTGGTTCTGCTGCAGAAACGAAAGGCTTCCTTTCAGGGAATCCACATAGGGCATATACTCGCCCGTCAGCGCTCCTTTGGCGGAGCTGTCAGCACCCGTGACCTGTTTCGTATATTTCTCATATCCTCCCGCGCCTTTGGCAAAAGCAGCTGCAGCCGCAGAGTCCTTCCTTGCCAATCTTCTTCTGAACTTATCTTCCTTCCTTTGAAGTTTCTGCAAATACTTTTCCGTCTGCCGGTCGATCGAAGAATTCAGATCCGATAGTTTCTTATTGATTCCGGAAAATAGTTTATTGGGGAATTGTGAAGCGGCGTCGAGCGTCTGACTGGCCTTAGAAAGCAGAGAATCTGTTTTTTGCTGTGACGAGGCGGAAAGCCACGACAGCATAAATGCTCCGAACAGAAGCCCGATTCTCATAACTGGGTTTTAGGGGTAAGCAGTGATT
>DASZRP010000336.1:0-6820 GCA_035548895.1 Puia sp. | reverse complement strand
TGATTCTAGTTTGCTTAAGCCGATTTTTTCCAAACATGTTGAAGATTCTGTATATGCATTGGTCCGAACTAGTAAGGGAGTAAGCGGGTTGATTTCTGTCAACTGGAGCGATGATACTTATCGAAAAATGTCAACTTCGGTAACTATTCTAGGGACAAAAGGAAAGATTATTTCAGACGCTAATGAATTAAAGATTTATTTTAAAGAAGAGGTAAATCTTCCGGGATATAATAAGGGCTGGAATATTAAATATGTGACTGATGTGACTGAGCAAGTGGATTTTTATCTACGCGGGGAGGAGTATTCTGCTCAGATTGATTATTTTATTCGTGCGGTTTCAGGGGAAACCCCCAATTTGATAAACACATTTCAGAGTGCATGGGAAACCGATTGCGCAATTGATTACATAAGGAAAGCAAACGTAATTTAAAAGAAAACTATGGAAAGGATTTTATTTGGCGATAATCAGTTTTTTGCAGTTAATCATATATCTGACGAAAAGTCAAGAGCCCAGTCAATTAAGTTCAGGGAGATAAGTGCGATACTTAAAACATTAGATGATGCGCGTAATGCTGGAATCGATACGTTCATGTGTACTACCCATGAGCGAATAGCTGAAGTTTGCGATGCGATTAGGCAGGATCCAAAAAAGTATGAGACATTTAAGATATTTCCATGTATGCCTTATGCGCACAAGTATGCAAACGCGGTCACTGAACTGGGTATTTTAGGCGCTTTAAGGGAATATGTGCCTGGAAATTTTTTCGGGTCTCTTTTTAAAGGAGGCATGGCGGTCTTGTCAAAGGATTTTTCCTCAATAATGGAGATTCTAATTGATGCGGAAATGAAAATGTTTAAGGGGATTAATACACCTTATATATTTCTGCAAAATGTAATTACAGATCTACTTCTTGGCCTTGGTGCGAATTCAATATTTGCTGAATTTCACGCCTATATTCGAAAGAAATATAATGCGGAGGCTGGATTTATTACGATGAATTTTCCTCGTTTGTTGGACACTCTCAACAAAGTAGGTCTGGAAAATCCCGTGATATGTACTTCCATAAATCGAGTGGGATTCCGAATGTCCGGGGGTAAAGAATTGTATGAAAAATGTCTTCGAGAAAGGGAATGCCGCGTTATTGCCATGCAAATTCTAGGGGGCGGAGCGATACCGCCACGCGAGGCTGTTGATTATGTATGCTCTCTTCCGAATATTAAGTCAATACTTTTTGGAGCCTCAAGTAAGGCTAATATAGAAAATACTGCATCCTTGATTCGTATGCATGATAAAGGCTGAGAATTGTACTGTATATCATTCACTCTTAATTACTTGGTATGAATATTAGTATTGTTGCTGGTGCTAGACCAAATTTCATGAAAATCTCACCGATTATCAGAGTGATAAAGGGGCAAGAATATTTGGGAAATAAAATTGAATACAGACTTATTCATACTGGGCAGCATTACGATAAGAGAATGAGTGAGGATTTTTTTGAGCAACTTGGTATTCCTGAGCCGAACGTGAATTTAGAGGCTGGTGGAGGAACACAAGCTGAGCAAACAGCTCAGATTATGGTTCGATTTGAGAAAGAATTGACAGTTCACAGGCCTGATTTGGTTTTGGTAGTAGGTGATGTTACTTCAACTATGGCATGTGCTATAACAGCTAAGAAACTATGTATTCCAGTTGCACATGTGGAAGCTGGAATTCGTTCAGGGGATATGACAATGCCTGAGGAAATTAATAGAATTGTTACTGATTCAATTTGTGATCATTTTTTTACGACGAGTGAATTAGCCAACCAAAATTTGCGGTCCATTGGAGTCCGTGAAGATCGGATTCATTTTGTAGGCAACACAATGATTGATACATTGATGCAAAATATGGATCGCTTGGTTCAGCCTGTTTTCTGGACTGAGAAGTGCCTGGAGGAAGGGAAATACTTTTTAACTACTTTGCACAGGCCGAGTAATGTGGATGACGTTGTGAATTTGGAGTTAGTGCTAAATTCCATGCTTGCGAGCACCTATCCATATCCACTTATTTTTCCTGTTCACCCCCGCACAAGATCGAAGTTAAATGAGTTGCAGTTTTCCAATGATCGCCTGATTCAGATTGACCCTCTTCCATATCTTGAGTTTATTTTTTTGGTTAAGAACGCAAAGGCTGTGATTACTGATTCAGGTGGTATAACTGAAGAAACTACCGTTCTGGGTATTCCTTGCCTTACATTGCGTAACTCCACGGAGAGACCTGAGACTATTACGATGGGTACAAACGAATTAGTAGGAACCAATCCTCAGGCTTTAATTCCATTCTTGCAGCGTGTTTTATCCGGATCATGGAAAAAAGGAAAGATACCCCCACTCTGGGACGGAAAGACTTCCGAGCGCATTGTAAGTCAGCTTCTTAGAATATATGGATGAGTATGTGCCTCGCATAGCATAAAGATATTATCCTAGATTTTTATATTCTTCATATTCAAGCTGGATTCGGGTGTTTGGGTTGTCCCTAACCATTTGATTAATGATTTAACATTAAACAAATTGGGTACAGTATTTTCAAACATTAGCTTATGAACAGACGATTTCTGCAGTTCCTGCAGGCCGCGGTCGCAGGCCTGGATGTGTTCATACTGAACGTCGTGTACATCCTGTTCTGGATTTTGATGAAGAACCGGGTTGCGGAAGGGTCTTTTATTTTTTACCTGCAATTCTGGACCTTTCTCAATATTTCCTGGATCTTTTTCAGCTGGGCCGGCGGGGTCTACGCGGCCAAAAATATCATTTCCTTTGAATCGCTGACCAGCCGGACGATGCGCATGTATGTCATCTGGGTCTTCGTGGCTTTTTTCTACCTGTTCCTGTCTCATAAGCTGGCCCTGTCCAGGCTCTTCGTCCTGTTTACCAGCCTGAGTTACGGGGTGGGCCTGCTGCTGAACCGGTTTGCCTATATCGGCCTGCGGGACTATTTCAAAAACAGCGGCAACTTTGGTAAGAAAATTGTCATCCTGGGATACAACAACGTGTCCAAGCGCCTGGCCAATTACCTGGAGCGCGAAGGCATCAACATGCGGGTGGTCGGCTTTGCTGAGGACTACAGCAAGGTCACCGAATTATCCAATTATCCCATTATCTCAGGCATCGGTGATTCGCTCAGGGTGTCCAAGGAACTTCAGGTGAATGAAATTTTTTCCACCATCACCCCGGAGCAGGACCATTCGATTTATAACCTGATGCAGGAAGCCGAAACCGCCTGCATTCGCTTCCGTATTGTTCCGGACCTATCTTCGTTTATCCGGCATCCCGTCCATATTGATTACCTGGGGGACATGCCTGTAATTTCCCTGCGCAGCGAACCCCTGGACGATGTGGCTAACCGGCTCAACAAACGGCTTTTCGACATCGTTGTATCTTCCCTGGTAACCCTGCTGGTCCTGTCCTGGCTGGTCCCCCTGCTGGGCCTGCTCATTAAGCTGGAGTCGCGGGGCCCGGTTTTTTTCGTGCAGAAGCGGACCGGCAAGGACAACAAGGCGTTCGGCTGCCTGAAATTCCGCAGCATGCGCGTCAATACGGATGCCGACCGTGTGCAGGCCGTGCGCAATGACGCCCGGATTACCCGGATCGGCCGTTTTTTGCGTAAAACCAACCTGGATGAGTTCCCGCAGTTTATCAACGTGCTGCTGGGGGACATGAGCGTGGTGGGCCCCAGGCCGCATATGCTCAAGCATACCGATGACTATTCCAAGCTGATCAATCAATACATGGTGCGCCAGTTTCTAAAACCCGGCATAACCGGCTGGGCGCAGGTGAACGGTTACCGCGGGGAAACGAAAACGATCGAGCAGATGAAGGCCCGGGTGGAGTATGATCTCTGGTATATGGAAAACTGGAGTGTCTGGCTGGATATCCGCATCATGTTCCTTACGGTATATAATATCTTTCGAGGAGAGGAAAACGCTTTCTGACAAGCCCCCGGCCGGTAATCCGGCCGATCTTCCACGGTCCGTTGCTACGTAAAAACACAAGCCCGGCAGGCGACCGGCAACCCCAAGGGGTAGCCCGCCTTGCCGGGCTTTTTTATTTATAAATGGTCCAGCCGCTCACGCGTCCGTTCCTCCCGGACATCGCCGGTATTGCGGGTTCCGGCCGGTTCAAATAGCAGGACAGACACCTCGTTTTCGGCTTCCGGGCAATGTTCCACTCCCCGGGGCACGATCAGGAATTCGCCCTGTCGAAGCAGGACCTCCCGGTCCCTGAATTTCATGGTAAAAGAGCCTGAAAGCACGTAAAACAATTCATCCTCCTGCTCGTGCCGGTGCCAGACGAAGGGTCCCTGGAACTTCACCAGCCTGATAGCTCTCGGATGAGTTCATCTCATAGCTGGTGTTTTTCCCGTTTTAGGGTAGCAGTATTTCAATGGCGTGATAATAACCCTGGAATTTCTTTTCGCCCATTCATTTACCAAGCAGGATAATATAGGTTTGTTGGCTGGCATATGGCAGGTAAGCGTTACGGGCAAATCTGCGCTGTACGCGGCTTCCTGACTGCCTGCAATAAGCCATTTAGGATCGGTTACGGGTATATAAAATGCTCATTACTAAATTTTTAGGTAGAAATTTTGGCTGGAGCTGGTTCGGGGTTCCTTGTTTTTCCACCATTTCATGCCGCCATAATTGGGTGTTTCCTCCCTTTGGAGTTATGGCCGTAAGGATACACCACATGGTTTCCAAGCGGTTATGTAAATCATTGGGAAATGTTGGACCGCGTATTATACCGCTCAACTGATATAAGTAAGCCAGGGTTTACCCAAGACCTTTCGGACAATTTGGAATTGATTCATAGTAAAGGGTTGCAGGATCCGGTAACCGGGATCTCCCATAGGCACGAAATCGGACATCCAAAAAAAGGCCGGTTTCAGGAATGAAAAGGCTGCCTTGGTTGATTACCTGTATGGGGATAAATCGTGGCTTGATCCGGCACTAGCCGGGAGAGCGGATGCCGGACTAACCTAAATAAGAAATTCATACCTACGGGAATGTTTATCAAATTTACCAATCTGGGAAACCCGTCAGGATACGATAGTATAAAAGCTTCCACCGCGAGCCAGAAACCGAATAACTTCTTTTTGTAATTTCGCATTATGAAGGCAAATGGAAAAGATAGAAAATTAAGACGGAAAAATCCCCAGAGGCGGAACCAATCAAACCCCTCCGTACCGCATACTATCCAATCGCATAATTTCTCCGATGTGGAAGACAATAGAAAGGCATTTGATATTATCCGCGATATTGTGGTAAGCGCGGGGAATAATGCAGCAATAGAAGCCAAAGTAGCAGGACTTTACCGGGTTTATATCCGCAATCACAGAAAATTTATTGCCCTTTCTCCAACGGGGTCAGAAACCGAGCTGCAACCCAGGATACGTCGGTCCTCATATTATATTCAGTATAAGCCGAACACGGTATTGCATGCCGTCAGCAAATAAACGACTCCGTATCATGGCCGGGCCCAATGGCAGCGGTAAGAGCACCATACTCCAGGGGGTAAGGAAAACGTTTTATAGTGGCCCTTTCGTCAATGCCGATGAAATTGAAGAATCTTTTGCTGAAAAAAGACTAATTAACCTTCCGGCTGTATATAACCTTACCATTTCGGATGAATCTTTCAGGGAATTTGTGGCCGGCCCTGGTAAATCCTGGCTAGATAAGGCTGCTACAGAAAATAGTGCCATCAGTGTTACATGCAGGGAAGGAATATTGTTTGTGGGTAATCATCCTTCGCCGTATGATGCCGCACTGGCTGCAGATTTTATCAGACATCAATTGTTGCTAAATGGGGAGACCTTCACTTTTGAAACTGTGTTAAGCCATCGTTCAAAAATTGATTTCTTGAACCATAGTCTTGAAGCCGGATATAAGAACTACCTGTACTTTATTTGTACGGTAGATCCGACTATCAATATCGAAAGGATTAAACAAAGAGTCAGCCTTGGTGGTCATGACGTTCCGGAAGACAGGGTTGTTAAGAGGTATAATGATTCCCTAGATTTATTGCCACAAATAATTCCGTTATGTTACAGGGTTTACCTGTTTGATAATTCGTCTGAGGAGCGGAGCATTGAGCCTGTGGCGGAAATTGATGGTAGACGCATACTTAAAATAAAAACTAAGCAGCTCCCATGGTGGGTTCAGGAATTTGTAATTAACCGGCTCTATAAAAAATAACAGGGTACATACCGATCGCCCTCTTATGCTTGGTAAATGAGCGATCTATGGATTTCCCCCAAGGTAATTAATCGCAGACCTAAGGCATAATCTTCCCATAGATCGCCCAAGGTTACCGCCCCAGAAGCAGCAGTACGTGGATGACCACGATAGAGTAGTAAGATATCTCTGCTTGCAGATCCTTCAGCCGCAAACAGGGGAGGTTAACAGGAGAGAGGCAGGTTGCCAGCAGGGAAAATATAGTTGGTCCATACAGTTCCGCCTGGTGCCTGCCGCCGAGCCAAATCTTATTTCCTGCACCAGTTGCCGGACACATTATGTCTTACCCGGTTTGGGTTATGAAATTTAACTGGTAAACCTTGGTATGCTCCACAAACGGTAGTTGATGTGGGAGGATGTAATCCATATCCTTGCCATTGCACGCTGACTCAGAAGAATTTCCTAATGTCTTTCCTGTTTCCGACTTCAAAGGTCCGGGCATATCGGCACGTTTCCCGATTTCGCAGGATAATCACCCGTTTTCAGGTTAAGGCCATGTCTTGGATGCTGCATTCGATTATGCATGTGCTGACTCCGTCCTCGCAAAGGGA
>DASZRP010000335.1:0-15604 GCA_035548895.1 Puia sp. | reverse complement strand
TGTTCACCAGCACGGTAATGGGAAACTGGTTTTCTGCACACCAGGCGTAAACCCGGTCTGCCGCCTGGTCTGTGGCCAGGTCTAATGCCAGATAGTAGCATTTGATCCTGAAGGCGGTAGTGAATTCCGCTGCCGCGGCCTGCAGGAGTTCCTCCGACCGGGCAATCAGCAGCAGGTTATAGCCGCGTTCCGCCAGGTTGCCGGAAATGGCTTTCCCAATTCCCTTGCTGGCTCCTGTAATGAGTGCAAAAGGCATGAACAAACGCTTTTAGACAGGCAAATCTAATTAGTTCTGAACTTTAGAGGCCAGACGGTGATAAAAAGGAGTCTTGCTTTTTTCGTTCTTGGGCATGTATTTCCCGGTAATGATCGGCACATACATAACGCGTCTTCTGCTGGCTTCCCCGAAGTGCGGCGACTGCTGGGCGCGATGCCATATCCGGCCGTCATGTACAGTGAGGTCGCCTGCATTAATATCAAATCCAAACTCCCTGGCATCGGGATTATTGTCAATAAAGTATTTCTTCTTGAAGAGCAGTCGCAATACGCCCTGCTTATGTGTTCCGGGCAATACGCGAAGGCCTCCGTTCTCAAAGGGACAGGGATCAAGGTGAATGCCGACATTCAGCATCGGCATGATCTTCTGACCCAGGAAAAGATCCCTAGGACTATCCGTGTGCCATCCCATCTGAGAAAATTTACTGTCCGGCGTGCGGACATAATGGTTGAGTATCAGACCGTCCTTTTCGTTTTCCGCTATCCGGCCTTCATAGGGTTGAAGCAGTTCGAGCAGGGCCTGCAGGCGGGGGTCGTGGAGGAATTCGTGAAAAATGGGGCTGAACAGCGACAGAAAGCAGATGCGCTGGATGATCGTCCGGCCATCGTGATCCTTGCCGAATTTAAGGGGAACTCCGTTAATCTTTTCCTTCCCTTCATCCAGCAGCTGCTTTTCGATGCGGTCAATCTCCTGGATAAAGGTCTGCACGGTTTCTGGTTTAAGTACATTGCGGAAAACAATGACTCCATGTTTATCGAAAAACTGGGCCTGTTCCGCAGTCACTTTTTCACCTAAAACAAAATCCGGGCATAGTAATTTTTTCATATTGTGGTAGCATTTAGGTTTCCGGCAGCATAAGCCAACTGCCTAAAAACCCGTTAATTGAATAAGATGAAATTAACCTAAAATAATTATGAAATTTCTATTATTTCCAAAAATAAGGAATTAAGAGGTAAGCAGAACAAATGAAACCTCAGTCAAAACGCTATGGTTGAAAGCGATAGTATGATAGAAGCGACAAACTATAACGGTGCTGTTTTGCTCTCTTAAGGATGAGTGCTCCGGGATGTTCGTTAACCGGTCGTTAACAAGCGAGTCTCCCTGTCGGTCATGCGCAGGGCGACCCGGTACATAAGCCAGGTAAAAAAGGGAGCTGCGATCACGTCGACTGTGTAGTGCACATGCTGAACTAAGAGGAAAAAGGCGAGAAGCACGGTGGCAATGCCGGTCAGGATCCGGTCCCACTTTTGCTTCAGACAAAAAAAGATCAGGGCTACCGAGGCGGTATGGCCCGAAAAAAAGAGATCGTGGGTGATATAGTGATGACGGCCGTAGAAGAAATTGGTAACCGGATCGGCCAGCGGAACCAGGTTTGCCGGCGGATTCAGGGAGATCAGGCTGATGCTGATCATACGAAGCAGGGTGAGGAGATTATAAGCCCATAATATCCGGATCATGATAACGGGGGCGGTGGTCAGCCGGTAGATCAGCAGACCGCAACTGCCCCAGATCAGGAAAAAGACCGGCAGGGAAAGGTCTGCTGCCGGCAACCAGTCCAATACGGCGTCTGCCAGTTCTTTCCCATTCCGTTTTTCTATTGAACCGAAAAAATAAGGGAGAAAAGCCAGTATAGCGATCAGCAGCAAAATACCGCCAAACAGTTTATAGCGGTAGGACTTAATTTGAAGCGCCTTATTCCAGTTCGACTTCAACTTTCCCTTTAATAGTGCCACCTGACAAACGCCTCCATGGCGGCATATTTAGTCAACCCAAGCTCGGCATAAAGATTGGCGGTGTTTGCATTCCGGTCTTCCGCGCGCTGCCAGAACTCACGGCTATCCGCACCCTGAAATGGCACCATGTCTTTTTGTGACTGATGAATAAAGATACCAAACCGCTTTTTCAGTACCTGGTCCGGGCTCATCGGTATGGCCATTTCAATTTCGCTCACATCCCATTCCTGCCAGGCTCCTTTGTACAGCCATACCCAGCAGTCCTGGATCCAGGGTTCGCCTGCTGCCTTCAGTCGCTTCAGCGATTCAAATACAATTTCAAGACAGGTTTTATGTGTTCCATGCGGATCGGCCAGATCGCCGGCGCAATAGACCTGGTGGGGTTTAATGCGACGGAGCAGGTCCATCGTGATCCGTACATCTTCTTCGCCCATCGGCTTTTTTTCAATAGTGCCCGTTTCATAGAAGGGCAGGTTGAGAAAATGGATATTCTCGTCTTTGATCCCGACATACCGGCAGGTGGCCGTAGCCTCGGTCCGGCGGATCAATCCTTTCACCGCGCGGATCTCCGGAGAGTCCACTTCGGCTGATTTTTTACTTTTCAGGTAACTCCTGGCTTCTTTAAGCATGGCGGCAGACTTCGTGCTGTCGGTGCCTGTGAGCGATTCAAAACCGACGGCGAAGTCAATAAACCGGGTCACGAATTCATCCGTCACCGCGATATTGCCTGAAGTCTGGTAGCCGACATGTACGTCGTGTCCCTGGTCGTGAAGCCGCATAAAGGTTCCTCCCATTGAAATAATATCGTCGTCGGGGTGTGGCGAGAATATCAGACATCTTTTAGGGTAGGGGCTCATGCGCTCCGGAGGATTGGGCAGGTGCTCGTTCTTTCCGCCTGGCCAGCCCGTAATGCTGTCGCGCAGCATATAAAAAACTTCGAGATTGATCTCGTAAGCATTGCCTTTTTCTGCCAGCAGCTCACTCAGGCCCTGTTCGTTGTAGTCTTTATTGGTCAGGCTTAAGATCGGTTTGCCGAGTCTCAGTGCGGTGCTCACGACGGCCTTACGGATATATTCTTTCGTCCATGCACATTCGCCAATGAGCCAGGGGGCGGTGAACCTTGTCAATTGTGCAGCAGCAGCCTGGTCCACGACAAAGAGGGTATCGTCGTGTTGCTGAAGCAGGGAAGCGGGTACTTCTTCAGTCGCCGGTTCTTCAACTGATTTTTTCAATACTGCCGCCTTACTGGCGCCCCAGGCCATCAGGATAATGCGGCGACTTTTGAGAATGGTGCTGATGCCCATGGTCACGGAAAGCCGGGGCATCTGGGTGATGATCGGGAAATCGCCCGCGTTGGAAAGACGCGTGGAGTTTTCCAGCGGAGCGATGCGTGTTTTGGAAAAGAGATTGGAGCCGGGCTCGTTGAAACCGATATGACCGTTAGTGCCGATGCCGAGGATCTGGAGATCGATGCCGCCGGCTTTTTCGATTGCCTGCTCGTATTCTGCGCAATGCTTCTTCATCTGGTCCCTGGGAAGTTCTCCATTCGGCACATGGCAGTTGGCCGGATCAATATCGATATGATCGAAGAGGTTCCTGCGCATGAACTGATAGTAGCTCTGCGGGGCATTCCGGCTGATGGGATAATATTCATCCAGGTTGAACGTGATCACGCTCCGAAAGCTCAATCCTTCCTCCCGGTGCATCCGGATGAGTTCGGCATATAATTTAAGCGGGGTAGAACCGGTGGAAAGTCCTAAAACGCAAGGCTGGTTTTTTTCCTGGCGGCTGCGGATCAGTTGAGCAATCTCTCGGGCTACAAAGGCAGAGCCCTCTTTCGCATTCCCAAAAATTTCTACAGGAATCTTTTCAAACGAATCGACCATTTTCATGCAGGAACCTTTTAAAAATTATGGCGCGAAATTACTGGCTAATTGCATAATCTGCCAATTAAAAGAAATTTGAAATACCCTGCGGAAACCGCCTTTAGGCCGGGCCAGGCGGGCCTTTTAAAAATGACTAATATTCAGCAAATTGCCGAAAGAAAATAACATCCAGGCCGTTTTCAACCGGACTACTTTTTCAGCGATTCATAACAGAGATTCAGCAGTTCGCGGCTCTCGGGTGATATCTGCTGAAGCCGGATGCGGTCTTCGATGCCTGCCATGAGCTCACGATAACGTTGCTCAACATCTCTTTTGCCATTGAGTTTTGCTGCAATCAGGTCGGTGCAGATATTTCCTCCCCCGTGCGTATTGAGTGCCCAGTCGGGCCTGCCTGAAAAAAAATCATCCATCAGGGCGAGGCTGCTGAGCCGGTCGCAAAGCGGCACCAGTTCATATTGAAACATCTGCGTGAGCTGATCGCCGACCAGGAACAGATCGCGGTGGTTATAGATAAAATAATCTTTCGCAGGAACTTCATCCGGTTCAACAGAAGAAACGAAATCTTTGAGATACAACACCAGGCTGCTGAGATGAGAGGTCTTTTGGGCAATTCCGTTCATGAAGGATTCCTTAACCTGCCGTATCTGCGGATGCCTGATCTCCAATTGAAAGTTTACTCTGTAGTTGACCGGAAACTGACTTAGAAATACGATGGCGAGCTCGTCGGTGCTCTTTTTATTTTTCCGCCGGTAAGTGTAGTCGGTCCGGCTGAAGCTGAACCTGGCATGTTCCATCGCCGGCCTGGTCATGCGATAGAGGTAGGACTGGACATCGTTCAGCCAAAGTTCAAGTGTAGTACCCTGTTTACTGGTGGATTCCATGGATTCAGGTTTAAGGGTAAGCAACAGCGCAATTGGCAGTACAAAGTAAAAAATATCGCCCGTTTCTGCGAAATAAAAGATTTCAACAGGATGTTCCTTTTCAGTACGGTCTTTCGGAATATAGCCGGAAGTAAATAATTTTAAGGATGGCTAAATATCAACTGGAAATTTCCTGTTACAATCTGGATGCAGCCGTCATTGCGGCAGACAGCGGGGCCGACCGGGTCGAGCTTTGTGCTGATCCGTCGGGAGGCGGCACCACGCCCGCGCTTAGCGTAGTTAAGGCTGCCAGAAAGAAGATCTCCATCGAACTCTATCCGATTGTCCGCAGCAGGAGCGGCGATTTTTTATTTTCCGAAGAAGAGTTCGACATGATGCTGCACGATGTGGAATTGTTCAGGTCGGCTGGTTGCGACGGCGTGGTGGCAGGCATGCTGCTTGCCGACGGAAGGGTGGATAAACCGCGCACTGCCCGTCTCGTTGAAAAAGCCTATCCCATGGGAGTGACCTTTCACCGGGCATTCGACTGGACGCGCAATGCTTTTGAAGCCCTGGAAGATATTATTGAAATTGGCTGCGAAAGAATTCTGAGCTCTGGTCAGCAACCCACGGCGATCTTAGGCGCTCCGCTGTTAAAGGACCTTATTGTTCAGGCGGCAGGAAGGATCAGCATCATGCCGGGAAGCGGCGTGCGCGCTTCGAATATCAGCGATCTGCGGGACGAAACGGGCGCCTGGGAATTTCACAGCTCTGCACGTGTGCATAAAAGATCCGACATGGATTATGTTCAACCCTTTATGACAGAAGATTACGGCTATGCCATTGCCGACCGTCAGGAAATCGAGCAAATGCTGCTGCAACTGAACGCTTAGTACGGCTATTCCACCTTGGATATCTTCAGGAGATTTGTGGGAAGGTGAAGACTGACCGGAATACTTCCGGTGTTCACCACGACATCGCCTTTTTTAATAAATCCACGCTGCTTGAGGATCTCGGTGAGGTCACCCATGATATCGTCGATGCTTTCTTCTTCGGAATAATGAAAAGCGCGGACGCCCCAGCTCAGGCTGAGCTGGTTGATCAGGGTTTTTTCCTTGGAGAAAATATAGAGCGGAGATTTGGGCCGATAGCTGGACAGCATGAAACCTGTATATCCGCTCTGGGTCATCCCGATCAGTGCATCCGCCTGCGTATCTTTTGCCAGCTTACAGGCATTGTAGCAAATCGCATCGCTGAGGAAAGAGGGTGAATGCGGTTGCGGCGCCAGTTCGTCTTCCCGGTTATAATTATAATCGGTGCGCTCCACTTCCATAATGATCTTGCGCATAGTTTCTACTACCAGGGTGGGGTAGTTGCCGGTTGCCGTCTCCGCACTGAGCATTACGGCATCTGCCCCTTCGAGCACAGCGTTAGCCACATCGGTGATTTCGCTGCGGTTGGGCTTTGTGCGGTCGATCATGCTTTCCATCATCTGCGTGGCCACGATGACCGGCTTGGCGCGGTGAATGGATTTGCGGATGATCTGCTTTTGGATGAGCGGGACCTGTTCAACCGGAAGCTCCACACCCAGATCGCCACGGGCTACCATGATGCCGTCCGATTCGAGGATGATCTCCCGGAGATTCGTCAGCGCTTCGGGCATTTCTATTTTGGCAATGATCTTGCTCTTGCTCTCGCGCTCATTCAGTTTTTCCCGGAGGCCGATAATATCGTCCACCCTCCGCACAAAAGAAAGCGCGACCCAGTCCAATTGCTGGTCTATGATGAACTGCAGGTCGGCATGGTCCTTCTCGGTGATGGCCGGAAGAGATATCTTGGTATCGGGCAGGTTGACGCCTTTCTTGGAAGACAAAGTACCGCCAAGCGTTACCTGCACTTTTACATCATTGTTCGGTTCGATGCCGATGACCTTGACCTCCAGTTTACCGTCGTCGATCATGATCGTATTGCCGATTTTCACATCGAGGTGAAGATCGGGGTAGGAGACATATATCCTTTCTTTCGTGCCCACCACTTTGGTATTGGTAAAAGTGAGTATTTCACCTTCCGCTACCGGCATGCTTCCTCCCTGAATTTCGCCGACACGCAGCTTGGGTCCCTGGAGATCCCCGAGGATTGCAATATTGAACGGCTCTTCGTCATTGATGCGGCGGATATGGTTGATGATCTTCGCCTTGTCTTCGTGCGAACCATGAGAAAAGTTGAGCCGGAAAACATTTACTCCCGCCCTGACGAGCGACAGCAGTTTTTCGTATGTGTCGCAGGCTGGTCCTACGGTAGCTACAATTTTTGTCCGGTGAAAAGTGTGTTCTATTCCGGCCTTTTTATCCATCTGACCGTAGATGTACTTGGAGATATTCTTTGACATCTTTTAAGCTTAACGCTGCAGGCTGAAGCCCAACGCTGGTTAGTATTTTTGTTGCAAAATAATGAATCCCGCTACGAAGCCAGGATTTTGATGATTTTCAGCCAGTCTTCACTGATCTTCTGCTTGGCCTTCACTGCTTTTTCCAGCGGGGTAAAATGCATGCGGTTATTAACGATACCCACCATCACATTGTATTTGCCCTCGAGGAGGCATTCTACCGCTGAATAACCCATACGGCTGGCAATTACCCGGTCGATACAGGTCGGCGCACCGCCCCGTTGAATATGTCCCAATATGCAAACCTTGGTATCGATATTCGGAAGACGTTGCTTCACCACTTTGGCCACTTCTTCGGCTCCTCCGAAATTATCGCCTTCGGCCACAACGACCAGGTTCACCAGTTTCTTTCTTTTTTCTTTTTCCTGGAGTGAACCGATCAGCTCTTCGATATCCGTTTTTCTTTCCGGGATCAGAATATTTTCAGCGCCCGTTGCGATACCGCTGTGCAGGGCAATGTATCCGGCATCCCGGCCCATCACTTCGATCACGAAAAGGCGATCGTGCGCGTCGGCCGTATCGCGGATCTTGTCGATAGCCTCCACGGCCGTATTGACGGCGGTATCGAAGCCGATGGTAAAATCGGTTCCGGCAATATCTTTATCGATGGTTCCCGGAAGCCCGATGCAGGGGATCTGGAATTCGCTGCTGAACTTGTGGGCGCCGCGAAAGGATCCGTCGCCCCCGATGATGATCAGTCCGTTAATGCCTAGCTTTTTGAGATTGGCATAGGCACGGGCACGGCCTTCATATTCGAAGAATTCCTTGCACCGGGCCGTTTTCAAAATAGTTCCGCCGCGCTGAATAATATTGGCTACGCTTCTGGAATGCAGCGGAACAATATCGTTTTCAATGGTTCCGGTATAGCCCCGCATAATGCCAAAGATTTCCAAACCATAGTAAATTCCGGTACGAACGACTGCCCGAACAGCGGCATTCATTCCCGGTGCGTCGCCCCCGGAAGTGAGTACCCCTATTTTTGATACTTTTTGTTGCATTAAGTAGTAAAAGGTTGTATTCGTTGCATCATTTTCAATTAATCGGCACGAATATTTGAAATTCTTTAGTCTTTCTGAAACAAGTCCCAAAAATAAGCATTTTACCCTGAATCAACCTAAAGCGGACGCCTGAATTAAAAGAAAGAAAACATCCGACAGCGATATCAGCGTTACGATTTGAAGGATCCGCTGCCGCTTTTTATTTTTGAACCGATGAAAAAAATTCTGGTCACGGGAGCTAACGGCCTATTAGGGCAGCAGCTGATTTCCCGGCTTGGCGCCGGTGGTTATCGGATCCTGGCAGCAGGGAGAGGGGTTGCAAGAATTGCGTTTGAAGGCGCCGTCGAATATCATTCGGTTGACCTCACTGATTTTCCTTCAGTTCGTCAGCTGATCAAAACCGAATCGCCGGACCTGATCGTTCATGCCGCTGCGATGACGCAGGTAGATGAATGCGAGCTCAACCGCGAAAGCAGCCGGCTGATCAATGTGTCTGCCACAGCCAACCTGCTTGAGGCCGCCGCCGGCTGTCGCGCTCATTTTATTTTTCTTTCAACGGATTTTGTTTTCGACGGCGCAAAAGGGAATTACCGGGAAGACGATGAAACGCGTCCGGTGAACTGGTATGGAGAAACCAAGCTGATGGGAGAGCAGTTGGTTGGAGATTATCCCGGCCTCTGGTCTATTGCCAGAACCTGCTTACTATATGGAATCATTTCGGGTTCATCCCGGTCAAAGATTATTTCCTGGATCATCTCTTCGCTGAAAAAAAATCAGCACATCCGCGTGGTCAACGACCAGGTGCGAACGCCGACCCTGGCGAGCGATTTCGCCAAAGGCATTCAACTGATCATCGAAAAACAGGCGCCGGGTTGCTTCCATCTTTCCGGTCGCGAGATCATGACCCCATACCAACTCGCCATGGAAGCAGCGGATTATTTTTCGCTGGATAAAAGCCTGATCGAAGCGGTAGATGCCCGCAGCTTTTCGCAACCCGGGCAGCGTCCGTTGAAAACAGGATTTGTGATAGAAAAAGCGGAGCGCCTGCTGGGCTTTTCACCTGTCGATCTCCAGGCCGGTCTGAAAAGCCTCGGCGACCGGTTTTCCCTGCTCTGAAAGCTTATTGCGAAAGATGGATCTCCGCGATCATGCACCTGGCGCTGCCGCCGCCATTCGATTCAATGGTTGAGAGCGGGGCATGAATAATCTCGCTGAACCGGGAGAGGCTTTTGATCTGGTCGGGGCTTAAGGAGTGATAGGCGGCCGATGACATGACCAGGTATTTCTTTCCTTCTTTATTTTCTACCTGCAGCATATTGCCCGCGAACTGATGAACCTGATGCAGGCCGATGGGGATAATTTCCTTTCCGGAAGAGCTGATCTTTTCAACCACTGCTTTTCTCTCTTCTTCGTCGCGGATCGAGTCGAGGCAGATCACCACAAACTGGTCTCCGACGCACATCATCACATTGGTATGATAGATCAGCAGGCCCTGTTCATCGTAGGCATGGAATACGCAGGCCTGGTATTTCAGTTTCGCACAAAAATCGTTCAGCACGTCGGCGTCGGTTCGCGGCGATAGTCCCGCGTAAGCGATGCGATTATCCCGGTCGAGGACCATACTCCCCGTACCTTCCAGGAACAGGCCGTCCTTTTCGTAGAAAGTGAAGTCGATCTTCTGCTGCACGTCGAATCGTTTTTCCACGGTATGGATCACACCTGCTTTTCTTTCCTGCCGGCGATTGACGGCAAACATCGGGTAGAGGCAGAGGGTTCCCGGTTCATGAAAGGAGATCCAGTTATTCGGAAAAATAGCGTCCGGCGTATGAGGCTCGGGACTGTCTTCGATCACCAGCACGTCAATATGATGCGCGCGCAGTTTTTTTACCAGGGCATCGAATTCTTCGAGGGCTTTCCCCGCCACTTCAGCCTGCTCTCCGGGGACCTGAAAACTGTTGTTCACCGCCGTTTGCGGGTTATAAGCAAAATGCAGGGGCCGGATCATCAACAGATGGGAAGTCGTTTGCATAAAAGGAATTAAAGTTCGTCCCGAAGCAGCGGCATGCTCATGCAATGAAATCCACCGCGGGCCCGGGAAAGCTCGGCGGAGGGCATCAGGATCAGGGTGTCTTTCAGATCGTCCGGGTCAACTTTTCCGGTCTCCATTTGCTGGATCAATTCTTCTGCATTGACCACGTCAAAACCATTCTTGCGGAATGCTTCCATTGTTTTGTCATTCCGATCGTACCCCAGCACCACGCCTTCTTTCAAGGCGAGCAAATTGCAGGAGTCGGTCCATTGTTCCCGCGCGTCGAACGGAAACTCATTGTTGCCTGAATAGATAAACCGGATGCGTCCGCTGCATTGCAGGTCCTGGCGGCTGATATCCGACAACAGTTCTTCCAGGTTGTCGAAATAAACGGGATTGTCCAGGTCCTTTTTGCGAAACTGGATAATGGTCAGTTTCTCGTCTTTCTTATTGCCCTCGAGCGCCCGCTGCACGGCATCGGCTGACTCCCGTTTAATGGATTTTTTTGAAAACACCCCTAACATGACCCAGGCATCCCGGCGCACCTGGGTGAACACGGTGTCGATATGCATATAATCCCGCTTCTTTGGGATGCGGATCACCGTTATCTTTTTTACCACGCCTTTTTCAAACAGGAGGTTGATGGCCTGGTGTGCCGCTTCGAGGGTGGTGCGTTCGCTTACCCCGATGAGCAGGTGATCTTTGGTGATCACCATGACGTCGCCGCCCTCCAGGGTCACCTTCCTGTCTTCCGACTCTTTGGGAAGCAAAAAATGCTGGTGGCCTTCATTCAGTTCCAGGATGCGTTGCTGGTAGTCGCTGAAATAAGGATGGTTGAAGAAAATATATTTAGCTAACAGGGCTTCGCGGGTCCGGGCCTTCTTAGCCGGCTTGTTCAGCAGAATATAATCGTTTACGACAATGCCAATATCGCGGGTAAATATAAAATTGGGGATCGGTGCAAACAGCATGCGCCCGTTTTCTAAAGAACCGGTAATAAAGGTTTTCGCCAGCGATACCGGGTCGAGCTCCAGCAATTCTTTCTGGGTATCGTAAGAACAGTTCTCGATAGCGCATACCGATGCCGCCAGCTTGAGCCGGATCTCGACATCCTTTAAAATTTCCGCTAACAGCCACTGCAGTTCAATCACTTTATCCGACCGGAAGAAATCGGCGTGTTCGGGATTGTAGAAATGACGCTTGTTCTTTTCCGCATCGATGGCTTTGAGCCTGCCGCGGATTATCTCCGGGTCCAGAAAGTAGAGCAGCAATTTAGTATAGTAGTCATATTCCTTCCTCCGTATCGTATCGAGATGAACGATATCTTCGAATAGCCAGTCCTGCGCCTTGGATGGGACGACCTTGCCGAGGCCGCTGTCCGGGCTATGCACCAGCAATCGCCTCAGCCGCCCGATCTCCGAGCTTACCCGTATACTGCCAGCCTGTTTTCCCATGAATAATGCGGTTGGATCAGCAAAGTTAGTTAAACCCTTTTCCGGTTCAAAACCTAACAGTTGTTAGTTTTGAACTTATTCTATTAATTTTATCCGGAATATTTTAATGCTATGGATTTTTCGTTTAGCGAGGAGCAATTGCTGATCCGGCAGGCGGCCCGCGATTTTGCGCAGCGGGAATGTCTCCCCGGCGTCATTGAAAGGGATGAGCATCAAAAATTTCCCAAAGCACAGATCGAGCAGCTTGCCGATCTGGGTTTTCTGGGCATGATGGTCGCTCCGGAATACGGAGGCGCGGGCATGGATACGGTAAGCTATGTGCTGGCGATGGAGGAGATCAGCAAGATCGACGCCAGCGTCAGCGTTTGCATGAGCGTAAACAACAGCCTCGTCTGTTACGGCCTGCAGGCTTTCGGTACGGAAGAGCAGAAGCAAGACTACCTGGTCCCGCTTGCCCGGGGCCGGAAGGGGGATCAGCTTTACATCGGCGCCTTTTTGCTTAGTGAACCGGAGGCCGGCAGCGACGCGACTTCCCAGAAAACGACTGCGGTCGATAAGGGAGATCATTATATTTTAAACGGGGTAAAGAACTGGATCACCAACGGCAATTCCGCCTCAGTTTACCTGGTGATGGCGCAGACGCATCCGGAAAAGGGAAGCAAGGGGATCAACGTGTTTATCGTTGAAAAAAACAGTCCGGGCGTTACGGTCGGCCCCAAGGAGAATAAATTGGGTATCCGTGGCAGTGATACGCATAGCATCCTGTTCAACGAGGTCAGGGTGCCGAAGAAAAACCGGATCGGGGAAGAAGGATTCGGCTTTACCTTTGCCATGAAGACGCTGGCGGGAGGAAGGATCGGCATCGCCTCCCAGGCCCTGGGCATTGCAGCGGGCGCTTATGAGCTTTCCCTGAAATATGCGTCAGAGCGAAAGTCCTTTGGCACGGAAATAAAAAACCATCAGGCCATTCAGTTCAAATTAGCCGATATGGCGACACGCATCGAAGCGGCGCGCCTGCTTTGCCTGAAGGCAGCGCTCGAAAAAGATCAGGGGCATGACTACGGTCAATCCTCTTCGATGGCCAAAGTATTTGCCAGTGAAACGGCAATGTGGGTAACTACGGAAGCGGTGCAGATCCACGGTGGTTATGGTTATGTGAAAGAATATCACGTGGAGCGGCTGATGCGGGATGCCAAGATTACCCAGATCTATGAAGGTACCAGCGAGGTTCAGCGAATGGTGATCAGCCGGAATATTCTGAAATGAGCACAAGCACTTATCATAGCCTGCTTGAAGAGACAAAACAGGCGCAGGTCCAGCTACTGGCGGTTTCAAAAACAAAGACCCCATCCCAGATCCTCGAACTGTATGAACTGGGACAAAGGGACTTTGGTGAAAATTATGTGCAGGAGCTGGTGGATAAACAAAAACAGCTCCCGCCGGATATACGCTGGCATTTTATCGGACATCTTCAATCCAATAAGGTTAAACTTATCGCCCCCTTCGTCTTTATGATCCAGGCGATGGATAGCATCAAGCTATTGCTCGAAACCGAGAAGCAGGCCGTCCGGAATGGGCGCACCATTCCCTGCCTGCTGCAGGTGCATGTTGCGCAGGAGGAATCGAAATTCGGTTTCCCGGCCGCTCAATTTCCGCAACTGCTGAACGATATTATTGACCTGCGCGTAAAGGGCAGGCTGGATCATGTTCTTATTGCGGGCGTTATGGGCATGGCATCGCTGACCGACGACCAGGAAAAGATCCGGCGGGAATTTGATCAGTTGAAACAACTCTTCGACCAGACGAAGGCTTTGCTTCCCGGCGATCCGGTTCAAACCCTCAGCATGGGCATGAGCAGCGATTATCGGCTGGCCATTCAGGCGGGCAGCACCATGATCCGTATCGGGACGGCCCTGTTTGGAGAAAGGAATTACACCCGGGGTTGAGCGTCCGCCATTTTGATTAAATTTGCTCCTCACTACTTAAGCAACAAATGACCGACTCTATTGCGGAAGAAAAATCGTTGAATTTCCTGGAGGAAATTGTGGAGACAGATCTGGCAGCCGGCAAGTACAAGAATATTCTGACCCGCTTCCCGCCTGAACCCAACGGGTATCTTCATATCGGACATGCGAAGTCCATCTGTCTGAATTTTGGCCTGGCGGAAAAATATGGGGGGAGGACCAACCTCCGGTTCGACGATACCAATCCGGTGAAGGAAGACATTGAATATGTAGACAGCATCCTGGAAGATGTTCGCTGGTTGGGCTATGAACCCGCTCATATTTTCTATGCTTCCGACTACTTCGAGAAGTTGTACGGGTTCGCTGTAAGCCTGATCAAAAAGGGCCTGGCCTATGTTGATGACAGTTCAAGCGAAGAGATCGCGGCGCAGAAAGGAACGCCTACGGAACCGGGCACAGCAAGTAAATACCGGGCCCGCCCGGTAGAAGAGAACCTCAGGCTGTTCCAGGAAATGCGCGAGGGGAAATATGCCGACGGAGAAAAAGTATTGCGGGCGAAGATCGATATGTCGTCACCCAACATGCATATGCGCGATCCGATCCTCTACCGGATCAAGAAAGCTCATCATCATCGTACCGGGGATGCCTGGTGTATTTATCCCATGTACGATTTTGCCCATGGACAAAGCGATTCCATTGAACAGATCACCCATTCCATCTGCACCCTCGAATTCGTGCCCCACCGTCCCCTGTACGATTGGTTCATCGGGCAACTGGGTATTTTTCCTTCGAAACAATATGAATTTGCCCGGCTCAACCTGAACTATACGGTGATGAGCAAACGAAAACTGCTTCAGCTGGTTGAGGAGAAATATGTTGACGGCTGGGATGATCCCCGGATGCCGACGATCTCGGGCCTGCGCCGCCGGGGCTATACGCCGGAAAGCATCAGAAATTTTACGGAACGCATCGGCGTGCAGAAGCGGGATAACCTGATCGATGTTTCCCTGCTGGAATTCTGCGTGCGGGAGCATCTCAATAAGATCGCGCTCCGCAAAATGGTGGTATTCGATCCGCTGAAAGTGGTGATCACCAATTATCCCGATACCGTAGAAATGCTGACCAGCGAAGACTTTCCCGAAGGGACAGAAAAAAATACTTACCGGGAACTGCCGTTCAGTAAAGAGCTCTATATCGAACGGGAAGATTTCATGGAGGATCCGCCGAAGAAATTCTTCCGCCTGGCTCCCGGAAAACGGGTGCGCCTTAAAAGCGCTTATATCATCCAATGTGACGAGGTGATCAAAGACCAGTCGGGTAAAGTAACCGAACTTCGGTGCACTTACCTGCCCGAAAGCAAGAGCGGGACAGATATTTCGGGGTTAAAGGTCCAGGGAACCCTGCACTGGGTCAGCATCCGTCATGCGATCGATATCGAACTGCGGCTGTATGACCGGCTGTTTAAAACAGAGAATCCGGCCATGGAAGAAGGTGACTTTAAAGATTATATCAATCCAGATTCGCTTCAGGTAGTCAGCCAGGCTTTCGCCGAACCATCCCTGGCCAAGGCAAAATTCAATGAGAGCTATCAATTCATCCGGAAGGCCTATTTCTGCCTCGATAAAAACAGCTCGGAAGATAAAATCATCTTCAACCGCACCGTGGGGTTGAAAGATGGCTGGGCGAAGGAGGCGAAGAAGGGATAATAGATGACAGTTGATAGATGACAGATGACAGTTAACGAACTCTTTGTGAGGCAGACCGACTGATTACAAGCAGCCTATTTCACAGAAAGTCTGTCATCTGTCATCTATCATCAGTCATCCATTCGACGGCATTCCCCTTCTGCGCATTCCCTCCATCTGCTTTTTCCGCCAATCCTGGTATTGCTTGAAAAGATCGTCTCCCAAAACAGCCTGTATGCGCTTGTCGGCCTGACCGGTGATTTCCGTCATTT
>DASZRP010000334.1:0-3427 GCA_035548895.1 Puia sp. | reverse complement strand
CGCTGGAGCGATCACGATTTTGAAGCCAATGCAAGAGACGGCCACGGCGTTGACTGGCCGGTTCGCTATAATGAAATAGCGCCTTGGTACGACTATGCCGAAAAATTTGCCGGCATCAGCGGGAACCGCGACGGACTGGCTATATTACCCGATGGTCAGTTCATGCCACCAATGGATATGACCTGTGTTGAAAAAGACTTTGTGGCCAGCATGAAAGAGCATTTCAAGGGCAAGCGACCGGTGATCATCGGACGCACCGCAAATATTACCGAGCCCCTGCCTGGCCGCACCAACTGCCAGTTCCGAAACAAGTGCTGGCTGGGATGTCCCTTCGGCGCTTATTTCAGCACGCAGTCATCTACGCTGCCTGCCGCCATGAAGACTGGCAACCTCACCCTCAGGCCCTGGGCGATCGTGACGAAGATCCTCTACGATAAGGACAAGAAACGGGCAACGGGCGTGGAAGTGCTGGACGGAGAAACCAACAAGACCTACACTTATTATTCGAAGATCATCTTCCTCAACGCTTCCACGCTTAACAGTGCATGGATACTGATGAACTCGGCGACAGACATATGGCCCGACGGACTGGGCAGCAGCAGCGGCGAGCTCGGTCACAATATCATGGACCATCATCTTGGTGTGGGCGCCAGCGGCGTGGTAGAAGGTTACGAAGACAAATATTATTACGGCAGAAGAGCCAATGGTATTTATATACCCCAGTTCCGGAATGTGCCTGGTGGCGAAAAGCGCGACTATCTCCGCGGGTTCGGCTACCAGGGTGGCGGCAGCCGGGAGGGATACCGGCGCTCTGCGGAGGAGATCGCCATCGGCGTCGACCTGAAAGAAGCATTGTCGGAACCGGGCCCCTGGACCCTGGGAATCGGCGGCTTCGGAGAAACCCTGCCTTATCACGAGAATAAAATAACGCTCGATAAAACCAGGAAAGACAAATGGGGATTGAATATTCTGGCGATGGATATCGAGTATAAGGAAAACGAGGTCCGCATGAGAAAGGACATGAAGGACGACGCGGTAGAAATGCTTACTGCAGCCGGCCTGAAGAATGTCAGGGGACATGAAGGAGACGGCACCCTGGGCCGCGGTATCCATGAAATGGGCTCTGCGCGCATGGGCAAGGACCCGAAGACCTCGGTGCTGAACAAGCATAATCAGATATGGGATGCCCCGAACGTATTTGTTACCGACGGATCTTTTATGGTTTCCTCTTCCTGTGTTAACCCCTCGCTCACCTACATGGCGTTTACTGCAAGAGCAGCGGACCATGCGGTGAGTGAGTTGAAGAAAGGGAATATTTAATTTGAAGATTTGAAAATGTGATAATTTGAAAATAGGCTGCTTCCATCAAATCGTTCAATGCCTGAATTTTCAAATTTTCAAATCATCAAATTATCAAATTGAACAATCAAATTATCAAATTGAACATATGAATAGACGCGAAGCGCTCTCCTCCGTTGCCCTGCTCCTCGGCGGCACCATTATCGGTGCGGAAATATTTTTATCGGGATGCACCAATGCCGATAAGAAAATCGGAATGGCCGGTTTGCAATTCTCTCCCGACGATATTGCCTTCCTGGATGAAGTAGGGGAGACCATCATTCCCGCTACCGACACGCCCGGCGCCAAGGAAACGAAGATTGGAGAATTCATGAAGACGATCGTAAATGATTGTTACGAAGAGAAAAACCAGCAGGTGTTTGTCGACGGCATGAAGCAGTTGGAAGAAGCAAGCAAAAAAACGAATGGCAAATCCTTCCTGGAAAGTACGCCCGAACAAAGACATAACCTCCTCGCCGGCCTGGATAAGGAACAGAAAGAATACATGGCAAAGAAAAAGCCGGAAGATCCGGCTCACTATTTCCGTATGATGAAGGAACTCACCCTCTGGGGCTATTTCACATCCGAAGCAGGCGCTACCAAGGCACTGCGTTATGTTGCCGTGCCCGGTCGCTATGAAGGCTGCATTCCTTACAAAAAAGGCGACAAGGCCTGGGCTACCTAGGGCAGCGAAGCCGACGCGCTTTGCTGTTTTTGCTTCAGTGCATCTAAGGTTTGACTCTGCTTTTGCAGCAGGGACTGCTGGTCCGAGAGGTCTTTCCGGTTCTCGTCTGCATCAGTCTGCGCATTGCGTAGTCTTTTCTCATAATCGTTTTGCCTATCCTGCAGCTTGCTCATCTTTTTATTGGCCTTGCTGAGCGCGGCAGGATCGCTTCCCGCATTCTGAATATCGCGCGTTGCCTGATCCTGGTCGTTCTTATTATCTTTCAGGTTATTCTGGTAGTTGCGGATCTTTGAGGCGATATCCCCGGAATCATTCTTCAACCGGCTCAGCTTTGACTGCGTCTTGGCGACCGCCTCCTCCTGGTCATGGATCTGCTGCTCGTACGCATAATTGATCAGATAAGGTTTTACCCTGTTCAGGAACGATAAGGCACGGTTCATCCCCGCACTGTCATCCACATTGGCCGGCAATAAAGGCTGATCTTTCTTGACGGGAATGAGGTTGATATAGGTAATGTCCTTTTCAGACCGGCTTTTTGATTCAATATTAAAATAGGCATCTCCCAATACCTGCCCCGTGCTGTCGAAGGGTACGGAACGATAAACCGTAAAGCCTTTATAACCGGTGCTCTTGAGACCCTTTCGCGACATGTAATCCTTTACGCCGTCATTTACCAGGTAGGCTTCGAAGGGGACCTGAATAGTGGCAACAGAATATTTATTTTTCTGAAAGGTCATGCTGCTGGGATAGGATTGTGCAATAGCGGAAACGGTCAGGGATACAGTAAACAACACTAAGTAAAGTCTTCTCATATGCTGGTCTTTTAGGTTAATGATAGATCTCCAAAACTACTGAATAGTTAATTGTTGATGGTTGATGGCTGACAGGTCGGAAAATAAAAAGGGTGCGTGATGAGCACGCACCCTGTATTGATCAATAAATTTGACGCTTTGTTTTTCCGGGCCTGCTCCGGAATCATGTGCTTACCTGGATCCGTATCCGATATATCCCTGGGTAGCTTTGCATCCGCTTCTTTCCGAACCGCGATAGCTGGCGCAGGAAGTAAACATTACTGCAGCAATAGCAATCAATCCAAGAACCAAAATTGTCTTTCTCATTTTCTTTGGGTATTTATTTAATTAATAAAAGTGGCCTGGCAGGCAGGGCGATCTGACCAGGTGATTCAAAGGAACGGAAGACGGGACGATTAACGATTCGCGTTTTGCGTCTGAACGTCGTGTGCCGATTGCCCGACGCAGAGCAGAAACAATGCCATTTCGAGAGGATATGGGGGAATGAGACAAAATAAAACAATAAAATTAGCAAATGCAATAGGCCGGGGCTCAATTTTTTTTGTTAATCCCCTGCACTAAGAATATTTTTAACCAAAATCCAGCTTTTGCG
>DASZRP010000333.1:0-23614 GCA_035548895.1 Puia sp. | reverse complement strand
TATCCCGGTATTCAACCTGTTTCTTGTTACTGCTTTTTCGGTATCCACCGTCAGCGCACAGGAAGACATGCCTCATTTTACCCGGCAGGATACGCTGCGCGGGTCGCTGAATGCCGAACGCGCATACAATGTGATCAAATACGATTTATCGGTTGAACCGGATTATGCCAACCGATACCTGAAAGGCAGGAACACCATCACTTATATAGATTCCGGATTGCGTTTTATGCAGATCGACCTCCAGCCGCCGTTGGCAATAGACAGCATCGTACAGGACCGGAAACAATTGAGTTTCCGGCGCGAAGGAAATGTTTATCATGTCGGGATGGTCAGGGAAAATTTAGCCGGGGAAAAAAGACAACCCGTTCTTCGCCGGATAACCATTTACTATCAGGGACATCCCCACCAGGCCGTCAAAGCGCCCTGGGACGGTGGATGGATATTCAAATCCGATTCCCTGGGCAGGCCCTGGATGAGCGTGGCCTGCGAGGGCGATGGCGCCAGCATCTGGTTCCCCTGCAAAGATTATCTGGGCGATGAACCGGACAGCGGCGCCCTGCTTTCGATCACCGTGGCGGACAGTCTCACGGCCATTGGTAACGGAAGGCTGAAAGAGAAAAACGCAAATGACAATGGGACGACCACGTGGACCTGGGAAGTGAAGAGCCCGATAAACAGCTACGATATCATTCCCTATATCGGCAAATATGCCGGCTGGCAGTCGACCTATGCCGGAGAAAAAGGGAGGCTCGATCTGAGTTTCTGGGCCCTCGATTATCATCTGCCTGCCGCCAGGCGTCAGTTTGCGGCAGTCGATTCCATGCTGCGCTGCTTTGAATACTGGTTCGGTCCTTATCCTTTCTACGAAGACGGTTACAAACTGGTCGAAGCGCCATACCTGGGCATGGAGCATCAAAGCAATATTGCCTATGGCAATCATTTCCTGCAGGGCTATTCCGGACGCGATCTCTCGGGAACCGGATGGGGAATGAAATGGGATTTCATTATCGTGCATGAAAGCGGACACGAATGGTTCGGCAACAATATTACCTGCCGCGATGTTGCCGACGAATGGATACACGAGTCATTTACTGCTTATAGTGAGACCCTGTACACGGAATATTATTTCGGGAAGCAGGCAGGCAATGAATACAATATCGGCATCAGGAAAAATATTCAGAACAAAACACCGATCATTCAGTACTATGGCGTCAACCACTCGCCCGGGGGAACTGATGAATATTACAAGGGGAGCAATATGATCCAGACCATACGCCAGGCCATTAATGATGACGACCTGTTCAGAAAAATATTGCGCGGCCTCAATCAGACATTCTACCACAAAACCGTTGGCGCGGCGGACATTGAACAATATATCAACCGGGTTTCCGGCATCAACTTCACGCCGGTATTCAATCAATATCTCCGCGACACCCGGATACCCGCTTTGGAATATGTAAGAACCGAAGGCAGTCTCCGCTATCGCTGGGCCAACTGCAATCCGGCCTTCAATCTGCCCATCCGGGTGACACTTGGCAACACGATCTGGCTGCACCCTACCACAAAATGGCAAACGATACGCGTCGCGGGAAATGGAGCGCCCCAGGCAGATCCGAATTGCTATATCGAACTTAAGGAAGTGGCTGGCGCAAAATAGATCTTTGCCGGGTTGGCAATTATCCTAAATCCTCCATCTTTGCAGCGCAACGACAGAACAACATGAGTACCATCCGGCGGCAAAGCATTCTTTCATCCGGCATTATTTACTTCGGCTTTGCGCTGGGCTTTCTCAATACCTATCTCTTTACACGGGAAGGCGGTTTTACGCCGGGCCAGTATGGACTGACGGGTATTTTTATCGCCATCGCCAATGTCTTCAACGCCTTTGCCAATCTCGGCATGCAGGCATATATCTATAAATTCTATCCCTATTACCAGGATAACCTGGAAGTGCGCGACAATGACATGATGGGCCGCGCATTAACGGTATCCCTGGTCGGCTTTCTGCTGGTGATGCTGGCAGGTTATATTTTCAGGGGCCTCGTGATCCGTAAATTTGGCGCTCATTCGGCAGAGCTGCTGACCTATTATTCCTGGATCTTCCCTTTTGGTTTTGGCCTCACCATGTATTCCCTGCTGGAAGCTTATGCCTGGCAACTGAAAAAATCGGTACTGACTACCTTTCTCCGGGAAGTGCTGTTCCGTCTTTTCACTACGGTGCTGATCATCCTGGTATTTGTCCATTTCATTCCCGGCTTCGATCTCTTCATCAAAATATATGCACTGACCTATATCCTGCTGGCTGCTATTTTGATAATCATCCTGATCAGGTCGGGTCAGATCCACATTACTTTAAGGATCAGCCGAGTCACCAAAAAATTCTACAAAAAGATCATCGCGCTGAGCGCCTTTGTCTGGAGCGGCGGCCTGATATACAATGTGGCCAACGTATTCGACACCATCGTGATCGCTGCCGTGATGCCGGACGGTCTTGCCTTCGCCGGCATTTTCACGCTTGCCCAGAATGTGGCCAGCCTGATCCAGGCGCCGCAGCGCGGAATTATTGCAGCCTCTATCGGACCGCTCTCACGGGCATGGAAGGATAAGGATTATGACCGGATCAACCGCATTTATCAACGCTCTTCGATCAACCAGCTGCTTTTTGCCTGCGGTATATATGTGCTGATCTGGCTGAATTTTACCGAGGGAGTAAAAACTTTTCATCTCCAATCCAATTATTTAGCCGCCCGCGAGGTTTTTTTGTTTCTCGGCCTGATGCGGATAGTAGATATGGGCACCGGCGTCAATTCCCAGATCATCGGCACGTCCACGTTCTGGCGCTTTGAATTCTTCACCGGCATGATCCTGTTAGGCATATCGCTTCCGCTGAATTATATCCTCACAAAAAGAATGGGCGTTGTCGGGCCTGCTATCGCTACCCTGATCGCGCTGACAGTCTATAATACCATTCGTTATTTTTTCCTGTTAAGGAAATTTAACATGCAACCTTTTAACAGCCGTACCATCTTCACAATCTTGTTGGCGCTTGCCGGCTACTTTGGAGCATATTTGTTATTCCATAGTCAACAGGGCCTGATAAGCATGGTATTACGGAGCCTCTTCTTTATCGGCATTTATCTCGGCGGCGCGCTGCTGTTCAAGCTTTCTCCCGACATTATACCGGTCTGGAATACTTTGAAAAAGAAGATGCCGATTTCCTATCTTCGCACCCGCAAATAAGTTCTTACCAAATGATCACGAGAAGAAATATCAGGGTAAAGATCATGCAGACCCTGTATTCCCTGGAGGCACAGGATAATCAGAAAGTGGGCGATGCGCAGAAGATGTTGCAGAAGCATTTTGATCATTCCCGGCAATTAGTTGTTTACCTCGTTTATTTCCTGACAGAGCTCGCGCGCTACGCCGAAAAAGACTCGGCCATGCGGTCTTCCAAACACCTGCCCACCGAGCTCGATAAAAACGTTAATACCAAACTGGCCGGCAACCAATTGCTCTGGAATATTCTGGAACAGGAATCTTTCCGGCAAGCCCTGAAACAATGCAAGCCGGAACTGATCGACCAGGGCGAACTGGTTCGCAAGCTTTATCTGGAGCTTTGCGAAACCGACGCTTACCGGAAATATATCAGCGAGCCGGGCCGCGACAGAAAAACCGAACAGGAAATACTGGAATATATCTTCAACGATTTTCTGCTTCCGAACGAAGCTTTTGAAAGCCACCTGGAAGAACATTTCAGCAACTGGAGCGACGATGCGGAAATGATGCAGAAGCTGGTATCCGGTTATCTCAACAAGATCAGCGCTTTTAATTTTCAGGAGATCATCAGTCCCGACAAGGCCGATTTTGCCAGAAACCTGCTGGCCGCGGTTTTGGAGAAAAAGGACATCACTCTTGAACTGATCCGCCCGAAACTGAAAAACTGGGACGCTGAGCGCATTGCCACCTTAGATATGATCCTGATGCAAATGGGCGTTTGCGAATTTCTCTATTTCGAAACCATTCCGCCGAAGGTGACGATCAATGAATACATCGACCTGGCCAAAGAGTACAGCACGCCTCAGAGCGGCCAGTTTGTCAATGGCATACTCGACAATATTCACAAAGAGCTCGTGCAGGAGGACAAGATGCACAAAGTGAATTTTAAAGCTTCCTGACCATTCCACCTTTTTTATATAGGTTTGCAAAAATGAAAAAAGCACAAATTGTTCTTCTGTCTCTCCTGCTGCTGACGCTGATCGTATCCTGCGGTCAGAACGACCGGAAGGCACAGATCGCAGCCATGAAGCTGCCGAAAGATTCGACCCAGTTTACCAGCATCACCTGGCTCGATTCGACCGATCGTCATTTCGGCTCCATACCCGAAGGCCGGAAGCTCGACGTGACCTTCCGCTTTAAAAATTCCGGCGATAAGCCCCTGATCATTTCCCAGGTAAGGCCGAGCTGCGGTTGCACCATTGCCGAGCAGCCGGATGAACCGGTGCTTCCCGGCAAGGAGGGCGTCATCCGCGCCAACTTCAACAGCGAAGGCCGCGTTGGCGTAAACAACAAAACATTATTTGTAACCGCCAATACCCGGGGCAGCGAGAGCAGCGAGCTGCATTTCAGTGTAGTAGTGGAAAAAAAGAAATGGTAAACTTCCAGCGACTTAAATAAAAAATCAATCATGAATCATTCAGTTAGTTTATTGCAAGCGGCGCCCGGTGGCGGCGGAACATTCAATTTCCTTCTCATTGGCGCTATGATCCTGGTGTTCTGGCTGTTTATGATCCGTCCGCAGTCAAAAAAAGCAAAAGCTGCCAAGCAGTTTCAGGAAAATATGCAGAAGGGAGATAAGATCGTAACAATCGCCGGCATACACGGAACAGTGAACAAGGTAAATGACGACGGAACGATCATGCTGGAAACCAGCCCCGGAAGCTATATGAAGATTGAAAAATCCGCGATCTCCATCGACTGGACAAATAATCTGAATAAAGCCGCCGCAACCGAAAAAAAATAATCTCAATTAAACAGGGAAACGCTTCTGGGATTGCAGAAGCGTTTCTTTTTTACATCAGTCCATGCTGAGAATCGGCTTAACCGGTGGAATTGGCTCCGGCAAAACAACGGTAGCGCATATCTTCGAAGTGCTCGGCATTCCCGTTTATTATGCCGACGACAGAGCGAAAGCGCTGATGAACGAAGATCCCGAACTTAAAGAACAGATCAGCCGGCTCCTCGGCCCTTCGGCTTATATCGACGGGGAATTGGACCGTCGTTTCGTCGCCGGCCTCGTATTCAACGATCCCGAAAAGTTAGCCGGACTGAACAGCCTCGTTCATCCCGCCACGGCAAGGGACGCTGACCGCTGGATGGAGGAGCAGACCGCCCCTTATGCGATCAAGGAAGCCGCCCTCATTTTCGAAGCTGGCTTAGATAAGGAATTCGATTATATTATCGGTGTTACCGCCCCGGAGCCTCTCCGCATCCGCCGGGTGATGGAAAGGGATCAGACCACGAGAGAGAAAGTGCTGGAACGCATCCGTCAGCAAATGGACGAGCAGGAAAAAATGAAGCGCTGCGATTTCGTGATCAATAACGACGAGGTGCAGGCGGTTATTCCTCAGGTGCTGAAGATACATCAGCAGATGACAGTTGGCAGATGACAGATGACGGTTTTACTATCATCTGTCATCTATCATCTGTCATCCATTATTTAAGCTTTCCCAGCGCCTCCGCGATCCTTCCCCAGGCCTTTTCAATATTCTTCATGCTGTTGGCAAAAGAGAACCGGACGCAACGGGGTTCTCCGAAAGCATCGCCCATTACGGAGGAAACATGCGCCGTATTGAGCAGGTACATGCAGAAATCATTGGCGTTGCTTATCGTGGTATTACCGTCGGATTTGCCATAATAGGATGATACGTCCGGGAATATATAGAATGCGCCTTCCGGATTGAAACATTTTATGCCCGGGATCTTGTTCACCAGTTCCAGCGTTTTTTCCCTTCTTCTGCGAAACTCATCCACCATCTCCATCGACGGCTTCAGGTCGGTCGTCAACGCGATCACGGCCGCTTTCTGTGTAATGGAACTGGTTCCGCTGGTAAACTGCCCCTGCAGCTTTTCGCAGGCTTTCGCCACTTCCACCGGGGCGGCCAGATAGCCCAGGCGCCAGCCGGTCATCGCGAATCCCTTGCTCAGTCCGTTGATAAGCACTACGCGGTCTTTCAGATCGTCGAACTGCGCAATGCTTTCATGGCGGCCTACAAAGTTGATGTACTCATATATTTCGTCCGAAATGATAAATATGCCCGGATGCTTTCTGAATACTTCCGCCAGGCCGGCTAATTCCTTTTTGCTGTACACGGCGCCGGAAGGGTTGCAGGGAGAAGAAAATAAAAAGGCTTTTGTTTTGGGCGTGATGGCATCCTCAAGCTGTGCCGGCGTGATCTTGAAACCGGATTCGAGAGGGGTATGCACTTCCACTACTTTTCCGCGGGCGATCTTCACCAGTTCCGAATAGGTTACCCAATACGGTGTGGGGATGATCACTTCGTCGCCTTCGTCAACCAGCGCTAAGATCGCATTGGCCAGCGTTTGCTTGGCGCCGGTGGACGCCACAATATTTTCCGGTTTATAGTCAAGGTTATTATCTCTTTTAAGCTTTGCACAAACCGCTTCGCGCAGGTCCAGGTAACCCGGAACCGGTGTGTAGTGACTCCAGTTGTCATCGATCGCCTTCTTGGCTGCTTCCTTGATATGTTCGGGAGTGTCAAAATCCGGTTCACCCAGACTTAAATCGATAACATCAACACCTTTTGCCCTGAGCTCACGGCCCAGTTTGGCCATTTTGAGTGTTTCGGGCTCGCTGAAACGGGTAAGAATAGAAGATAGCTGCATAGTATTTGTTTGCGGGCGCAAAGGTAATTGATTTTTGGAAGACAGATTGGATAATAGATGACAGATGATAGATGACGGATGACAGTTAACGGCCTTCCTGCGCATCGGGCTGACTTACTACTAAAAGACTGTTCCGCTAAAAGCCTGTCATCTATCATCTGTCATCTAATTATACTGTATCACTTTCAACTGCAGAGGCTTGCTACCGGAAGAATCCAGGTAACCCTGGAGGTAGAGGGTATAAATGGTATTGGTGGACAGGTTCACGGAATCCACGGGAATAGAATTGGCAAACGACGAGTCCCGGAACACCCGGACGCCGTAATAGCCGGTGGTAAAGGGTTTGAATGCATAATGCGAAGGGTCCGTCTGATATCCTGCAAAGGGCTGGAATACGGTCACGTTCGTGTCGGTGGTATTGGTCATCACGAGGCTGAGACTCGAGCCGGGGGAAAAATTGATGAACCGGACATTATCTTTCAACGGGTCGCTGTATAATTGCAGGTTGTCCTGCAGGATCAGGAGCTTGAGCGAGTCGTTCTGCAGGGTGTCGTAGGCAAAAACAGAATAATGGCCGCCCTGAAGAAAAGCGGTGTTCCCCGACAAGACGGGCTTGCCGGATTCCTGAACTTCCAGATTCCGAACGCCGGCGGTAGCCTCTACATAAGTATTTCCGGGTGAACCGGTGCTTTGTCCGTAAGACAGAGAATCGCCGGCTAAAATGGAGCTCCCGCCGTAGAGCATGTCCAGCGGACCAAAGCCGGGCGCCACATGGGCTACCGTCACATTTGCCTTATTTTCATTGACTCCGGAAGATTTACTGCAGCAAAAAGCAAAAACAGCCAACAGGGTCGGTATCAGTACCTTTGCCTTTGGTTGACGGAGCGTCGAAAAAGAAATGGTATACAACAAAAACCTCGGTTTCATAGACCGTGAAAGTAGGAAAACAAGGGTTTCCCGCACAAGGTCTTAACATTTTAATTATCCATTGTAAAACCTATCTTTGCCGCTCTTAAAAAAAATGAAAACCGATGAGAGCCCTGGTTAGCATGTTTGCCGGCTTACTGATTATTATCTCCCTATACCAATTGTCCTTTACCTGGTTTGTGAACAAGCACGAATCGGCCATGACCCAGAAGGCGCAGCGGTATATCAGGAATAATTATCCCGCCCCTGAAAGAAAATACCCTGGAAACAAAGAAGAGCAGGAGCTCTACAAAGACACGCTCGATCTCCTTACACAGGAGCATACCCAGAAGCTGCTGGACAGCACGAAAGATACCAAGATCACCTGGTGGGGGACAACCTACCAAAAGTCCAAAGAAAATGAACTGCTGCTCGGTCTCGATTTGCAGGGCGGTATCAACGTAACGCTCGATATCGCACTGGAAGGGCTGGTAAAAGGGCTCGCCAATAATCCCCGCGATCCGGTGCTCCTGAAAACCATCCAGTTAGCTGACCAGAAAAAGCTCACCAGCGGAGGTGCCAATTTTATAGATCTTTTCGCGCAGGCTTTTAAAGAGGTCAATCCGACCGGCTCTCTCGCACCATTGTTTGCAAACAGCAATCGCAATAAGCTCAAATACGAATCCTCCGATGCGGAAGTGATCCGTTACCTGCACGATCAGGCTTCGGACGGCATGAAACAGACTTATCAGGTACTTCGGAATCGTATCGACAAATTTGGCGTGGCTCAGCCCAGCATTAACCTGGATGAAAACAAAGGAATTATCACGGTTGAATTAGCCGGAGCGACCGACCCCGATCGTATTCGCAAGTACCTGCAATCCACTGCCAACCTCCAATTCTGGGCAGTATATAACCTGGGAGAATTGACGAACGCTTTTCAGAATGCCGATAAAACCCTGCAGCGTTATTTGAATGGCGTGCGCGATTCCGCCTCCCTGTCGAAAGTAGATTCCACCGCCGACAGCACGGCCGGCACCCTGAATCAAAATGCGCTGCTGCGCGTGATGCGTTTTCAGCAGCCTTACCAGGATAGCAAGGGACAGGTCCGCTATCCCGCAGCGCTGGGAACTCCGCTGCTGAAAGACACTCCGCTGGTGAACAGTTACCTGAGCAATCCGGTCGTCCGTAACCAGTTCCCGGCAAACCTTAAATTCCTCTGGGGAAAACAGCAGACCGACGATAATGGAAAAATCCTCCCTTATCTTGAGCTGTATGCCGTCAAAACCATTCCCGGCTCCGACAAGGCGCCGCTTGAGGGTGAAGTAATTTCCGATGCGCGCCAGGACTACGACCCGGTAAGCGGCGGCGTGGTGGTGGAAATGAGCATGTTCAAGCGCGGCGCCGATGTATGGGCCAAGATGACCGGCGATAATGTCGGCCAACCCATCGCCATCGTGCTCGACGATATTGTTTACTCAGCTCCTTTTGTAAACGGCCAGATCACCGGCGGTAATTCCCAGATCACCATGGGGACCAAAAGTTCCGCCTCTGCTGTGGAAGAAGCGCATGACCTGGCAAATATTCTCAAATCGGGTAAGCTGAACGCACCCGCCCGCATCGTGCAGGAGCAGGTGGTCGGTCCTACCCTGGGTCGGGAAGCCGTTCATGGCGGCGCGCTGGCCTTCATCATCTCTTTCCTGGTGATCTTCACCCTCATGCTGGTGTATTATAATACCGCCGGCTGGGTGGCCAATATCGCGCTTATCCTCAACCTGCTCTTCACCATCGGTGTGCTGAGCGCCCTGCATGCCACGCTGACTGCACCGGGTATTGCGGGTCTCGTACTAACTATCGGGATGGCTGTGGATACCAACGTAATTATTTTCGAGCGTATCAAGGAAGAACTGACCCGCGGCAAGAGCTATCCGATCGCCGTTCATGACGGTTATCGCCGCTCGCTGGCGCCGGTGCTCGATGCGCACGTAACCACTTTCCTCACCGCAGCTATATTAGCCTATTTCGGGCTAGGCCCCGTGCTCGGCTTTGCCACCACGCAGATGCTGGGTATTGTGCTCTCGCTGTTCTGCGGAATCCTGGTTTCCCGGCTCATCACTGATTTTTACACCAACAAGAACAGGCATTTCAAATACTTCACGGCTATTTCCAGTAAAGTGTTTCGTCATGCCAGCTATAAGTTCATTGAATACCGGAAAGTCACTTATTTCATTTCCGCCATTGTATTGATCCTCGGTATTTCCGCTTATTTCCATGGCTTCAAGAAGGGAGTGGAATTCCGCGGAGGCCGCAGCTATATTGTCAAATTCACCAAGCCGGTTCAGGACCAGGCCGTGCGGGACGCCCTGATGGCGCAGTTTGGCAAAAACCCGGAAACCAAAACATACGGATCGAATGAGCAATTAGAAATCACGACCGACTACCTGGTAGAGCAGGAAGGGCTTGCTGCGGATTCCATCGTAGCGAACAAGCTGTATACCGGATTGAAACCTTTCCTGCCGGCCAATACCACGGTGGAAGAATTTACAAAGACCAATAAATTTATCCAGCAAACCAAGAAGGTTGGCGCATCCATTTCAGACGACCTGAAGGCAGGGGCTGTAAAAGCCACCATTTTCGCCCTGCTGATCATCTTCCTGTATATCTTCATCCGTTTCCGCGACTGGAGATATTCCCTGGGAACGATTTTCTCCCTGCTGCACGACGTTTTAGTTACGCTTGCGGTGTTCTCTTTCCTGCCCGCAGTGGTACCCTTCCCGTTGGAGATCGATCAGCACTTCATCGCTGCAATTCTCACCGTTATCGGATTCTCGATGAATGATACGGTGATCGTATTCGACCGTATCCGGGAAGACAGCCGGATCCTTCGCGGAAAATCCAAAGGCGAGATCATCAATAAAGCGATCAACGAAACCCTGAGCAGAACGGTGATGACTTCGCTGACCGTATTCCTGACCATCCTGATCCTCTTCCTGGTGGGCGGTGAAGTGACGCGTGGGTTCGCTTTTGCGATGCTGATCGGTGTGGTCACCGGAACATATTCTTCTATTTTCGTAGCAGCTCCGATCCTGATGGACCTGGCGCCTAAAAAACCACTGGGTGCGGCCGATACGAGCGCTGTGGTGAAAGCTGGTAAGCCGGCCACGGCAAAATAAGATGACAGTTGATAGATGACAGACACAAAAAACCTGTCATCTATCAACTGTCATCTGTCATCCATAAATACTACTTCGTCTTATTTTCCTTATAACGCTTATCCGGCGTGCCATCCTTCTTGGTATGCACGGTGGTTGCCGGTTTAGCTTTTGCTGCGTCCTTGTTGGCTTTGTAACGCATGTCCGCTGTGCCATCTTTCTTCGTCGGACCGGCCGCGGGCTTTGTAGCGGAAGCCGTTGTCGTTGTCGTCGCTGTCTTCTTTTTCGGCGTTGCCTGCGCAGGAGTCTGTGCAATAGCGTAAGCGCCGAACGAAAGCATCAGGATCATGGCAAGGAGAATCTTTTTCATAACAGAATTTTTACAAGGTGTTTTAATAAGCTAATGTAAAAAGGGATGGAGGCATTCCCAAAAGAACCTGCCCGTCAATCCTTCAATTCGCTTTGAATTTCAAGACTTTAACCGGCGATTAACCAATTTTGTAATTTAGCAGAACACAATCTTCGCCAATTTTGCAGTCTCATTTTCTTTTCACGTCGCGGACCATGCGCTCTTCAATGCTAAAATGGTTGGTTCTTTCGGCAACCGTGCTCATCGGCCTGATCGTTATTGTTCAGGTTTACTGGCTTACAAAGGTCTACTCTTTCGAAAAAAAGCAGTTTAGCACCAATGTGGTTAAAAGTATCCGCGGGGTTTTTGAGGACCTGCAGATGAACGACGATCCTTCTCTCAGTATCCAGCAGCTTATTCATAATCCGAAGGATGATTATTACATGTTCAAAGCCGACACGCTGCCGGTCAAGGATTCTCTGACCCATTACCTTCAGAAAGAATTCGCCGATTTTGATGTATTGACGGACGTTAAGCTGGGCGCCTATAGCAGCCGGGAGAAAAAATTCATTTACCAGGAATACATCCCGACAGCCGCTTCATCCTATAACGTTACAGAGATTTCGGATATGCCGATATTCAGCGAAGATTACGATCATATCCTGCTTTTCTTCCCGCACCGGTCTACCTATATCCTTGGCGAAATGAATTTCTGGATCATCAGCAGCGTGGCCCTTTCGCTGGCCCTGATCGGTTTGGCCATCAGCCTGTTTTATTTTTACCGACAGAAATTCCTTGCCGAAATCCAAAAGGATTTTGTCAACAATTTCACTCACGAGTTCAAGACGCCATTGGCCGTGATCAAAATTGCGGGCGATGTGCTATCACAGGAAGACATTACACAGAAACCGGAGCGGCTGAAACGCTACGCCGCCATCATTCAGAATCAAACCACACACCTGCAAAACCAGGTAGAGAAACTACTAAAGTCCGCTTCGGTCGACAATAAGAAAGTCCCGATCGACAAGCAGTCCCTGAATCCCGCCCTGCTGGTTGAGCAGGCCCTGAACAAGCTCCAGCCGCTGATCGAACAGCGTCAGGCGAAAGTCGAGCTGAAAGTGGAAAGCTACGATACCTTTATTCACGGTGATGAATCTCACCTCGAACTGGCCGTGGTCAATTTGCTGGAGAATGCCCTCAAATACTCTAATGCGCCGCATATTGTGGTGGAAACGGGCCGCGAGGACTCCGATTATTTTATTTCTGTTAAGGATAATGGCATAGGCATCGAAAAGAAATATCTGAAGAATATCTTTAAAAAATTTTACCGCGTGCCCACCGGCGACGTACATGATGTAAAAGGCTTCGGGCTCGGATTAAACTTTGTGAAAAGGATTATTGACGGGCACGATGGGAAGATCCGGGTGAATAGCCTGCCGGGCATTGGAACCGAATTCCGGCTGCTGATCCCATTTCAGTAAATTTCACCCAACCAATTAAATCGAAAACGCATGAAAGCAAAAGTGCTGTTAGCGGAAGACGATCTGTCGCTCGGCTACGTGATCAAAGACAATCTCACCGATGCGGGATATGAGGTCGCACTTTGTCCCGACGGGCAAACAGCCATCGATAAATTCAACAAAGAAAACTTCGACATTGTACTGCTCGACGTCATGATGCCCAATAAGGACGGCTTTGCCGTTGCCAAGAAGATCCGGCAGCAGACCGATATCATTCCGATCCTGTTCCTGACAGCAAAATCGCTGGAAGAGGATCGTATTCTGGGCTTTGAATCGGGCGGGGACGATTATATACTCAAGCCATTCAGCATGCAGGAACTGCTGCTCAGAATAGAAGTATTTTTGCGCAGAACAAGAAAGCTGCATTCCGAAAGTTCCCGGTTGTTTCAGATCGGCAATATGAAATTCTCATTCAATAACCTGAAACTGATGGTGGATAATGCAGAACACAACCTTACCCAGAAAGAAGCGGAATTGCTCCAGTTTCTCTGCGAGCATCCCAACCGCATCCTGAAACGGGAAGAAGTGCTGCTGAATGTATGGGGAAAGGACGATTACTTTCTTGGCAGAAGCATGGACGTTTTCATCACCAAGCTCAGGAAATACTTTAAATCCGATCCTTCGGCTAATATAGAAACAATACACGGCATTGGATTCCGTTTGAATGCTGTTGTGCAATAATGCCCTTAAAACATGCTTAAAAAGGTTATCGTACTCCTGTCGTTTATTGGCTTTTTATCTGCCGGAAAGGCCCAACTGCCGGCCGACACCCTGCGACTCACACTCGACAGTGCGGAGCATTTGTTCCTTTCCGGGAACTTCCTGCTCCTCGCCCAGCGTTACAATATTCAATCGCAGCAGGCGCTGGAAATCCAGGCCCGCCTGTACCCGAATCCAAACCTGTCGGCTTTTTACAGCCTGTACAATACGGAGACAAAGAAGTTCTTTCCGACGGGCTACGGTGAAAGCGGCGGGGAACTGTCTGCCCAGCTGTCCCAGCTTATCTATCTTGCCGGCCAGCGTAACAAACAGGTAAAAATCGCGCAGGCCAATACCCGGTTAGCCAACTGGCAATTCTACGACCTTATCCGCACCCTGAAATACACCCTGCGAAATGACTTTTTTAATATCTACTACCTGCAACGGTCGGCCTCCGTGTATAATGAAGAGATCAGTTCCCTTCGGGAAGTAGTGAGCGCTTTCGACGAGCAGGCCGGCAAGGGCTACATTGCAGAAAAGGAAGTGATCCGCGTAAAGGCCCAGCTCTATACCCTGCTCAGCGAATACACTGACCTCAGTAACCAGATCAATGATCTGGAAAGCGAACTGCGACTGGTGCTGCAGACCAAAAATGCTGTTATTATCCCCGAGTTAGACAGCGGCGCCATTGATGGCTTTAAACCGGATACCTATACATTAGCCACCCTGCTCGATTCGGCTTATCAGAACCGCAGCGACCTCCAGATTGCCCGCGCCAATGTCGATCTCAGCAAGCTCAACTACAACTATCAGAAGTCCCTGGCCGTTCCCAATCTTACCCTGGCCCTGGCCTACGATCAGCAGGGAAGCTATATCAACAACCTGACGAGCCTGGGCGCCGCCATCGATCTGCCATTTTTCAACCGGAATAAGGGCAATATCCAGTCGGCCAAAATCGCTGCCGATATGAATATGGCTTTGCAGCAAAGCGCGGAAGCCACGGTTCAGGAAAACGTTTTCCGGGCAGTACAGAAAGCGACCGAAAACGATAAAATGTACCGGCAGATCGACCCAAAATTTATAAGCGGATTCGACCGGCTGCTACATGAAGTATTGATCAATTACCGGAAAAGAAATATCACCCTGCTGGATTTTCTGGATTTCTACGATGCGTATAAACAGAATATTCTGGCTACGAACAACGTGCTCTTCAACCGGCTGAGCGCTTTCGAAGACATTAATTTTTACACCGGAACCGAGTTCTTCCATCCTTAAAAAGGATTTAACACCACCGAATCATGCGAACCTTATTCAAATTCTTAGCCATTGTCAGCCTCCCCCTTTCACCGCTCCTGCATTCCTGTTCAGCCAGGCCGGATGCAGAGGAAGAAAAAACGGGCTATATATTGCCAGACTCCCTGCTGAAAACAATAGAGATCGATACGGTCGGTTCATCCAAAGTCATGAACTACCTGACCCTCACCGGCAAGGTTGATTTCAATGAAGACGAAGTGATCAGGATCTACCCAACCATCAGCGGCCAGGTTTCGGATATCAGGGTAATGTTGGGCGACTACGTAAAAAAAGGGCAGGCGCTGGCTGTGCTGAAGAGCGCCGATATGGCGGGGTTCAGTAACGATCTGGTTCAGGCCAAATCAAATGTGGAGATCGCCAAAAAATCGTTGGATGCCGCCAACGATATGTATAAAAGCGGGCTTGCCTCGCAGCGCGACCAGCTTACCGCGCAGGAAACCTATAACCAGGCCGTCGCCGCGCTGCAGAAAGCGCAACGTGTGCTGAACCTGAACGGGGGCAGCCTGAATGGCGACTATGTGGTGCGCTCGTCCATCGACGGCTTCATTGTCGAAAAGCAGATCAACAACAATATGATGATCCGGACCGATAATGCTGCCAGCCTGTTTACCATATCCAACCTCAAAACGATATGGGTCATCGCCAATGTGTATGAGTCCAATATTGCGAACATCAAGACCGGTGACAGCGTTCAGGTGACCACGCTTTCTTATCCGGGAAAAGTTTTTTACGGCAAAGTGGATAAGATCATGAATGTGCTCGATCCGACAAACAAAGTGATGAAGCTGCGCATCGTGCTGCCCAACCCGGGTTACCTGCTGAAGCCTGAAATGTTTGCAAGCGTCATCATCCGCAATACGGAAAACAAGAAAATGATCAGCATTCCTTCCAAAGCCCTCATTTTCGACCACAGCCAGTACTATGTATTGATCTATAAAAGTCCTTCCGATATTACGATCCGCCCGGTACAGGTGATGAACACCGTGGGCGACCGCTCATTTATATCCGACGGGGTGACCGAAGGTGAGAAGCTTATCGGCACCCAGGCACTTTTAATTTATCAGGAACTCAACAGCTAACCGATCCGAATGAACAAGACGCTCCGGAAAATACTCGCCTTCTCGCTCAAGAATAAATACTTCATTTATTTCGCCACCCTCGTCATGGTGATCTATGGCGTCATCACGTTCATCAATATGCCCATCGAGGCATTCCCGGACGTCACCAACACCGAGATATCGATCATCACGCAATGGCCGGGCAGAAGCGCCGAAGAAGTGGAAAAATTCGTCACCATACCCCTGGAGATCGCGCTCAATCCGGTGAACCGGAAGACGAGCCTCCGCTCTACCAGCATCTTCGGCCTTTCAGCAGTAAAGCTCATCTTCGAAGACGGGGTGGACGACAGCTACGCGCGCATGCAGGTCAATACCATGATCCAGAACGTGACCCTGCCGGACAATATCACGCCGGTCGTGCAGCCGCCGACAGGTCCGACGGGCGAAATCTTCCGGTATACCCTGGAGAGCAAATTCCGGGGGCCGATGGAACTGAAGACCATTCAGGACTGGACAGTTGACCGGGAATTGCGCTCCGTGCCCGGCATCGCTGATATCGTGAGCTTTGGCGGCTCCGTAAAAACTTATGAGATCCGGGTGAACCCGCAAAAGCTTACCGGCCTCGGCATTACCCCGCTAGATGTGTACAATGCCGTGAGCCGCAGCAATATCAATATCGGCGGCGATGTGATCAAGAAAAACTCGCAGGCCTATATCGTCCGCGGGATTGGACTGCTGAACGATATCAATGAGATCCGGAATATTTTCATCGCCAATATCAACGGCATTCCCGTTCTCGCAAAAGATGTTGCCGATATCCAGGTTGCTTCCCAGCCGCGGTTAGGTGAAGTTGGCCGGTCGGATGCTATCGACACGCTGAAGGGCGGCAGGAAAGTGACCGATGCTTCCGATGCCGTGGAGGCCATTGTGCTGATGCGCAAGGGAGAGAATCCGGATAAAGTGATCAGGGCGCTGAAGGTCAAGATCAAAAAACTGAACGACCGGGTGTTGCCTCCCGACGTAAAGATCGTTCCTTTCTACAACCGGGAGGAACTGATCCATTACGCCACGCACACGGTAATGCACAACCTCATAGAAGGAATTCTTCTGGTTACCCTGATCGTTTCGCTGTTCATGTTCAACTGGCGAACCACGCTGATCGTATCCATCATCATCCCGCTTTCGCTGTTGTTTTCTTTTATCTGCCTGCACTTCATGGGAATGTCCGCCAACCTGCTTTCCCTGGGTGCGATCGACTTCGGGATCATTATCGACGGCGCCGTGGTGATGGTGGAAGGGTTATTCGTGATGCTCGACCATGAGGCGAAGATCTATGGCATGGACCGGTTCAACAAACTGGTCAAGATGGGCAGGATCAAAAAAAAGGGCGCTGAGCTAGGCAAGGCGATCTTCTTCTCCAAGGTCATTATCATTACAGCCCTCCTGCCGATCTTCTCTTTCCAGAAAGTGGAGGGAAAAATGTTCTCGCCGCTGGCTTATACCCTGGGCTTTGCCCTGCTTGGCGCGCTGATATTTACGCTGACCCTCGTGCCGGTGCTGGTCAATGCCCTGCTCAGCAAAAATGTTCGGGAAAAACATAATCCGTTTACGGAGTTTATGACGGCCAGGGTGATGAGCGGATTCCGGTTCGTCTTCCGCAACAAGAGACTTTCGCTCGGTGTTTCCGCCATCGTGATCGTGCTTGGCCTCTATGCATTTAAGTTTCTCGGCAGCGAGTTCCTGCCGGAGCTCAACGAAGGATCCATCTGGGTGCGTGCCACGATGCCCTATAGCATTTCCCTCGATAAATCCGTTCAGGTAGCCAACCAGATGCGCCAGATCATGATGACTTTCCCGCAGATAAGAAAGGTAGTATCGCAAACCGGCCGGCCGGACGACGGCACCGATGTTACCGGTTTCTACAATAATGAATTTGATGTATCCCTTTACCCGCAGGAAGAATGGAAGCCCAAAATATCGAAGGATGAGCTGATCGAGCAGATGCGTAAAGCGCTTTCCGTTATTCCCGGAGCAGACCTGAATTTCTCGCAGCCCATCATGGATAATGTGGAGGAAGCCGTGTCGGGCGTGAAAGGATCTATTTGCGTAAAAATATTCGGCGACTCGCTGAACTATATGGAAGCCAGATCGGATGAGGTTTATAATATCCTGAAGCATATCCGTGGCATCGCCGATCTTGGTGTGATCCGCAATATCGGGCAACCCGAACTGGATATCGACTTAGATCAAAGTCGCATGGCCTTATACGGTGTTTCAACCGCCGATGCCAATGCGGTAATCGAAATGGCGATCGGCGGTAAAGCTGCCACTCAACTCTATGAAGGCGTTCGTCGTTTCGATATCCGCATCCGGTTCCCCGAAGAATTCAGAAGTACGGAAACCGATATCGGCAACCTGCTTGTGCCTACTTCGGCCGGCTCCAAAGTGCCGGTGAGAGAGATCGCAAATATTACATTGAAAACGGGCCCCTGTCTCATCTTCCGCGATGACAACGAACGCTATTCGGCGATCAAGTTCTCCGTGGAAGGCCGCGATATGGGAAGCACCATTGCGGAAGCCCAGGCAAAAGTGGACGAAATGGTAAAGCTTAAGAAAGGATACAGCATGGTTTGGCAGGGCGATTTCGAAAATCAGCAGCGCGCGTCCAAGCGCCTGCTCGAAGTGGTGCCCATCAGCCTGCTGCTCATCTTCCTGCTGCTCTTCATCATGTTCGGGAACCTGAAAGATGCGGGACTTGTATTCCTGAACGTGCCCTTTGCCGTAGTCGGCGGTATCCTTGCCCTGCTGATCACCGGAACGAATTTCAGCATCTCCGCGGGCATTGGTTTTATCGCACTATTTGGCATTTGCATATTGGAGGGCGTGCTGCTGATCACCGCTTTCAAACAAAATCTGGAAAAGCTGCGCGGGGAGAACCCCCTGTTCACCTCAGTAAAGCGCGGAGTAAATTCACTGATACGGCCGGTGCTGATGACTGCGCTGATGGCTACCATCGGCCTGATGCCCGCTGCCTTGTCTACCGGTATCGGCTCCGAAAGTTCCCGCCCGCTGGCCCGCGTGGTGATCGGGGGACTGATCTGCGCAACGATCTTTTCGCTGCTCATATTCCCGGTCGTCTTCTTCCTGTCGTACCGCAATGTGGATACCAGGCATCAGGGAGAGAATGAGGATAAATAGATGACGGATGATAGATGACAGATGACGGTCTTTTTGTGCATCAGCGTGATTTAATAGAAATAGCCTGTTTCACGAAGGTCCGCCAACTGTCATCCGTCATCTATCATCTGTCATCTACTACATGATCTTCTTCGCTTCAAAAGCAAGCGCATCTGCCACCACCTGGTGCAGGGAAGCTTTGGGGTTTTGCATAATGAGATCCAGCAGGTTCTTATTCAGGTCCTGTCCGCCGGCATCGGCGGGTAAGAAAGAAGCCACCTGGTTTATGATCAGCAGGTTTTGCTCCTTGAGATTCCGGATAGCGTCCCAGGCTTCCGGGCTGACATAAACCTGCTGGGTGATGTTGTAATCGAATTCCTGGCGAAGGGTCTGGGTCAGCAGGGACTGCATTTCACGGGCAGATAATCCGGGCTGGTTGGCGCGCGCAATCAGGTTGGGAAGCGCAATGCGGTCGGCCAGGAGTACCAGGCGTTCGTAAGCCTGGAGCTTCAGGGTGCGGGTAGACGATTTATCGGAGTCGTTTGCCGCCGTTGGGCCTTTTTTTACCTGCCGGCGTTGTTTCCAGAATAAAAAGGCCAGGGTTCCGGCTATCAGTACAGCGAAAATAATCGCAATGATCAGCTCGTTCGTGCTAAGGGTCATCTGCTTTTCGTTTTAACCAAAACGAAAATACGGAAAGCAATATTTCCGGCTGAAGAAATAATAATAAAAATGCCATCGCAAAATATCTATGCGATGGCATTCTCTATAACTACCGGCCAATTGGATTAATTATCGAGCGGCTGCGCATCGATCAATACCACCTTAGCAGTCACTGTTGTTCCGATCGGGCTGCTCAGGCTTCCCCCATCGGCGCCCCGCAGGTCGATGGTCACTGTTCCGGTCGTGTGGAGTGAACCGTAAGCCACCCCGTCAAACACTTCGGGCAGGGCCTCATAATTTTTGACGGTTGCATTCGGATCATCAAAGGAAAGATAAACTTCCACGCCGCCATGGGTATTGATGATGTCGTCCAGTTCAGGCACGCTCAGGTTCACATAATAAAAAATGGTCTGGTCGGAATTAGTGCCTTGCTGCCAGGCTGAAGGGTCAATAGTATAAATAGCTGAAAAAGCCTGGTTAACCGTCTGATCGATGTAGGTCTTCTTGCAGGAAGAAAAGGAAATCAGGGCAATTGCTGCGAACACCGCGTACTTCATATGATTGATTGTTTAGGTTAAGACCGCGAAATAAAAAAATAGTTTAATGCTCCCGAAAAAAACCAGCCTGTTTAAATGCTAATTTTATCAAAAATTTTTCATGCAGACTTTTTTAAAAACCCTGTTCAGGGATCAGCAATATGATGAAAGCAATTTTTTTCTTATTGCAGGCCCCTGCGTGGTAGAAAGCGAAGAGCTTCTCGATACTGTGGCGGCAAAGGTATCCGGCATCTGCTCCAGGCTGGGCATCCCTTATATCTTCAAATCCTCCTACCGTAAAGCCAATCGCACGAGCTCCTCTTCATTCACCGGCATCGGCGATGACCACGCATTATCCCTTGTTCAAAAAACCGGCCAGAAATATAAACTACCCACTACTTCCGACATTCACGCACATGATGAAGCCGCGCCGGCAGCGAATTTTGTAGATATTCTTCAGATTCCGGCGTTTCTGTGCCGGCAAACGGATCTGCTGGTCGCCGCAGCAGAAACGGGGAAAGTTGTCAACGTAAAGAAGGGACAATTCCTGAGCGGCCCGGCGATGAAGTTTGCCGCAGAGAAAATACGCAACGCAGGAAATGAAAAAATTATTTTAACCGAGCGGGGCACTACCTTCGGTTACCAGGACCTGGTAGTCGACTACCGCAATATTCCCTGGATGCAGGACCTCGGGTTTCCGGTGGTCATGGATTGCACCCATTCCCTGCAGCAACCCAATCAATCCGGCGGCGTTACCGGAGGCAATCCGCAGTTGATCGGTACTATTGCCAAAGCAGCTATTGCAGCAGGCGCCGACGGGCTGTTCATCGAAACCCATCCCAATCCGGCTGTTGCGAAAAGCGACGGCGCCAATATGCTTAAACTTGATTTGCTGGAAGAACTGCTGGTGAAGCTGGTGAAATTGCGTAAAGCGGTTAATGGATGACAGATGATAGATGACGGATGACAGTTGGTGGTTAACGGCTAACGGTAGGCGGTAAACGGACTTTTCGTGAAACAGGCTATTCGTATTAAATCATGCTGATGCACAGAAAGACTGTCATCTGTCATCTATCATCTGTCATCAACTATTAAGCGGATTCCTCTTCGCCAGCCCGATATAGCGTTTTATGTTCAGCCAGAATGCCAATATGAAATAGATGATCAACGGAGAACCCATGGTGAGAAAAGAGATATAGATAAACCAGGTGCGAATGCGGGAAGTGGCAATGCCGAGGCGTTCTCCAATCGCCGTACAGACCCCGAAGGCCTGCCATTCAATGAATTCCTTGAACCGGTTCATGCGATCGCAAGTTAAAAAAAAATTGCGCAAACCACAAACCCGACGCCCTGCATTCCCGCAATTTTTAGGTAAATTTGCATTCCGTAATCACTTATCCTTTCGGATGAGTTGCCCATAACAATTTAAACTACCCTTTCATGGTTTTCGACCTGGATTTAATCAAAAAGATTTATGCCGGCATGCCCTCCAAGATCGCTGCGGCAAAAAAAACCACCGGCAGAGCGCTCACCTTAACAGAAAAAATTTTATACGCCCACCTTTTCTCCGACACCATCAGGAATTACAGCCGGGGAAAAGACTATGTCGACTTTGCGCCGGACCGGGTAGCCATGCAGGATGCAACAGCCCAGATGGCCCTGCTGCAATTCATGACCTGCGGGCGCGACAGGGTGGCTGTTCCTTCCACCGTGCATTGCGATCACCTCATCCAGGCTAAAGTGGGCGCGAAAGAAGACCTGTCTGCCGCGCTCGATATCAACAGGGAAGTGTACGACTTTCTCGCTTCCATTTCCAACAAATTCGGCATCGGTTTCTGGAAACCCGGCGCAGGCATCATTCACCAGGTCGTTCTGGAGAACTATGCTTTCCCGGGCGGCATGATGATCGGCACCGATTCACATACGCCCAACGCAGGAGGGCTTGGCATGGTCGCTATTGGCGTTGGAGGCGCCGATGCGGTAGATGTAATGGCCGGTCTGCCCTGGGAATTGAAAATGCCCAAGCTGATCGGGGTAAAACTAACGGGCAGGCTCAATGGATGGACTGCCGCCAAGGATGTTATTCTGAAAGTAGCCGGCATCCTGACCGTAAAGGGAGGCACCGGCGCCATCGTGGAATATTTTGGGGAAGGCGCGGAAAGTCTCAGTGCTACCGGTAAGGGAACGATCTGCAATATGGGCGCAGAGATCGGGGCTACCTGTTCCATCTTTGCTTACGATTCCAAAATGGCCGACTACCTGAAAGCGACCGGCCGCGCTGAAGTAGCTGCGCTTGCCGATGGCATCCGTGAACACCTGCGCCCGGATCCCGAGGTATATGCAAATCCTTCGGGATATTACGATCAGCTCATCGAAATCAACCTCAACGAACTGGAGCCGCATGTCAATGGCCCGTTTACACCCGACCTGGCCTGGCCAATCTCAAAATTTGCCGAAGCGGTAAAGACCAATCACTGGCCTGATAAACTGGAAGTAGCGCTGATCGGTTCCTGCACCAACTCTTCATACGAAGACATCAGCCGTTCCGCTTCGGTAGCCAGTCAGGCGATAACAAAGAAACTGAAGACGCACGCGGAATTCACCATTACGCCGGGCAGCGAACAGGTGCGTCACACCATAGAAAAAGACGGATTCCTGAAAACCTTCGAGAAGATCGGCGGCGTAGTATTAGCCAATGCCTGCGGCCCCTGCATCGGCCAATGGGCCCGCCATATCGACGATCCAAACAGAAAGAATTCCATCATCACCTCCTTCAACAGAAACTTCGCCAAGCGAAACGACGGACTGGCGTCCACCCATGCTTTTGTGGCTTCTCCGGAAATCGTGACCGCCATGGCCATTGCGGGCGACCTGAAGTTCAATCCGCTGAAAGATAAGCTGCGCAACGAACAGGGTGAAGATGTGATGCTGGATGAACCGACCGGCTTCGAATTACCTCCGAAAGGATTTTCGGTAGATGATCCGGGTTACCAGGCAGCCGCTAAGGATGGCAGCAAGGTACAGGTAATCGTAAAACCCGACTCACAACGTCTTCAGCTGCTCGAACCTTTCAAGCCTTGGGAAGGCGTAGATCTGAAAGGGCTCCGCCTGCTGATCAAGGCCAAGGGCAAGTGCACCACCGATCATATTTCCATGGCCGGTCCCTGGCTCAAATTCCGCGGGCATCTGGACAATATCTCCAATAATATGCTGATCGGCGCAGTGAACTTCTTCAACGAACAAACCGACCTGGTAAAAAATCAACTCTCCGGTCAATATGAAGCGGTGCCAAAAACGGCAAGAGCTTATAAGGCTGCGGGAATTGGTACCATTGTAG
>DASZRP010000332.1:0-10585 GCA_035548895.1 Puia sp. | reverse complement strand
TCCATTATCTTCTCCTCCAAAGCCTATGTCTAAAGAAGGAATGCCAAGATGCTGTAAAAAAGGAGAGTAGTCAGATCCGCTGCCGAGCGCATCCAGTTTTAATTCCTGCTGATCCAGCGCAGATTTCATTTTTCTGATGGTCGGGGCATTAACTGCCAGGTGCGCTTTCTGCCGCTCATAGACACTTACGCCGGTTTGCGGGTCTGTAACATCTTTGGCCACTTCGTCGACGAACCTTTCCAGCGCGTGCGATCCGCCGGCTCCCAGGAAACCCCGGCCATTCATGTCTGAATTTACGTACAGTACAGCGTGCTGCTTCAGTTCGGCGGCATGGTCTTCCACCCATTCCGTTGAACCAAGCAAGGCGGGTTCTTCGCCGTCCCAGGCGCAGAAGACCAGTGTTCTTTTGGGCCTCCACCCGGTTTTTAACAGCTGTCCTATGGCCCTGGCTTCTTCTAACAGGGAGGCCTGACCGCTGATCGGATCATGCGCTCCGTTTACCCAGGCGTCGTGGTGGTTGCCCCGTATTACCCATTCATCGGGAAATGCTTTGCCTTTTACTTTAGCGATCACATCGTAGCAGGGAACGAGGTTCCAGTTGAATTCCAGGTTCATGTGCACCATCGTTTTCCCGTCGCCGATATGATAGGCGAAGGGCAGGGCGCCATGCCAGCTCACCGGAGCTACCGGTCCGCCGAGAGATTGAAGTAAGGGCGCCGCATCGTGATAGCTGATCGGCAGCACCGGAATCTTCAGCAGGTTCGGAGCGTTTTCATGAGAATATGGTCTCTTTACATCGCTGCGGGCGGCGATTCCCGGCGTTAAGGGATCGCCGGGATAAACAGGCATATCCATTACGCTTCCCCGCTGCACGCCGAACTCATTTTTAAATGATCCCTTGGGATATACGTCGCCCTGGGTATAACCATCGCCCTGCGGATCTGAATATATGATGCATCCGATCGCGCCATGCTCCTGGGCGACTTTGGGTTTTATGCCGCGCCAGCTCATGCCATATTTAGCGATCACGATCTTGCCTTTCACATCGATTCCCATAGACGCCAGTACTTCATAGTCGGCCGGCAGCCCATAGTTCACGAATACCAGCGGGGCCGTTATATTGCCATTGGCGCTATAGGCGTTGTAGGTAGGCAGTTGTCCGTCCTGTCCGCTGGTCGCATCTTCCTTTAACGCCGGTTCTTTCAACAGGGCCTGGTAGACGGTAGGAGAGGTCATTTCCAGTACACGTTTTTTAGGTGTGGGAAAGAATACCTGGTAGGTTTCTATATGGGCATCGAATCCATAGCTTCGGAATCTGGCCAATATTTTCTCTGCGACTGCCTTTCCGCCCGGAGAGCCGAGATGATGGGGATAAGCGGACAATTCCCGCATGGTGCTGCCGATGCTGGTCCTGTCAATATAACCGTCAAACGCGTGTTCGATTTGTTTTTCGGACAGGGAAGAAGAATCCGTGAACCCGGTTATGCGACCAGTCTGCGCCATAGCGCTATGGGAAAGAAAAATGAGCAGGACGCAAAGCGGCATTATCATGCGGATCATGGTCATATTGTTTAGCATACTATAAAAATAAGTCTTAGTAACTTGTTATGAAAACAATCAGCATGAATTCATTTAGCCCTTTTGACCCCGAAAAAGTCAGGCAGTTTTTCTTCCTGGCTATTCTGCTATTGATCGGGGTCGTGCTTTTTACGAGACTGGAAGGATTCCTTCCTTCCCTGCTGGGCGCTTTTACTTTTTACATATTAATGAGAAGATACATGAATGCCCTGTTGAACCGGAAATGGAAACCCTGGGCGGCGGCCCTGGTGCTGATGCTCCTCAGTTTCCTGATCATCATGGTTCCAGTCTTCTTTTTTGTCAATACACTCAGCACCGGAGTAGGCTATCTGATCAGCCATGCTACCGAGTTAACCGGTACGCTGCTTGCCTTTCTGCGAGACCTGGAAGGTCGAACAGGGTATCATTTTCTGAATGAAGGAACGGTGCGCGATCTCAGCGGTATGGTTGTCCGGGAGCTGCCATTGGTATTGGGCGCTACATTCAATACTCTCGTGCAGATCGTTATGCTTTATTTCCTGCTTTATTTCATGTTGGTGAACGGGGCTGCCATGGAGAAATGGATCACAGAAGTGATGCCGCTCCGAAGGGATAACCTGATCCGGGTCCAGCATGAAGTAAAGAGCATGGTCATTTCGAACGCCGTGGGGATACCCCTGATCGCTTTAATGCAGGGTATTGTCGGATTGATCGCTTATCTCATACTTGGCATACGGAATCCTTTCCTTTGGTTTGCCATTACCTGTTTCGCCTCCATGGTTCCCGTGGTTGGATCTGCCTTAGCTTATGTGCCATTGTTTATTATACTGGTCGTTGGCGATGAGACCGCCAAAGGCGTGATCGTGCTGATCTATGGATTGGTCGTCATTGGGTCAACCGATAACATTTTCCGACTCTGGCTGCAAAGAAAAATCGGGAACGTCCATCCGCTGATCACCATTTTTGGCGTCATTGTCGGCGTTCCGCTCTTTGGTTTTATCGGGCTCATCTTTGGGCCTCTCCTGATATCCCTTTTTATTCTTTTAATGCGGATCTACTACGTTGAGTTTATTTCACCCGATAAGCGGCTCGCCTAATTTATATATTATGTGAGTGGCTGATGTAGTTAATCAGATGTTATTTGCCAGTTAACGGTTAGTTAATCGGTCGTTAACAATTACTTCATTTCGCCCCGATACCTTCGCCGCAACAACAGCGGAAACCTTTGAGAAAGCATTTATTCAACAGTCTTTTTTTTACATTTTGGCTTATATCCGGCACTCAGGCGCAAAGCCGCCAGCAAAAACTAACTGGAATTGTTATTGATAGTCAATCAGGTAGCCCTTTGTCGGGTGTTTCAATCCTGATTCAGGGGCAGCAGCTCGGAACAAGGACAGATGCGGACGGGCGGTTTTTCATTCCGGTAGATCAGGAGGGGCCTTACAATGTGAGTTTCAGCAGTGTTGGTTACCAGCCAAAGCTGATTCAGGATCTCAAGCTTTCTGATGGAGAAAATCTCTCTATCTCTTTAGACCGAAGCGCTGACCAGTTGGAAAATGTGGTTGTAATTGCCAGCGCAAAGAAAGAGACGACGGCTTCGCTCTATCAATTGCAAAAAAGCAACGCTGCGATTACGGATGGTATTTCAGCCGAAACGATTAAGAAATCGCCCGATAAGAATACGGGAGAGGTATTGAAAAGGGTAAGCGGAGCCTCGGTGCAGGAAAACCGGTTTGTGGTTATTCGCGGGATGAGTGAACGCTATAATGTGGCATTGCTGAACAATTCACTGCTCCCCAGCACGGAACCCGACAAAAAAGCCTTCTCCTTCAACATCATTCCTTCATCGCTGGTCGATAATGTAGTCATCTATAAATCACCTACCCCCGATTTGCCCGGCGATTTCAGCGGTGGCGCCGTAAAGATCGTTACACGGGATTATCCCAGCCGGCCGCTCGGTGAATTGAGTTTGTATATAGGATTTAATACGCTGACAACCGGTAAAAATTTTTACAAGGGGTTCCCCAACGGTTCATTCGATGCCATCGGATTTTTCGATGATTCGCGATTGATCCCAGGCGCCTACGCCCGGAATGAAAAAGGTTTTGTATTGAAGTCCCCCGATTTCAAGCGGGAGGTTACCAAAACTTTTCCCAACACCTTTGGCGACGAAGCAGCATACAAAAGCCTGCCGTCCTTCAGTGTTTCCTACGCCGGCGGCAATACGCATTTATATCAGAACGGCAATAAACTCGGCTACATCTATAGCCTGGGATACAGCAATGGCCGCGCTGTTTCCAACCGGGAAAGGCTGGATTACCCGATCGACAAAACGCTCATTTACGACTATCGAACGACGAACTACGATCAGAAAAATAATTTATCCGCCCTGCTGAACCTTACTTATTCCTACCGCCAAAGCCGGCTGTCGCTTAAAACACTCTTTAATAATGACTTTGTAAAAACCATGGGTGAACGCGGAGGGAAAAATGTGGCCAATACCTTCGACCCATTTTATATCAAGAGCCAGAACAGCGAGGCGCAGCAGAACGGCATTGCCAATGCCGTTCTGGAGGGTGTGCATCATCCCGGTTCTTCCTGGACCATAAACTGGAACGGTTCCTTCGGTTACACATATAGGAATCAGCCAGACCAGCGCGTGTTGACCTTTAGGGCCGATGGCGATGAAGACGCGCAATACTATCTGCGCCTGAGCAATGAAAACTCGCCGGAGATCCGTAACGCAGGACGTGTTTATTCTTTTATGGACGAGTTCATTTATGGCGCTAATGTCGATGCTACCAAAAGCTTTAAGCTATTTGATCAGGTTCAGAAATTAAAATTTGGAACCGCCAACATCTACCGCGACAGGTCGGTTGATGTGACTGCGCTGGGTTACGCATCATTAGATCAATACGGGACGAAGATTGCCGAGACCAAGAGCACGACATTCAATACGTTGTTTTCACCGGAGAATATCGACCTCTATAATCTGACGGTTGCCAATATTGAAACGAATTCTACTAACTATGATGCCCATTCGCTGCTGAATGCCGGCTTTGTCATGCTGGACAACCGTTTCTCGGAAAAGCTCCGGCTCAGTTGGGGATTAAGGGTAGAAAAATATCAGCAGGAATTAACGGCCGAGGCAAAAAACAAGGTGGAAAAGGATAATGTCGATCTCCTGTCTTCTTTTATTCTGACCTGGTCGCCCAACCACAGGGCGAACCTGCGACTGGCAGGGTCGCAGGCGGTCAATCGTCCTGAATTCCGGGAGCTGGCAGATTACAGCGTATTTGATTATGACAATTATTTTGTTGTCAAAGGCAATCCGAACCTGGTTCGGGCGAGAAATACGAATGCTGATCTGCGCTATGAGTGGTTTCCCGGACTCGGTGAAATTATTTCAGCGAGTGTATTCTATAAATATTTTATCAACCCGATTGAACAGACAAATCTCGGCAACGATGTGCTTTCCTACGAAAATGCGGATAAGGCCACGGTATATGGAGTGGAATTTGAAGTCCGCAAGAAGTTGAATTTTATCAGCGGCGGCTTTTTCAGTAACCTGACCTTTTATGCGAACGCAGCTTATATAAAAGGCTCGGTTCAATTTGATCAAAATGACTTCAATAGCCCGATGCAGGGGCAGTCTCCCTACATTCTTAATGGCGGCCTGACCTGGTCGCCGGATAATAACCGGTTCTCGGTCAATCTGCTCTATAACCGGATCGGGCCCAGGCTGAGGTTCAGGGCAACCAGCGACGCCGCATTGAATGTATTTGAAAAGCCCCGGGATGTGCTGGATTTTCAGATCAGCAAGAAAATATTTGGCGACCGGTGCGAAATCAAATTAACTATCAGCGATCTGTTGGCGCAGCCGGCTTCCTGGTATTACAAGTTTGATCCCAACCCCTCGAATATCAACTACGATCCGAAGGAGGATAAGACCATCATTTCAATTCATTCCGGAGCGAGTGTTTTCCTCACACTTAAATACAATTTTTTAAAATGAAAAAGAATAATATGAACAAAATCGCATCATTAATTTTATTGGCGGTTGTTACCGTTGCATCCTGTTCAAAAAGCGACAATAAGCCCGATCCGGGCCCAGGCCCTGATCCTAATCCGGTCGATACCGCCACGCATGTCGACATTCGGGGTACGATAACCGCGGATCAGCATTGGGTAAAAACCAAGACCTATCGTCTGCGTGGTTATGTATATGTGACCAACGGCGCAACGATCACCATCGATCCGGGAACCAGGATTGTATCCAACAAAGATTCTGCCGGCGTTCTCGTCATTTACCGTACAGCGAAGATCAACGCGACGGGAACTTCGACTGAACCGATCGTGTTTACTTCCAACGAAAGCTCACCTCAGCCCGGTGATTTAGGCGGGGTTGTTCTGGTTGGACAGGCCAGCGGAAACGGAAATCACGCTGTACTGGAAGGCGGTGTTGATGCAGCATTCAGCGTATTCGGCGGCACCAATGATGCCGACAATTCCGGCACCCTGAAGTACGTCCGCATCGAATATGCCGGCAAAGCCGTAAATCCGGGAGACGAAATCAACGGCCTGTCGTTATATGGCGTTGGCTCCGGCACAACGCTCGATTATATTCAGGTGATCCGCGGACTGGACGATGCTTTCGAATTCTTTGGAGGAACCGTTAACGCCAAGCATTTGATTGCTTATAACTGCGCTGACGATGATTTTGACATGGATGACGGTTTCCGTGGTCATATCCAGTTTGCTATTTCCGTGAAAGATCCCAAATTCACCGACAACAAGGGGACGACAGGCGACTACTCCAACAATTTTGAAGTAGATAATGTAAACCCGTCTAACGGTTTTGCTTTCTCCCGCGCTCCGATCACTTTCCCGGTTCTTTCCAATTTTACAGCCATTGGGCCAAACAATGGTACCGACGTAAGCTCGGATTACGGTTATGGGATGAGATGGAGAAGGGGATCGAAGTTTACGCTTGCTAATTCGATCGTTATGGGCGGGCAGAAAGTAGGCCTGGACCTCGACGATGACTCTACGGCTTCATACTATAAGGCAGGAATAAGCAAGTTCTACAATAGCTTCCTGCATGCCTATGGCAAGCCTTTTCAGGTGGATAAGCTGACCATCACTCCGAAAATCCTTGATTCTGCAACACTGGCCTCGATTACCACGGGAAGCAATGCCAGCGTCTACTATGAAAATGCTTCAGACATTCAGTTAACGGATCCGTTCAATAATGCGAGCCCGAATCTCAAGCCCATGGGCGGATCTCCGGCACTGACAACGGCAGCGAAATTCGATGTGGGTGGACTGGACGCCGATTTCTTCGACAAAGTGAATTATATCGGAGCGCTCGACGCAACGAACGACTGGACGTCCGGCTGGGCCGTCTGGAACAAATAGGTCTCATGGATCAGTAAATCAGAGGGGCCATCTTCCGAAGGGAGGGTGGTCCTTTTTTTTGAGCCATCTCCGGGGGGACGGTAATGGTTCTTGTGATAATCCTGATTCAGGACTGCAAATCAAAGATCTGAAGGTTGGGAGGCAGAAATTCAGTATATACACCCAACTACTGAAAAATAATCTCCGGATAAGATTATTTTAAGGGCCAGGCATACCGACCATGAAAGGGTATTTTTTCCGGGTTGTCTTCGAGATGTATTCGGAGTTTCTTCGGGATGGCTTCGGGCGATTCCGAATACGTTCCGAATAAATCTCGAATAAAACCCGGATAAATTTCGAATCAAGTCCAACCGCCACACAGCTTAAAAAAGGTTTTTTTAAGAAAAACAGGGTTTATTTTACCGAACTTCTGATCGTATACTGAAAAATCGCTTTCGCATGACCCATTTTTGTATTGGGGGAATAAACTGGGTTCGGGAAGGCAGCATTTAATCGCTAAAGAAGCGGGGATACGAGACGGGCGGTTTTTTCGAGCAGTTGTTTGAATGCGGATCTTTCGTTCCACAAAAGCGGATCGATTTTCTCTGCATCTTTGATGTCTTCGTAAAAGACATCGGCGAGTTGGGAAGCGAATTCCTCGTCGTACACAATGGCATTGACTTCAAAATTGAGGTCGAAGCTGCGAAAATCCATATTGGCAGTTCCGACAATGGCAATGCTCGCGTCGGTGACCATTGTCTTTGCGTGGAGAAAGCCTTTTCTGTACAGGTATATCTCGACGCCCGCATTCAACAGGTCGCTGTAGAAGGATCGGGCGGCGGCATTGACAAATGCCGAATCGGATTCGCCAGGCACCAGTAGTTTAACGGAAAGCCCGCTCAGCGAAGCGATCATTAGAGCTTCCAGCAGGCCGTCGCCGGGTATGAAATAAGGAGTGGAAATCAGGATTTCTTTTTTTGCGAGGCTTACGGCTTTTAAAAGAGAAAAGAGTATTGAAGGCATTTCCGAATCAGGGCCGCTGGCGGCAATCTGGACTACTTTATCGTCCTTTCTTTCGTATCCGTTCAGCGGCGGGAACAAAGAACGGTCAGGTTCTACCCGGTCGTCTGCACAAAAATTCCAGTCGCATAAGAATAGATATTGCAGATAATGAACGCCCGGTCCGTCGATGCGCAAATGCGTATCGCGCCAGAATAACTTTTTGGAATTGACCTGGTTGATATAGCGGTCGCTTACATTGATGCCCCCAACGAATCCGGTCTTTCCGTCGATCACAATAATCTTCCGATGGTTCCGGTAGTTGATCCGGTTCGCGAAAGGAATGAAATAAATTCGAAAGAACGCAAAAGCCTTTACGCCGTTTTCGATCATCCCGGGAACAAGTTTTTTCCTGATGGAGCGGCTGCCGAAATCATCGTAGATAAACCGGACCTCAACGCCGGCGAGGGCGCGTTCAATTAAGATCTCGGCTATCTGTCGTCCGATCTCCTCGTCTTCGAAAATATAATATTCGATATGAATATGGCGCTTTGCTTCTTTAAGCGCCTGCAGCACTTCCGGAAATTTGTTCTCTCCGTTCACCAGCAGCCTGACGGAGTTGCCGGAGGTCAGCGGACTGGTAGTTTCCTTCAGCAGCATATAAGCAAGCTGGCGGTTGCTTTCTACTGAGGCATCGCATTCGGCAAATGTCTGCCTCGAAGACTGGTAAATTTCCGACTTCATTCTTTCGGCCAGCCGGTCATTCTGGGTCAGTTTCTTGCTGTAGATCTTTCTTTTCCGGTAGTTGGTGCCAAACAGGAAATAGATCAGCATGCCGAAGAACGGAACAAAAATGGCGAACAAAAGATAGGAGAGCGCTTTGCTCGTTGTTCTGGTATCGTAAATGATACGCAGACAAACAACGACGAGCACAAGCATGTAGGCGATTTCGGAAACGAGCAACCAGTCTATCTTGTTCATTGTCCGGCTTTGAAAAGTCCGTCCTCAAAGTTATCCTTTCGCCTCAAATATCAGTTGGTTGGCCAAATCTATTTCATTCTGATTGATGGTATGACCAAGTGCCGGATATATTTTCTCAGTCACCTTTGCATTCATCGTTTTTAGCAGATCTGCTGTTTGCTGAACCCGGGAAACGGGAACATGCGGATCGGGATTACTGCTGCCGATGAACACAGGCGTTCCGGAAAAATCGCCGGAATAATGCTCAGGATATATCCTGTCGCCGATCAGCCCACCGGTAAAAGCAACCACACCGCCGAACCGCCGGGCATTGCGCGCTGCGAATTCGAGGGTAAGGCAGGCGCCCTGGGAAAATCCCAGCAGGTAAATATTCTTCGATGGGAAACCCCGGGTATTCAGATCGGTGAGGAGGTCATGCAGCAGCGACAAAGCGGAAGAAAGCCAGGGCTCATTTTCTTCAGGGGGCGCCATGAACGAGTAAGGATACCAGGTAAAGTTAGTAGCCTGCGGTGCTAATAAGGCAAAATCATTCAGCTTGAAGACGTCAGACAGGGAAAGTATATCTTCTGCTGTGGCTCCGCGACCATGCAGCATGATCAACACCCGGCCAGCGTCCTGAATCGCTTTGCCGGCTGATAATATATTTTTTTTATGCCCCGTTGCAACCGACATATACCAAGATTTACACTACAGGTTTAAGCCAGACATCTGCATATTCTTCCGGATGCCGTTTGAACTGCGCATATACATAGGGGCAAAGCGGATTTACCTTCAATCCGTTTTTGCGTGCATAGTCCACCATGGCTGACAGTAATTTTTTAGCCAGTCCCTGGCCCTCGGCTTGCGGGCGGACTTCGGTGTGAAAGGCAGTCAGTACCTGGCCGGAAACGCCGACCTGCATGAAAGCAATATGCTCATTTCCTTCTGGGATAAAAAACTCGCCGTGCCCCTGATCGTTTAATTTCAATTGAACTTCTTCCATAGCCTGATTTTTATGCAGATTATCGCGTATATAAGTTAAAGTAACGGCAGTACTTTTTCAATCCGTTCCCTGGCCGGCTCAAATTGCTTTGGCAATTTGAGATGAGTGCCAAGCTCATCCAGCGGTTCATCCACTGTAAAACCAGGCTGATCGGTTGCCAGTTCAAACAGCACACCTCCAGGTTCACGAAAATAAACTGAATAAAAGTAGTCGCGGTTTATTTTTGGAGTGATATTCAGTCCCCGGGATGCAATTTTCTCGCGCATCTCCATTTGGGTGGTTTCATCGCTCATCCGGAATGCGATATGATGGTTCGTGCCGGCGGCATTATATCCTCCAGGAAGGTCGGGCATTTCAAGCAGATCGATGATGCCGGCCGCATCCGGTTGGTGCGTCACAAAGCGGTGACGGTTTCCTTCCTGCTTCAGCAGCCGGTATCCGAAAACTTCCGTCAGGAGATTTGCCGTCGCATCGATTTTTCTTAAGGAGAGGGTTGTATTATAGAAACCTTTGGTTGCTACGGTCGCATTGACCTCGCCAGTCTCCCAGGGTTTTCTCTTGTCGCCGTTTGTCGCCGTGATCAATTCCAGATGCAGTCCGTCGGGATCCTGAAATGAAAGAACCGTTTCATTAAAGCGTGTAGCGAGAGGCGCCTGCTTTACATTGAAC
>DASZRP010000331.1:0-5627 GCA_035548895.1 Puia sp. | reverse complement strand
AAGATCGTCTCCACGTTTGGGGTGAAGGGAGAGCTCGTGCTTGAGCACCGTCTCGGTAAAAAGATCGCTCCGGCGAAGATCAAAGTGGTCTTTATGGAGAAGAACCGGAACGAGCTGCTGCCTTTTTTTGTGGAATCGGCCAAAAAGAAAGGCGAGATGGAATTGATGTTGAAACTTGAAGGGCTCGACACCAAAGAAAAAGCCGGGGCCTGGCTCAAGCACGAGGTCTGGCTTAAAGAAGAAGAGCTCAGCGCGCATACCCAAAAAAATAACCCGATCGGCTGGGTGGGTTTTCGGGTGCTGGATGGAAAAAAAGACCTGGGCGAAGTGCTGGAAGTGATCGAGCAGCCGCACCAGATCCTCTGCCGGCTGGAGATAAAAGGAAGGGAAGTGCTGGTACCGGTGAATGAGCAAACGCTTTATCGGATCGATCACGCAGGAAAGCGTTTATTACTGGAATTGCCGGAAGGGCTGTTGGAGGTTTACTTACTTTAATTTGAAAATTTGAGAGAGCAGATGTGAAGATGTGGAAATGTGATAATAAAAGCGCTTACCATCTTCACATTTCCATATTTTCATATCAAATTCTCCACATCTCTATATCTCCACATTTTCACATTTTTATTGAAATATCTCCGTTTACCGAGCGTTCTCAATGAATGCGATCCCCGTTAAGCAGCATTATTTACCTGACTTTCACTGTTTTTTCCCTTTTTCCGGCGCTGGCCCACGGCCAACCCATTACCGGTGTATGGAAGGGTAAGGTCGGTTCTTTCCATGTCGAGCTCAAGCTGGTCCGGAAAGGGGACAGTCTCACGGGCACTTCCTATTACTACGATTCCAAAAATGAATATCGGCGCTTTTCCGTGAAAGGATATTTCGATGATCGCGCGATGGAAGTGGTTTGGTGGGACGATCAGCTGCTCGAAGATCATAGCGCACACCGGTTCATCGGAACAGGTCCGGGCGGCGCTTTGCTTTCCGTGGCAGAGTTCAATTGTCCCGGTGAAGGCGTGATGAAGCTCGATGGAAAAACGGGACCTTCTACCGATGATCAGAAACCGAAGAAGGAGCTGCACCTCGTGAAGGGCTCCGACGCGCCGTTGTTTCCCGATGAATGGGATTTCGTGATCGACAATTACGCTTACAGTGTGAGCAATCCGGGTGTTATCGATAGCGTGGAACAGATTGCGCTGAATCCTGTGCCGGAAGAAGAGAAACAGGCGCCTGTCGCGATGGAGAGGCAGCGCCGGCATTCTTCGTCAGCCATGACCATAAACGATCTCAGTCAGCAACCTGCTCCGGCGGACGAATCGATTCCCTTAGCGAGTACAGCAGATGCGGAACCGGAAAAGCCTCTGCCGGCATTGCCTGCACCTGCACAGACGAACGAGCAGCGGTTCACCAGCCGGCAGAAGACACTGCAGCAGGTGATACCGGTGAAAGGGGATTCAATCGAATTGCGCTTTTACGACAACGCGGAGATAGATGGAGATTCGATAGCCGTTTTCCTGAACGGCCAACTGCTGCGCGAGCATATCCTGCTCTCCGATCAGGCTTACAGTTTCAAACTTCCGGTGAATGAGTTGCAGTCGGACAACGAACTCGTGATGGTAGCAGAGAACCTGGGCTCCATTCCGCCCAACACTTCCCTGATGGTTGCACTCGTGGGCGATAAGCGATATGAAGCCCATTTGCAAAGCACGGAGGGAAGCAGCGCGCTCGTGCGATTAGTGAAGCCTTAGGCAGCACCTCACACCACCACGTTGATCATTTTGTTCTTCACATAGATGACCTTTTTCGGCGGCTTCCCATCTAACCATTTCTGGACGGTATCGTTGCCCAGCACGAGGGCTTCCACCTGTTGCTGGGTGGCGTCGAGGCTGATGTTCAGTTCCGTTCTCGTTTTCCCGTTGATGGCAACAGGATATTGCTTTTCGGATTCGACCAGGTATTGCTGATTAGCGACAGGATAGGGCGCATCCAGCACGGTGGTCTGGTGACCGAGCTCGTGCCAGAGCTCCTCACAGATATGCGGCGCATAGGGCGTGAGGATCACCACGATCTTTTCTAGCACTTCCTTCTTATGACATTTGAGCTCGCCGAGCTCGTTCACCGCGATCATGAGGGCGCTGACGGCAGTATTGAAGGAGAATTTCTCCGTGTCTTCGTCGATCTTTTTGATAGTCTTGTGAAGCACTTTTAACTCTGCCGCCGTGGCCGGTTCATTCGTCCACACTTTCCCTTTCGTTTCATCATAGAACAGCCGCCAGAGTTTACGTAAGAACCGGTGCACCCCTTCGATGCCTTTCGTGTCCCAAGGCTTGCTTTGCTCGAGCGGGCCTAAGAACATCTCGTACATGCGAAAAGTATCGGCGCCGTATTTTTCCACCAGGCTGGTCGGATCGACGGTGTTGAATTTGGACTTGGACATTTTCTCCGTTTCCGAACCACAGAGGTATTTTCCATTCTCGAGTACAAAGTCGGCCAGGGCATATTCCGGACGCCAGGCTTTGAAAGCCGGTATATCCAGCTCCAGACCGTCTACCAGGTTCACGTCGGCGTGAATTGGAGACAAGACCATCTGATCCGGATTGAACCGGAAATCCTTCCCGGCGATCTTTTCCAGTTCGGGTTGTATCGCATTCAGCAGTTCCCTACCCTGCAGCTTGCTGAGGCCGTGAGATACGAAGAGCGGCTGCTGACGAAGTTTCGCCTCCAGTGCTTCATTCTCCTTTATCTCGACCCGGTAAACGAACCGGCTGCTGCCCTGGATCATCCCCTGATTGAGCAGTTTGCGATAGGGTTCATCGAAACCGATATATCCGAGGTCGAAAAGGAATTTGGTCCACATGCGACTGTACAGCAGATGCCCTACGGCGTGTTCGGTTCCCCCGATATACAGATCCACCTGGTTCCAGTAGTCGGACACTTTGCGGTCGCAGAAGGTCTGGTTGTTATGCGGGTCCATATAACGCAGGAAATACCAGCTGCTGCCGGCATAGCCGGGCATGGTGCTGGTTTCTAAGTGACGGGCCGTCCATTCCGGTATATTGGCCAATGGTCCTTCGCCGTCGGGCCCGGGTTTATAATTCTTCACTTCGGGCAGGAGCAGGGGCAACTCTTTTTCATCAAGCGCATAGGCGATGCCGTTCTCCCATTTGATGGGGAAGGGTTCGCCCCAGTAACGCTGACGGCTAAACGCCGCATCGCGCATTTTATAGTTCACCCTCCGGTTGCCGATACCGGCAGATTCAAGTCGCTCGATCACGATCCCGATCGCATCACGCATCAGCGCGCCGTTCAGGAAATCGCTATTCTCTAATATGGCGTCTTTAGTGGGATTGGCTTCCTCGCCATTGAAATGCTTACCGACGATATTCGTAACGGGGATACCGAAATGACGGGCGAATTTAAAATCGCGTTCATCCCCGCAGGGCACGGCCATGATCGCTCCGGTGCCGTAGCCCGACAACACGTACTCCGATATCCAGACAGGAATCCGGTGACTGTTGAAAGGATTCAATACGTATGAACCGGTAAAACAGCCCGTGATCCTCTTTTCGGCCATTCGTTCCCGTTCGCTTCGGCTGTTGACATAATCGAGATAAGCCTCGACTTCTTTCTGTTGCTCGGCCTTCGTGAGCTGCGGCACCAGGGCGTGCTCCGGCGCAACGACCATGAAGTCGACCCCGAAAATGGTATCCGGGCGCGTGGTATATACACGAAGCTTCTGCTGATCCGAAGCGCCGGTGTCGGCGATCTCGAAATCGATCTCGGCGCCATAGCTTTTGCCGATCCAGTTGGTCTGCATTTCCTTCATGGCATCGCTGAAGGCCACCGTATCCAATCCTTCCAGCAGACGATCAGCGTATTCGGTGATGCGCAGGTACCATTGGCGGAGCTTTTTCTTTACCACGGGGTAACCGCCGCGCTCGCTCACGCCGTTAACCACTTCGTCGTTGGCGAGCACGGTGCCCAGGGCCTCGCACCAGTTCACTTCACCATAACCGCAATAGGCCAGGCGGAATTCCATGAGGATGTCCTGCTGCTGTTTCCTGCTGAACCCTTTCCACTCCGAAGCGGTGAACTCATCGATGGCGCGATAGCCGGCAATGCTTTTGCTGCCTTCCTTTTCAAAGGCCGCGACCAGCGAAGAAATAGGACAGGCTTTCTTCTCGCCGCGGTTATACCAGCTGTTAAATAACTGCAAAAAAATCCATTGTGTCCATCGGTAATAGCCGGGTGAAGACGTGGTCACTTCGCGGCTCCAGTCGAAGGAAAATCCGATCCTGTCCATCTGTTTCCGGAAGTTCTCGATATTCATCCGGGTGCTGTCGGCGGGATGAACGCCGTGGTCGAGGGCATATTGTTCCGCCGGCAATCCGAAGGCGTCGTAACCCATCGGATGCAGCACGTTAAAGCCTTTCAGGCGTTTATAGCGGGCGAAAATATCGCTGGCGATATAGCCCAGCGGATGGCCGACATGCAGCCCCTTGCCGCTCGGATAAGGGAACATGTCCAGTACGTAATATTTTGGTTTTGGGCTGTTGTTGGCTACCCGGTATACCTCGTCGGCAGTCCATCTTTCCTGCCATTTCTTCTCCAGCTTGCTGAATGAATACTCCATATGAACCAACAAAAATACGCATCGTGGCGCTAAATCTTATATTTTTGCCCATCCTGTATTGCTTAATAAAACCGCATTTTCACTATGGCGAATACCCGGAGGTCATCAGGAAAACGAGCAACGCCTTCGTATATCATGGCGATCGTCGGCGTATCCCTGGTCCTGTTCCTGCTTGGCATATTGGGCTGGATCATCATCAATGCCAATAAGCTGGGGCAATATTTCAAGGAAAATATTGCCATGAACGTGTATATCCGGGAAAATGTTTCTCCGAAAGACAGCGCGACCCTGGTTAATTATATTGCTACACAACCTTATGTGAAATCGTATGAATACGTGACCAAGGATGAGGCGAAGCAGAAATACCTGCAGGACGGCAATAAGGACTGGGGCGAGCTGCTCGACCGCAACCCCCTGCCGGCCAGCATCGATTTTAAGGTCAACAAAGCCTACGCTTCCACAGATTCCCTGTCGGTCGTTAAGGCGACCCTTTTGCAGAATATCGCCGTGAGCGATGTGCAATATCCCCAGTCGCTGGTGCAGAACCTGAACAGCATCATCAACAAGATCAGCATCATCCTCCTCTCGGTCATTATCATTATTTCGGTGCTGGTGATCTTTCTGATCGACAATACGATCCGGTTGGCCATGTTCAGCAACCGGTTCCTGATCAAGACCATGCAGATGGTCGGCGCCACCCGCTGGTTTATTTCCAAGCCGATGGACCTGCGGGCTTTCATCAACGGATTGATTGCCGGGCTGATCGCCGTGGGCGGCCTGGTCGCCGTGATCGTTTTCGCAGAGAACCAGCTGCCCTATCTCTATGCGCTTCGCGACTACCCGTTACTGGCCGTGCTCTTCCTTGTTATCATTTTGTTAGGGATCTTCATTTCGGTGATCAGTACCCATCGCAGCGTAGTAAAATACCTGAAGATGAAGCTCGACGATTTATATTGATTTTATTACATTGCAGCTCATTTTCCTTTATGGCAAAACA
>DASZRP010000330.1:0-20730 GCA_035548895.1 Puia sp. | reverse complement strand
TGCGTACATGCCGAATATCTCTTCTTTGTTCACTTTCATTCCCCGTCCGATATTAAACCCGCGGGGCGGCATGTGCAGCCTGGCTGCCTGTATAATTTCCTTTTTACCCATCAGCAGCCCGGCGCTCTGCGGGCCGCGGATCGCCTTGCCGCCTGAAATGACGACAAAATGAAATCCCATATCGTTGAACTTCCACAGATTCGATACGGGCGGCACGTCTGCCGCGATATCAATTGAAGTCGGTACGTTGTGCTTTCTGCCCAGGGCAACCCATTCCTGATGCTGGATCTTTCCTTTATCGGCCTCGATATTGAGAAAATGCATCAGCGCGGTCTTATCGTTAACCGCGTTTTCCAGTTCTTCCGTCGTCTCGATCACGATTAGTTTGGCGCCCGTATTGGTGAGCGCATGATTATAATCTATCGCGTGTGCTTTCTGGATCAGAATCTCATTTTTCATACCGGTTCCTTCGAGGAAGGGCAGCATTTTCACTTTCTCGACATCATTGCCCGTCAGTACGCCCGCTACGCCGAGGGTTAGCCCGGAGAAAGCTCCGGCCGTCACCACGGCTCCTTCGGCATGCACCATCGCAGCGATCTTCTCTCCCACTTTATCCTGCAGGTCGTCGAGTATGCAGAAATCCAGGGAGGTCGTTCTGATGGCGTCCATCACCTCCTCTCGCATCAGCGAGCCCGTCATGAACGTGTAGGTGCCTGCGGCGTTGATGAATGTTCGCACACCCAGCTCTTTGAAAAGATCTCTTTTGACCGGATTTCTCTCACCGGCCTTTGTCTTCTCCGGGATAAGCAGTTCCCCGCCGACCGTTGCGGCCAGCGGCAATAGAGAAAAGCCTTTGATTATTTCCCTGCGTTTCATCGGAATAGTTTTTACCTGTGATTAATTGTAATCTCCTCCGTCACCGTGTTCGATATCGCACTGAAACTTTTGCCGGTTCACACATGCGCAATGCAATCCATTTCCACCAGCGAGTTTCCCGGCACGCCGCCTTTTGCAACGGCTACCGTGGTACGCACGGGAGGATTTTTTCCAAACCGGCCTTTATATACTTCGTTCATTCCCTGGTAGTCGGCGATATCGTTGAGGAAAACGGATACCTTCAGCACTTTTTCCATCGACGAGCCTGCTTTGATCAGTTCTTTTTCGAGTTCCTGCAGAACAATTTCCGTATGCGCCTTGATCTCGAAGGGCGCAACATGGGCGCCCTTTCCGGCGATATAGATCAGGTCGCCGAAACGCGTGGAACCCGAGAACAGCGGGGTTTCCTGGAACTCGGTTATATTATTCGAAATCTTTTCTTTCTTCTCCGCTTTTGAATTTCCCATGGCTTTTGCAGCCATGCTGATGCCTGCAAATCCTGCAACGGAAGCCATCATTTTCTTTAAAACAGATCTGCGTTGGGTGGTCATAGAAAAAATGATTTAAGAATTAAAAAATAATGAAAGAGCGGGCCGGATTAAAAACGGTAAGTAAAGTAATGCTTATTGGGAATATTCAGCCGCGCGATTGTTTTTTAAATATTTTTATTTAAGATCTCATCACGTCAGTGCCAGCATTTACGAACAGCATTTCCTGCTCTTATGCTTTTTTATCGGAAGCCGGAGTTGAACCGGCGGCAGATTTTATCCGGCCCAGTATAGCGCCGGCTCCGGCTCCAAATTGCCTTAAACAGTTGTGAGCCTGATCCGCGGGAATCGGAACAAATTCCATCTCCTGCACAGCTAACACATGCACTTCGCCCGAATCCATTTTAGGCGACTCCGGAACGAAAACCGTTTTGTAGTCGCCGGAGCCCTGCTCAACAATAAAGCCGATCCGCCAGCTGGTTTCCAATTTTATGCAGACTGCCTGCCAGGGGTTCTGCACATTCATGGCTCCTTTTTCGCTCGACTGCGCTTTCAGGATCTGATATCCGGGTATCAGCCTGGCGGTGATCATGTCGAGAACGGGGAACCGCGCTCTGGCAACACCGGACCGGGCAACGATCCCGGCCAGAAAGCAGATGAGCACCAGGATCAGTATAACGATCAGGGCAATTGCCAGTCGTCCTTCAATAGCCTGAATGCCTAATTTGACAACCCAGGGGCTGATCAGCCTGCGCAGGATGTCGAAGGTCTTGACCAGAATCATCACCACGATGAAGAAAGGAACCAGAAAGATCAGCCCGCCAATAAATGTCACTTTGAGAATGGAGAGGATATGTTTCATGGAAAATATTTTTGTATTCGTTTTCGGAAATTTGCCGCAGAAAAATTCCCGCAGGCGGGCACAGCAGGAGGGACCAGAGAAGTGGGATGGTCGGATTAAACTGTTTCCGCATCGGCAGGCCAGCGTCTCCCTTTTAAAATTAGCGAATTAATCCCGGCTGTAAACAAAACTGAGTACCAGGTCGTCAAAAAGCTTGTAGTAGACCAGAAGCGGTTGATAATCCCGTTTGCGGAAGACAAAATTTAACTGACCAAATAAACCACCGCGGATAAAATAAGGGTCCATCCATTGAATATGCTTCCTGAAATCGATGCTGCCAAGACTATACCATTTAAAAATAGATTCTTTGGCCGACCAGAGCAGGGTCAGTTGCCGCAGGCGGTGGCCCGACCGGTCAATGCCCTCGTAGGCAACCGACAGTTCCTTCGGCGACAGGAATTTTTCCCGTATCCGTTCAATTCCCGGAGCGGCCTGCTCCACATCTATCCCGACACGATAACGGCTGCTCACCACTGCTGCTGCAAAGGAACCGCAATGGGAAATTGAAAAATGGTATTTCTCATCGGGCAGATAAGGCTTCCGGGTATCCGCGATAAGAATTTCTTCCAGCGGAAAATCGGGAAAAAGAACCGTCAGCAGATAGCGTCCGGCTAGGTGCTGCAGGCGTTTGTGCGGATGCGACACATCCCGTTTCAGGGGCACCCGTTCAAGAAAAAAAGCTTCATCCTCAGCGATTTTCCAGATGCCCAAACGGGTAAACTCGTTAATATTATGTTGATAAAATAAAGGCATTCGCAGAGGGCTTATCCCGAAATTCGCCTCCATCCCGGAGGAAAATAACCTGCAACAAATAAACAAATAAACGTTCAATCGAGATGATTTTATCTGACAACCGGATATTGGAGGAAATGAATAAAGGGACCATTAAGATCGAACCCTACCGCCGCGAATGCCTGGGCAGCAATTCCTACGATGTGCACTTAGGCAAATGGCTGGCCACTTATCGCGAGCATATCCTGGATGCCCGAAAACACAACGAGATAGAATCTTTTGAAATCCCGGAAGAAGGATTTGTATTGTATCCGCACATTTTCTATTTAGGCGTAACGGAAGAATACACGGAAACGCATGAACATGTTCCTTTCTTAGAAGGCAAGTCTTCCACCGGCCGCCTGGGCATCGATATTCACGCCACGGCCGGCAAAGGAGATGTCGGTTTTTGCGGTCATTGGACCCTCGAGATCTCCGTTAAGCAACCGGTGCGTATTTACCGCGGCATGCCGATCGGTCAGCTGATCTATTTCCCGGTGCTGGGCGATATCGACACCAAATACAATCAGAAAAAAGACGCCAAATACAGCGGGCAGGCGGACAAGCCCGTCGAAAGCATGATGTGGAAGAATAAATTTTAGAAAGCCTCCCGGCCGAATTTATCGTACCAGGCAATGGCCAGCCCGATCACTTCGTCATAAGCATTCATGCCCTGCGGCTGCTTGTTGGCCTTCAGGTATCCGCCATAGAGCTTGCGGATCACCGGCTCAAAAGGATTCTCGTATCTTTTGTAGAATATCTTCAGCTCGTGCAGGTCTGCCCTTACGGAAGGATTCAATTGTTCCCGGAAGGGAATGAATGAAGCGGAATCCCGTTGATACAGTGCGCTGCCTGCGTAGAGATAGAGATCGAAATAAACGGAATACCGGAATGCCGGATCGGTCGAGGATTTGGCGGCAAGATATCCGGCAAAGTTGGCCTCCTCCTCTTTGGCATATCCGAGCTGATGGCCGATTTCATGACAGGTAGTAAAAGGCTGAACAAAAAGCGGGACCGTGGTGTTGACCTGGGCCTCCCCGGTAAAGGGGTTATAGTAACCGCTGAATCCGAAATAATTTCCAAGATAACTGTAGAGCGAAGGCTTGACGGAAGGCGCATGATAATAGAACATATCGTCGTGCGCCGCATAATTCCGGTAGGCTAAAACGGAGCCCCGGAATAATTTCTTTTTCTTTGCCAGGTCCTGCCGGTGCACGCGGGCTGCGGAATCAAGCGTATTCAGCCTGGATACGATCACGCTGACCAGGTTCCGAAGCTGGTCGTTCGTATAGGGCTGCGATTCGAGGTTCAGGCGCGTAGTCAGATCGGGCCGGTCGTAGTTCAATCCCCATAAAAAATTAAAAATTACGTATAGCCACAGGGCTCCTGAAAACAGGCGGCCGGCGCAATAAACCAGGTACCGCCTGCCCAGCCTTCGCTGGAATGCTTTTCGGATGAACCGGATAAGTTGAACGAGGATATAGATGACTGTTATACCATAAAGGATATCGCCTATACTGAAAGGTATCCAGCCGAACATAAACCGCTGGAAGCGGGCAAGAAAAGGATAAAAGCCATTGGAATAGTATTTTTCAATAGCGTCGGGGAAATAGGTAAATATTTTTATGGCTACAGCAGGAACTACCGGAAGCAGCCAGGGTACCAGGCGTTTCCATTGCATACCCTTAAAAATACACTATTATTGCAGCATATACCAGTCGCATGGATCTTGAATTCAACAGGAACGAAGACCACCAGAAACAGGCGCTCAGCCAACTTCGCAACCGGTTTCAGAAAATAGCGCTGGGCGGAGGAGTCGGTTCAATCGAAAAACAGCACGAAAAGAAAAAGCTCACGGCGAGGGAGCGCATTGCTTACCTGATCGATCCGGGCAGCGCCTTTACGGAAATCGGGGCATTTGCCGGATATGAGATGTATGAAGAATATGGCGGATGTCCGGCCGGCGGCACGGTGGCCGGCTTTGCTTACGTCAGCGGACGGCAATGCATTATTCTTGCCAATGATCAAACCGTGAAGGCCGGCGCCTGGTTTCCCATTACCGGAAAGAAAAATCTCCGGCTCCAGGAAATTGCCATGGAGAACCGGCTGCCCGTGATCTATCTTGTCGACAGTGCCGGCGTCTTTTTACCGATGCAGGATGAGATCTTCCCGGATAAAGAACATTTCGGCCGCATCTTCCGGAATAATGCGCGCATGTCGGCCATGGGCATAACCCAAATTTCAGCGGTCATGGGTCCCTGCGTGGCCGGAGGCGCCTACCTGCCTATTATGAGCGACGAGACCCTGATGGTGGAAGGCAATGGTTCCATCTTTCTGGCAGGGCCTTATCTCGTAAAAGCAGCGATCGGCGAAACCATCGATGCGGAAACATTAGGCGGGGCCGTTACGCATACCGCGATTTCAGGCATTGCAGATTACAAATTCAAAACAGAAGAAGAATGTCTTGGCCGGATAAAACAGATCATGGGAGCGCTTGGTCACCAGGTGCAATCCGCCGGCTTCGATCATATCCACCCGCTTCCACCCGCGAAAGACCCGCAGGAAATTTACGGGCTCATGCCCGCCGACCCCACGAGGCCCTACGACATGACGGAGATCATTAACCGAATTGTGGATGCGCCCGGAATAACGGAATTTAAAGAAGACTATGGCAAGACCCTCATCTGCGGTTATGCGCGGATTGACGGATGGGCAGTGGGCATTGTGGCCAATCAGCGCACGATGGTAAAAACAAAAAAGGGCGAAGTGCAGATGGGCGGCGTGATCTATAACGACAGCGCCGATAAAGGCGCCCGTTTCATCATGAATTGCAATCAGAAAAAGATACCCCTGGTATTCCTTCAGGATGTCACCGGTTTCATGGTCGGCTCCAGGAGCGAGCATGCCGGCATTATCAAAGACGGGGCGAAGATGGTGAATGCGGTAGCAAACACCGTAGTGCCGAAATTCACCGTGATCATCGGGAATTCCTACGGCGCGGGAAACTACGCCATGTGCGGTAAGGCTTACGATCCAAGGCTGATCTTTGCGTGGCCCTCGGCGCGCATCGCCGTGATGGGCGGCGATCAGGCAGCGAAGACCTTATTGCAGATCCAGGTGGCGTCGCTTCAATCCAAAGGAAAAACGGTCGATCCGGAAGAAGAGAAGAAATTGCTGACGGAGATACGCGACCGGTATGAAAGACAAACCAGTCCCTATTATGCGGCCTCCCGCCTATGGGTAGACGCACTGATCGATCCCCTCGATACCCGGAGACTGCTGTCTGAAGGAATCCGGGCTGCAAATCACAACCCGCATTTTCATGAGTTTAAAACAGGGGTATTCCAGGTTTAATTCACCAATAACCCAATTATGAGCCAACAGCAAACCGAATGGACCATCATCATCACTGTGGTAATCCTTGTGTCTCTGGCAATCCGGTTCTTCGGAAAAAGAAAAAAATAAGCTGATTGCCGCCAATTTAATTTCACCTCCAAATCGAAGTCCTTGCATCACGATCCGGTTATTATTTATACAGACGGCGCTTCCCGTGGAAATCCCGGTCCGGGCGGCTATGGTACCATTCTCATGTGGAAGGGTCATGTGAAAGAACTATCCGCCGGCTACCGGAAAACGACCAATAACCGCATGGAGCTTATGGCGGTCATTGCCGGACTGGAAGCATTAAAAAAAGAGGGAATGAAAGTCCAGATCTATTCCGACAGCCAATACGTGGTAAAGTCGGTTGAGCAGGGGTGGCTGAAGAATTGGATGGCCACCGATTTCCGGGGCGGAAAGAAAAACAAAGACCTCTGGCTGCGCTATGCAGCGCTTGCAAGGCAACATCACATCCGGTTCCATTGGGTAAAAGGACATGCATCCAATCCGCACAATAACCGCTGCGACGAATTAGCCACGCAGGCCGCCGATGGAAATATACTACTGAATGACGAGGGATTTGAAGAAACGGTGAACGGTTAGCGGCCTTGCCGGCCGCAGCCTTAGCACCATCGCTGAGACTTTGACGATTGAAGGCGAAGGTGGGTTAACAGTTAGCGGTTGACGGTGAATTTATCTTCCGGTTGATGACGTAATAGCTTCCGAACAATATCGCAGAAAACACCAGGGTCGCGATCAGGCTGTTGCGGTAGAAAGGAAGTCCGTCCGAATAGCACATCATCAGTCCGTTGAATGTTTTCGGCCGGCCATATCCTCTTGTTCCATCCACGCCAAACCAAACAATGAAATTGGAAAGCAGGAAATAAATCGTCGGTGCGGCCAGTGAAGCCGCAATGATATTGGTTACATTATATTTCCTTATGGCAAAACCGACAAAGACCAGCAAGGTAAACAGCAGGTAGTTCTGCCATTGCCCCTGGTAAAAACCCTGCATATCCGTCAGCCCGCCCATATACAGCAGTTGATAAAGCAGATCGGAAATGAACATCGATAACACCGGCATGATCAACGCCCACTTTTTGTTCCGGATCACAGCGCCAGCAAATACGGCCATAGCCCACTGCGGTGCAAAACCGTAAGGACGACCCGGAATGATCCGGTAGAGAGCAGCAACGACCACCAGCAGAATAAATGACCAGACCAGAATTTTAGTTTGCTTCATCGATGAAATTTGTAGTTGCAAAATTAAAAAAGTTTTGGCATCAATCCATATTTCCCACGGCGCCCCGATAAACGACCAGGTCCCCGACTGCTTTTAACCGGCCCCACGCCCCATCGAAGCTGATCCAGGCCCCTCCCCTTTCAACTGAAAATCCGGCACCGTCATTTTCCTTTAGTTCCGCCTTTCCTTCCAATACGATGAATAACTGCACCGACGCCGATTGCCATTCGAGGGTTTCGCCTTTTGCCAGCCGGATGAGCCCGAGCTCAAAATCGGGCGCCGGAGTAGGAAAAATTTCTACCGATGATTGAACCGGAAGGCCCGGAATGATCCTCGGAATAGTGGCTTCAAAACGCGTATGCTTCATCAATTCGGGCACGTCCACATGCTTGGGCGTAAGTCCGCCCCGCAGAACATTATCTGAATTTGCCATGATCTCCACATTCTGCCCTTCCAGGTAGGCATGCGGCAAGCCGGCATCCTGAAAAACGGCGCCGCCGGGCTGCACCCGCACCAGGTTGAAAAAATAGATTGAAAAAATCCCGCGGTCCTGATTCCCGTTTTGCTGATAGGTCAATGCTGCGCGCGCTGCCCAGAAGTCTTCGCTGCTTTTGCCGAGCGAACCCGATTCATATAAGGGAAGAACGCGGTCGACCAGGGGTTGCAGGTGGCGGTTCACCTCAGCCTGGTCCATCTGCATCACAAACTGATATAGTTTTTTGTAATCTCCGCCGCGGAAGACCGGCGTCAGGAATTTCAATTCAGGTGTCACCGACAAAATGCGCTCCAGCGCTTCCTGCGGTTTGAATCCATGCAATAACCAGAATTCGCTCAGGGCCATCATGAGCTCCGGCTTATGGTTATCGTCCTTATAATTCCGGTTAGGCGCCGTCAGTGCGATTCCTTTCCCATTCTCTTCTGCGAAGGCTTTTTTCGCGCTTCCCTTCGACGGATGAACCTGGATCGACAGCATCTGTTTTACATCGAGAATCTTCAGGAGATAAGGCAGGGTCCCGAATTCTTTATATACTTTTTCTCCAAGTGTTTGCTGCGGAAATGCCTTGATATAATCGCTTAATAAAATTCTCTCTTTATCGTTAAACAGGGTCGCGCTGCCGCCGGGATGCGCTCCAAGCCAGTATTCCGCGTAGGTTTCACCCGGTTTGGCAGGTATTTTCAACAGCTCCGGCAGGTAGAAATTTCCTCCCCAGGCGTAGTGTTGCACTTTCCCGATCACGGGCATCAGCTTACTTTTAATCAACTCCATAAGTTTTCGTTCGAGGTTCAAAGTAAAGTAAATGGCCGCACATAATGAATTTGGGAAAGAGGGAGAAGATCTCGCAGCAGCATGGCTAAGCCAACGCGGTTTTATAATTCTCGAACGCAACTGGAAATTCTCGCGGTATGAAATAGATATTATCGCCAGCCATACAAACGGGCTGCATTTTATTGAGGTCAAATCGCGGCATGATGATCGTTTCGGATTTCCGGAGGACTGGGTTGACCGAAAGAAAATGAGCCATCTGCTCAGGGCCGGCGTCGCTTACCAGGAACGCCATCCCCATTGGAAGTTTGTCCAGTATGATATCCTGTCGATCCTGATCACAGGAAACGGTTCACCCGATTTCTTCTTCATAGAAGACGTATATTGCTGGTGATGGATAAACCACGCGGGCACGCCGAAATGGCCGGCTTTTATGAAGCCAGGATCAAAGAGCTGGATCAGCAAAATCAGAAAGACAGAGAAATAAAAAATATACTGGCCGCCGCCAGGCTCATGGCTTTTATTGCAACCATCGGACTGGCTTATGTATGCTGGCCCGCCTCGGTTCCGGTTTTCGCTACGGTTGTGATCGGGTCGTCGATACTTATTCTCCTGGTGGTTACCGATGCGACAAGGACCGACCGGATCAAAAACCGGGAGCGCCTGGTTGCGGCGAACCGGCATGAACTTGCTGCCCTCGACCGCAATCTTTCCGGATATGAGAACGGACAGGCTTTCCTGATCCGGGACCATGCTTTTGCCAGCGATCTCGATCTGTTTGGCCCTGCCTCCCTGTTCGAATACGTAAACCGGTGCCACAGCGATCAGGCTAAAAAACTGCTGTCGGAACGGATGCTCAATCCACTGCCATTGGAAACGCTGTCCCTGGTTCAGGACGCAGCAAAAGAGCTCGCAAAGAAAACGGATTGGTCCCAGCAGTTTCAATCGAATGTGATGGCCAGTCCGCTGACATTCGCCACACAGGCCAGGCTGGACCAGTGGATCAACCGCAAGGCCACCCACTTCACCGCCGCGTTTTGGGAACCCCTGGTCATTGTTTATTCCCTTATCAGCCTCTCGCTGCTTGCGCTTTATACCTTCGACCTCGTCAGTTCGGCTGTCTTTCTTCCTGCGCTGATCCTTTTTATCGGAATAGGGTTCAACATGAGTTCCCGCATCCAGGGAGACTGGGCCCTGCTGTCGCGCATCGAGCCCGAAATGAATGCGCTGTATGAACAACTGTCTTCGCTTGAAAAAGAAAATTTTCAAAGCCGGTTCATGCAGGAACTGCAAACCAAAATGCGGGACAGGGAAGGTCTTTCGGCCCCGGCCGCCATCAACGAATTCCGCGGGATATTGAAACGATTCGATTTCCGGCTTAACCTCGTTGTGTTTGTCTTCCTGAATACCTTTCTCCTATGGGACCTGCGCCAGTTTCTCGCCTTGCAGCGCTGGAAGAAAAAACATCAGTCCAATCTGGCCGGTTGGTTTTATGTGGTATTCGAAACAGAAGTAACCATCAGTTTAGCCTCGCTGGTCAGCAATGAACCGGACTGGCATTTCCCCGAGATCGGCAGTCCCTATTTTCATTTCTCGGCAACCAATCTGGGCCATCCGCTCATACGGCCGGAGGTCAGGATCAATAACTCCTTCGGCCTCGACGGGACAGGAAAAATTGCGCTCATTACCGGATCGAATATGGCGGGCAAGAGCACGTTTCTCCGCGCGCTTGGCGCCAATCTTGTGTTGGCTTTTATGGGCGCTCCTGTATGCGCTTCGGCATTCAGCGCCAGCTATGTTGAGCTGTTGAGCAGCATGCGCGTGGCCGATAACCTGGCGGAAAACACCTCTACCTTTTACGCCGAACTCAAAAAACTGGAACTGATCATACAGCGGGTCGGGGAACACCGGCCGGTGTTCATTCTGCTGGATGAAGTGCTTCGCGGAACCAATTCCCACGATCGTCACGCCGGCACCATTGCCCTGATCCGTCAACTCATCCGGGAAAAAACGGTCTGCGTCATGGCCACCCACGATACCAGGCTTGCCGCTGAAGAGTCGGCACTTAACCCCGAAGCCATTATAAACTATCATTTCGATGGCCAGCTGCATGGAGATGAATTGTCTTTTGACTACCGGCTGCAACCGGGAATAAGCCGGAGCATGAATGCCGCTTATCTCATGAAAAAAATAGGTATTCGTTTTGATGATTAATATATTTACCGATCCGAATCACATCGTGCTTTTATGGGCAAATCCACCGTTAATCTCCGATCATTCAAAAGACTGGTTTCACACAACAAAAGAAAATTAAGGAGTTTCATCGGCCGCCTGGAAAAGCGGCGTCCCAAAAACCTGCAGGTCATTACCCTGGAAGCCAACGAACTCGCCTGGGCGGAAACCAACTGCCTTGATTGTGCCAACTGCTGCAAGACCATGTCGCCCACTTACAGCAGGGCAGACGTCGCCCGCATTGCCGCTTATTTAGGCATGAGCCAGGCCGCATTCAGAAAAAAATGGCTTTATAAAGACAATACCGGCGACTGGATAAATAAAAAACAACCCTGCCAGTTTCTCGACGCTAACACAAATCTTTGCACCATTTATCCTGTCCGCCCTCGCGACTGCGCGGGGTTTCCATATCACAGCACAAAAAAGATCGTCGATTACGCGCATATGTATCGCCAAAATGTGGAATATTGTCCCGCCACCTACCGTCTGATCGAACAAATCCAGTCGGGCCTGGCGGAAGGGAAATGGGGGCTGGACAAATGATTTCATTTGAGTTATATGTGGTCTTCCGAAAAAAAAGGGTTTAAAGCCTGGCTTCAACTGGAGAAATCATTATCCGATCATTCCGTAGAGGCTTATTTGCGGGACCTCGATAAGTTCACCCAGTTTTTAGAATATGAAGGGAAAAAACCTTCGCCGCAGGATATTAAGCTCGACGACCTGCAGCATTTCGTGAAATGGATCGGGGAGCTGGGCATGACGGCCACTTCGCAATCGCGCATCATTTCCGGCATCCGTTCCTTCTACAAATACTGCTTGCTGGAGCATATCGTCCCGAAAGACCCTACCCTGCTGCTCGAAACGCCAAAATTGAAACGGACGCTTCCCGATTTTCTCAGCGTAAGAGAGATCACCGATATCCTTGAGTCGGTCGACCTGAGCAAGCCTGAAGGAGAAAGAAACCGGGCCATACTGGAAACCATGTACAGCTGCGGATTGCGGGTGAGCGAAGTGGTCAACCTGAAAATTTCATCCCTCTACCCCGACCTTGGCTTTCTGAAAGTGACCGGCAAAGGCGACAAGGAACGGCTGATCCCCATTGGCAGAACGGCGCTTAAGCATATTGCTATTTATAAATCCCGCGTCCGCGTTCATACCCCGGTAAAGCCGGGAAACGAGGATATCCTTTTCCTGAACCGAAGGGGAACCCGCATGTCGCGCCAGATGATCTTCATCTTTTTGAAGGAGCAGGTGAAGCAGGCGGGCATTAGCAAAACCGTATCGCCACATACTTTTCGTCATTCCTTCGCCACCCATCTGGTAGAAGGCGGCGCCGACCTGCGCGCGGTGCAGGAGATGCTGGGGCACGAAAGCATCACCACGACAGAAATCTATACCCACCTGGACCGCGAATACCTACGCACTACCCTCGAAAAATATCATCCGGCTTTTCACAGATCGTAAGACCCGGCTGGTATTAACAATTCTCCTGATCAAAACATTTTCCCTGGCAAGGTTGTTGAAAATAAAGTTCAACCGTAATTCACTACTAAAATCATATACCATGAGCCTTCAGAGAATATTTACCGCCACGCTTTCGGGCATTGTGATCGGCTTGTTAATTGCGCCGGCCAAAGGAAGTGAAACCAGGCAAAAAATCGCCGATTCTGCAGATCGCATCAAAGACAAGATCCGCCGGATCAGGGGCACCACTAACCAGGAACTGGATGAATTACACGAAGTGTTCGAGCATGAAATTCAGGGCCTGCGCGACGAGGTTAGGGAAAAAGTACTTCGGCTGATCGAAGTGAGTAAAAAGGGGTACAATCACATCAAGGCGGAAGCGATGAATTAGACCGGCAGACAGTTGATCGTTGATCAGCTGTTTGCTTTCTTCAGGCTTTGAAAAAGCCAGCTCAATACAATCACGCCGACTGCCCCAATTGCATTCAGCCATAAAAAACTGATGAACACGATACCGCGCTGGTTCAGCACGTGAATCGTGATCACGAAAATTTCCGTGATCAGCGCGCTGAAGAAAACAGGGCCTGCAGATATTTTCTTCAGGTAGAAAGCCACCAGGAAAATGCCGAGGATAACGCCGTAAAACAAAGAACCCAGCACATTAACCGCTTCGATCAGGCTGTTCCCGATATTATAAGCTAACTGGGCAATAATGATACAGAAAATTCCCCAGGCTAAGGTGTACCATTGGGAATAGCGAAATTCGGCCCTCGGGCTGAGGGGCTTTTTGTTCCATCGCTTATGGATGTCGTTAACTGTTGCAGAAGAAAGTGAATTCAGGGCAGCAGCAACCGATCCCCAGGCCGACAAAAAAATGACTGCGATGAGCAGGCCGACCAATCCTTTGGGAAGATGGTCGATCACAAAACGCAGAAAGATATAATTGGTGTCGTTGTCATCACCGCGCACTTCCGGGTCTTTCAGCCAGCGTTTAATCGTATTCCGCAGCCTGGCCTGCTCAAGTTGTGCGTGCTGCATCACCAGGCCTTCCTGCATCCGGTTTTCTATTTTGCCGGCGGCCGGACGCATCTGTTCCAGCTTTTGCTGCTGCAAACGGTCGTATTCGCCCAACACGATCTGCAATGAATCGGCATATTTTGTTTTCGACAGCCGCTCGATCTGCGTTTGATTGAAGAACAGCGGCTCTTTGGCAAATTGATAATAGGAAAATACCAGCGTACCGACCAGCAGGATCCCGAATTGCATGGGGACTTTCACCAGCCCGTTCATCAGCAGGCCCAGTTTACTCTCCCGCGTGGAACTGGCCGTGAGGTACCGGCCCACCATACTTTGATCGGTTCCGAAATAAGACAGGGCAAGGAAAAATCCGCCGATCATTCCGCTCCAGATATTGTACCGGTCGTTCCAGCTGAATCCATCTCCCTTCGATCCGCTGGTAATAACATTCAGCTTGCCGGCCTTGCCGCTGATATGCAGGGCATCTGAAAGACCAACGCCGGGAGGCAGTAAATGAACCACCATATAAGCCGCCATCAGCATGCCGGCCAGAATGATCACAAATTGCAATTGCTGGGTATAAGCTACCGCCCGGGCGCCTCCGGTGACGGTATAAATGATCAGCAGCCCCCCCATGAGAATATTGGTCCAAAAGATATTCCAACCTAATAAAGAAGAAAGAATGATCGCCGGAGCGGAGATGCTGATCCCGGTGGAAAGTCCCCGCTGAATCAGAAAGAGCAGCGAAGTAAAGGTCCTTGTTTTGGCATCGAACCGGGTTTCGAGGAATTCATAGGCCGTGAAGAGTTTGAGCTTATGAAAAACCGGAACGAAAGTGACGCAGAGCACCACCATGGCCAGGGGGAGTCCGAAGTAATACTGCACGAACCGCATGCCATCGGTATAAGCCTGGCCCGGCGCCGAGAGAAAAGTAACCGCGCTGGCCTGGGTTCCGATGATACCCAGCAGGATCATGATCCAGCGGGAAGAACGGTTCTGAAGGAAATAACTTTCCAGGTTTTGTTCCGCCTTGCTCTTGTACAATCCGTAGAGGATTATCCCGATCAGGGTGACCACGAGGACAATCCAGTCGGCGCTGCTCATGAGAAATGTTTGGTAAAAAAATAAAAGGAAATGATCAGCAGCAACAGAAAGGCAATGACCAGCACATACCAGGATGTCCAGGTTTTAAACACAGGCGGCTTTTCTTCCGGTTGCGATGCCATATTTATTTTTCTGAATTTCCGCGGCTGGCCATAATGGTTGCCGCCAGCAAGCCCAGTATGAGGCCGATCAGCATGCCCACCGTCACTTTCTTGATCAGCTTGCCAATCAGGATACCTGAAACTATCGCCACAATAAAAGCAATCTCCTTTCTGCTGAGCATGTGCCTGTTATTTTGAGTTTTGATTCAATGCGATCAGGTTGGCCATCAGCCGGTAGGCTCCCGGAACACCAGCCGGAAGCTCACGGAAAAAAACCAGTCCGGTATAAGTGAAATGCCCTTTACCATAGGATGCCGTGATCAGACTGCCCCCGGCATCCGATTCGCCCGTATCGTGCATCGCGAGTACCTGCTGGTAGGCAGGGTCGGCATTCGAAGCGAAATAAATACCCCGCTCCTGGATCCATCCTTCAAAGTCTTTCCCGGTGATCCGGTTCGGGAATTGAAGCAGGGAATTGTTGGGCTGCACAAATTCAACCGGAGCGTCTTCTTCCGTTACCCGCGCATTAGAAATACTGAATGGATACGGCCCTATCCGCGTTCTTGCATTTTCCGAGTTATTGCGGTTGTATTGCACGATGAGGTTACCGCCATCGTGAATATAGTCCATCAGCAGGCTGTATTTTGAAAACAGCCAGGCATGCACATCGTAGGCGCGCACGCCCGTTATAACGGCGTCGAGCGACCGAAGCATGGCGGCGGAGAGATTGCCCTCATTCAGGATCACTACGGTATAACCCATCTCCTGAAGGGCATTGGGCACTTTATCTCCTGCGCCCTCGATATAGCCTATGCGATTCCCTTTGATCTTCAGGTCGACAGACAGCAACCTGGCCCTGACCGGCCTGAAATAATCGATCCGGGGAATATGCTCATAAGCAATTGTTCTTCGTTGCAGCAAAGTATCGCCGGAAGACTGAACTGCCCAGGTCCATGCAGGCTGCCGGCTTCCATCGAGCGCCGCAATCTGAAAAGACTGCAGCGCGCCGGCGGCGGGTGGAGTTATTTTGAAAAAAGGAGCGGGCGTCAGGGAAACGGAAGATTCCTTTTCAGCCGCGGGTTGGCCGGAGGCCTCGGGACTTCCGGAAGCGACCGTCTGATGAATCAGGGATTTTGGCGGTTCGCCGTTCCGGTGCAGATCAAGGTCCAATTCTTTTTGTGAGCGCCCGGTAAATAGCAGTATCTCCGGATGGCAGGAACCGGTCGTCTCCGGCACAATGATAAATGGTTCAAAGCTTTCTCCCCGCGCCGGTTCGGTGAATTCGTAAAGAACGGGTTTCTGAAATTCAAAAACCTGTCCCATGATCTTCAGCCGGAAATTTGCCATCAGGGCCGGTTTATTCTCCGCCTCCCCGATTTTCGACTGGTCGTCCACGTTATAGCATCCGGGCGACATCGGCTGCACCAGCCAGTAAGGTTGCGTTACCGGAAGGCCGTTCAACGACACATTCACCAGAATCTGCCGGTTTTGATCAGGCGCCAGCCGGAGATTCAGATTGCTGTCGGTTCGGTTCACCACAACCCCTTCCAGCGAAGCTTCAGTCTGCGTGCGGTTAACGATGTGAAGATTTACCGCGACAGACTCGGTTGCCACACCATAAGGCTGATGCACCGAGGCCTCCATCAGGATGCCGCTGCAGGCCTCGATCAGCCCCTGCACTTCGGCCAGCTTTTTCTTTTTCCAATATCCATCTTCCAGCGCATTGATCCGGCCATAGAGAGCGATCAATTGGCCGAGCGAACCGGCGGGGTTCGACGGATCGAAGCCATGGATCATCTCATCGATCTGCGTCGCAATCTCCGCACCACCGTTTACCCGCGACCAGCCGACATCGACGCCGTCCATCAGGCTGCTTTCAGCCTTTGCGCCTTCGGTGAGTGAGAAATATTCTGTGGCACTTCCGTAGGAACGGGCTACGCCGAATCCCTGGCTGCGATGCTGGCTGCGACTTTCCGCTGCAATCTCGCCATAGCTTTTGCCCAGGAGCGGATTAAATCCGCCCACTTCAATCTGAAGCTGGTCGCTCCGGATCGTGTTGACATTCCCGAAATTGTAGTTATTCCAGAAAATTCTTTTAGCCTGCCAGGGCTTCACGCCATACCTGAATTGTTCCGGGAACTGCTTCGGATCGGCGGCCGCGGCAAAAGCGAGATGCGCCAGCACGGAAGAAGCCGAATGCTGTCCATGTCCCGCACGGCTGTCCTCGGGAAAACGCGTGATGATCACATCGGGCTGAAACCGGCGGATCACCCATACCACATCGCCTAATATTTTCTGTTCGTCCCAAATGCGAAGCGCTTCCGCGGTCGATTTGGAGAAACCGAAATCGAATGCCCTGGAGAAAAACTGTTCGGCTCCATCGATGCGGCGGGCGGCCAGCAGCTCCTGGGTCCTGATCAAACCCAGTTCCACTCCCTGTTCATCACCCAGCAGATTTTGTCCTCCATCGCCTCGGGTAAGCGAAAGATAACCGGTACGATACAGCTTCTCCCGGGAAAGCCACGCTAACAGGCGGGTATTCTCATCGTCGGGGTGGGCAGCGATATATAATACCGAGCCAAGCACGCGGAGCTTCTTCATACGGACCAGGATATCCGAAGCATCCGGCGACTCGGGCCGCTGTGCGCAGGAAAGCTGGGCGCCGGTCATCAAAAACAGACAGGTAATATAAAATATTTTCATCCGCAAGGTCAAGATGGTGGTGATTTGGCAAATTAGTGAATCCGGTTTGAAACCAATTCATATTTATACAAGCGGGGATGGATCGCCGGGCTTTATTAATTTTACGAAAATTGCGATTGAACATGGGGAATAAAAAAATCCTGATACCCGGCCTGCTTTTATGCTGCAGTCTTATGATGCATAAGGCCTTTTCACAAGCGCCCGAAGCCTTTCAATATAGCAGCAGGAAAAAAGTGACCTGTAAAAACGGCGCAGTGGTCTCCGCTCATCCCCTGGCCAGCCAGGCCGGCCTGCTGATGCTGAAACAGGGCGGCAATGCCGTTGATGCAGCCATCGCAACCCAGTTTGCGCTGGCGGTAGTTTTTCCCGAAGCCGGCAATATCGGCGGCGGCGGTTTTATGGTGGTACGGCTTGCCAACGGGAAAAATATCACCCTCGACTTCCGGGAAAAAGCGCCGGGTGCGGCAACGGAGAATATGTATCTCGATCAACAGGGCAACCCGGTTCCGGGTAAAAGCCTGAACGGACACGTCGCTTCCGGCGTTCCGGGATCAGTAGCCGGAATCTTTGCTGCGATGAAATATGCAAAGCTTCCCCTGGACAGGCTTATTCAGCCGGCTATTGACCTGGCAGCAAAAGGCTTTGTTATTACTGCTGCAGAGGCCCGTAGCCTGAACCAGACTCAGGAGGATTTCAAAAAATACAATACGGTGCTGCCGGTTTTTGTAAAATCCGGCGGATGGAAGGCCGGCGATACGCTGATACAAAAAGATCTCGCGGCAACCCTGACCAGGATTCGCAATAAAGGCCGGGCGGGCTTCTACGAAGGAGAAACAGCCCGCCTCATCGCTGCCGAAATGAAAAGAGGAGGCGGATTGATCGACCAGGAAGATCTGAAGAACTACACCGCTAAGGAAAGACAGCCCATGGTATTCTCCTACCGCAACGAATACACGGTGATCACTATGCCCCTGCCCTCCAGCGGCGGCATCCTGCTGCCGCAGCTGATGCGCATGATGGAAGACAGAAACCTCGCTGCATCCGGATTCCAAACGGTTCAATCGGTTCATCTCATGACGGAAACAGAGCGTCTTGCCTACGCGGACCGCGCGAAATACCTGGGCGATCCCGATTTCTTCAAAGCGCCGGTCGACTCGCTGATCAGCTATTCCTACCTGAGAAAACGCATGTCGGGCTTTGATCCGGCAACGGCCGGCAACAGTGAAACGGTAAAGGCCGGCGAATTTGCGGAAAGCGACGAAACGACCCACCTCAGCACCTACGACCGGGAGGGCAATGCCGTTTCACTGACCACCACGCTAAATGGCGGCTATGGTTGCAGAACCGTTGTGGGCGGCGCGGGCTTCCTGCTCAATAATGAAATGGACGACTTCAGCGTGAAACCCGGCGTTCCCAATATGTTCGGCGCCTTGGGCGGTGAAGCCAACGCCATCCGGCCCGGCAAACGCATGCTGAGTTCCATGACCCCGACCATCGTGCTCAAAAACAATAAGCCCTTTCTCGTAGTCGGAACGCCCGGCGGAACGACGATTATCACCTCCGTATTCCAGACCCTGGTGAACATCATCGACTTCCACCTCTCCCCGGAAGACGCGGTAAACAAACCCAAATTCCATCACCAATGGAGGCCCGATACCCTTTACCTTGAAAAAGGAGTCCCGGAAGCCGTCGCCGATTCTCTCCGGAGCATGGGCTACCATACCCTGCCGCGGCGAAGCATCGGACGAACCGAAGTGATTGAAATATCCGAAGACGGGCTGATCGAAGCGGTGGCCGATAAACGCGGCGATGACGGCGCAGAGGGCTATTGACAGCTTGCTGATCCAGCACGCTTTTTGTACATTTAGCCCACTAATCTTAACGTCTGAAAAAAGTTGGCAAAATACTCCGCAATACCCTGCTGACGCTGATCCTGCTCCTGGTTACCCTATGGCTGCTCATTCAAACCAGCCCGGTTCAAAACTGGTTAGTTGGTCAGGTAACCAATAAACTTTCCCGCGACCTGAAAAGCCGGATCAGTATCCGGAATGTGGAATTTTCCTTTTTCAACAAAATGGTACTCCAGGGCGTCATGATGAAGGACCGCAAAGGAGATACCCTGCTCTATGCCGGACAGGTTCGGCTGAATATCACCGACTGGTTCTTCTTCAAGGATAAAATTGAGTTAAAATATATCGGTTTGGACGACGCTTACCTGCGTATTGCCAGAACCGACACCGTTTGGAATTATAGTTTTTTGGCAGACTATTTCAGCGGTGGTAAATCAGCCACCCAAAAACCGGTAGACCTTCAGCTTGGTCGGATACGCGTCACCAAACTGCACCTGCTGAAAGAAGATGCCTGGCGCGGTGAAGATATGGAACTCCGGCTGGCGGCTATGGATTTCGACGCCGACAGCATGGATTTCGCCAACAAAAAAGCGTATATCCATTCCATTATTTTTACTGAACCCGATTTCGCCATTCGCAATTACACCGGCAACCGGCCGGGGCCGCCTCCGGATACCAACGAGATCATTCATAATGATCCGCTCCACCTGCGCTGGAATCCGGACAACTGGGACATGCACATCGCTCATGTCGTGATCGATAACGGTTCTTTCCGCGATGACAAAGTTTCGGATCACAACCTTTCTGCTATTTTCGACGACAGGCACATTCACTTTGAAAATATAGCCGGTGATTTCAAAGATGTCGCTTTCGTCAAAGACAGCATCACGGCCAGGATCGCTTTGTCCACCAGAGAAAGGTCCGGCCTTCACGTAAAAAATCTGACAGCCGATATGAAATTCCATCCGGAAGGCATGGAGTTTCATAACCTGGACCTGCAGACCGATAAAAGCCATCTCCGGAATTTTTTTGCAATGCGGTTCAGGAGCTTTGACGACCTGTCGGACTATAACACCAAAGTCACGATGGAATCCAATTTCGTGGATGCCACGGTGGACAGCGACGATATTGCCTTTTTTGCTTCTGAACTGAAGACCTGGAAGAAGAGCATTTCGCTAACCGGGAAAATAAAAGGTCCCGTTGCCGATCTGCAGGGCAGCGGCCTGCGCATCAGGGCCGGCCAGCACACGATGCTGTATGGCGATATCCGGATGACAGGCCTGCCGGATATCGACAAAACGATCATCAACTTCAAGTCGAATGACTTTCAGACCACCT
>DASZRP010000329.1:0-44061 GCA_035548895.1 Puia sp. | reverse complement strand
GGTCGCCTTAGCCGCGCTATTAGCTTTCCCTGTTGCCTGGTTCGCCATGAATAACTGGCTCAAAGATTTTGCTTACCGCATTTCGATCCAGTGGTGGGTGTTTGTGCTGGCGGGAATACTCGCGGCGCTGATCGCTTTTCTCACCGTCGGCTTCCAGGCCCTGAAAGCAGCGAATGCAAATCCGGTCAATAGTCTACGCTCAGAGTGAGCTTCGACTATCGAAGAGAGCCTGCGCTCTGAATGAGCTTTGGTTATAATACCGGCTCCATATTCAGTCCTACCCCAATGCGATTCCAGGCATTAATGGTGATGATGGCCATGATAACCTGCGCTGTTTTCTCCTCTCCCAGCATCCGTAAAGCCTGGTCATATAGCCGATCACTCAGGCCATGCTGGTGGATCAGGGTAATTTCTTCCGTCATTTCAAGCAAGAGCTGTTCTTCCTCGCTGAACACATTCCTGGCTTCACGCCAAACACTCATCAGGAAAATGCGCTGCGGCGTTTCTCCCAGCTTCAATGCATCGCGGGTATGATAGTTGACGCAATACGCGCAGCCGTTGATCTGGGAAGCCCTGATCTTGATCATTTCCCGATACTTCTTGTCAATGCCCGACTCGCTGTTATAAGTATCCAGCGCCTGCATGGCCCGGTAAGCGGCAGGCTGCACCTTACCCATTTTGAATCTTTCACTCATGATTGAATTTTTCTGCAAATTTAACGGTCATGGAAATACGCAGGCGTGCCGGAATTATTGATTTTGTTGAGCCGATACCGGCACAGACTGACTGCGGGAAGATCCTCCTGGCGCTTTGTAAAAATAATGCTTGGCGATTTCAACAGCGACCAGGTAGCAGAGCACGATCAGCAAAACCATGCCGTAAAAAAATAAAGGCAGCGGCGTAAAGCCCAGCAGCGAACCCAATGGTGTAAGCGGGATCACCAGGGCAAGTATGGCCACCGATATCGTGGCCACTGCGAGATATTTTCCCGGACGGCTTTTCAGGAAGGGCCTTCTCGTCCGAACGGCCAGCGCGATCAGGGCGGCCGATGTTAGCGACTCGATAAACCAGCCGGTGCGGAACTGATCCTGACTTGCGTGCAGCAGATAGAGCAGTACGAAGAAAGTCGCGTAGTCGAACACAGAACTGATAACGCCGAACACGATCATGAAATTCCGGATCATCCGGATATTCCAGCGCCGCGGTTTACGGACCATTTCTTCGTCGACATTGTCGGAAGCAATGGCCATTTCAGGAAAATCGGTGAGCAGGTTCAGAAAAAGGATCTGCTTGGGCAGCAGGGGTAGAAAAGGAAGAAAGAGCGAAGCTCCTGCCATGGTAAACATATTTCCGAAGTTGGCGCTCGAGGCCATGAAAATATATTTCAGGGTATTGGTGAACGTGCGCCTCCCTTCCTCCACCCCGGCAATCAATACATCCAGGTCTTTTTCCAGGAGAACAATATCCGCCACACTCTTGGCTACCTCCGCCGCACTATCGACCGAAATGCCCACATCGGCAGCATGCAGGGCCGGGGCATCGTTGATGCCGTCGCCCAGGTAACCGACTACCGAGCCCGATCTTTTCAAAGCACGAATGATACGCTCTTTCTGGGTTGGCTCTATTTCAGCAAAAACGGTTACGTTGGCAACACGGGCAGGCAGGGCTTCCTCGGAAATATTCTTCATCTCGGGACCGGTCAGCATGTTGGGATTCTGCAGACCGATCTGACGGCTTACTGCAGCAGCCACCACAGCATTGTCGCCCGTGATTACGCGAAATGAAATCCCGAGTGTCTGCAGGCTTTTCAGTGTATTCAGGATATCTTTCTTGGGCGGATCGTCCAGCACCATAAAGCCCAGGAAGGTCATTCCCTGTTCCATGGTCCTGTCGATCACCGTCCCTTCGATTTTTTTATAAGCAATGCCCAGAATACGATATCCCTGACCGCTCAGCTCATCGAACCGTTTTTTTAAACCGGCTTTTGCAGCTTCGTCGAGATTCGCAGGCTGGTTATCTGCATTCTCCAAAGCAGTGCAAAGCGGCAGCAGGCTCGGGAAAGCGCCTTTCGCGATCATGATATTCTCGCCGGCATAGGCTACGAGAATGCTGAGGCATTTACGGCTGAAGTCGTAAGGCACTTCGTCCAGTTTCTTATATTCACTAATGTCGAACTTCCCTGCCTTGCGGATCGCCTCATCGATCGGGTTTACGAATCCGCTCTCCATCATGGCATTCAGATAAGCGTAGCGGAAAGTTTTTTCGCTTTGCACGCCATGGCAATCGAGCATGGCATGCAGATTCACGATACCCTCCGTGATAGTACCGGTTTTATCAGAGCAGAGCACATTCATGCTGCCGAAATTCTCGATGGAGTTGAGCTTCCGTACAATGACCTGCTTTTTGCACATGGCCCGGGCGCCGTGCGAAAGGTTCACACTGATAATAGCGGGAAGCAGCTGCGGCGTGAGCCCGACTGCAATAGCAAGGGAAAAAAGAAAGGCTTCCAGCACGGGCCGGTGGAAATAGACATTGATGGCGAAAATGAGGATGACGAGAATGAGGGTGACTTCCAGCAGCAGATAGCCGAAGCGGCGGATCCCTCTTTCGAAATCCGTTTCCGGGGAGCCCGTTTTCAGTCTTTGTGAAAGCTTACCGAAAATCGTGCTGGCGCCCGTGTTCACCACTAATGCCCTGGCCTCGCCGCTGGATACATGGCTGCCCATGAACAGCGTATTGGTTTGTTTAGCTAAGGGACTATCGGCGGCGACTACCCCGGTGCACTTTTCCGCCGGGTAGGATTCGCCGGTCAGCGTCGCTTCGTTAGCAAAGAGGTCTTTAGACCGGACCAGGAGACAGTCGCCGGGAATGACATCTCCAGCCTTTACCCGGATCAGATCTCCGGGAACGATCTCTTCTATCGGAATTTCTTTTTCCGCGCTGCTGCGAATCGCCGTGATGCGCACGCTGATCATCTCCATCAGCTTGCGGATCGCATCGGAAGATTTTTTTTCATTCAGAAAACTGAGCAGGCCGCTGGTTAATACGATGGCCAGAATGATCAGTGCGTCCGTATGTTCTTTCAGGGAAAAAGAGAGTATGACGGCCCCGATCAGGATCAGGGTGATGGGGCTCTTAAACTGATTGAAAAAAAGAATAAGCCCGGAAGGGCGGTCGCCGGATTGTATGGTATTGCGGCCGTATTTCGAAAGCCGGTCTGCCGCTTCTTCGTCAGTCAGTCCGTTTTCGGAAGAACCGAGATTCTTCATGAGTTCTTCCACGGGAACACTGCAGAACGACGGCTTTGTCAACGGGTCTGATTTATACTATAAATATAAATCAAAGCATCGGTTCACCAGCAATTGGTAAGCTGCCAGCTTTTTGCCGCAAGGTGAGGTGACAGTTATTTATTCAGCAGGAGCAATTGGTTATAATGACCAGCCAGATGATTCGTCCGGTTCACCAGAACGTTCAGGCGGTTACGATGCGGTTCTTTTTCAAAATCGGCTTCGGAAATGGCCGTATGCTTTTCAAACCATTGCGCAGTGCCCAATTTGTCAAAATGCTCTTTTAATGCAGCATTCACGTTCTCCCAGGCCTGCTTCAATTCGGCGAGCGGAGGCTTCGGCAGTCCGGAACGATCGGGATTTTTAATGAAGATCTCTTCCAGTGCCGGATACTTTTTTGCCCCGAACCCAAGCAGGGGCAGCATATTGTCATGAACCGCAGCGAGGTGTCCAAGCAGGTAGACCGCCGTGTTCCTTCCCGGGGCAACCTGTAGATTAAATTGCTCATCCCTTAAACTCCCAAAAAACTTATTGGCTCGTTCGACATAGATATTCCAGGCGTCCCGCACGATGCGGATGATGATCTCTTCGGGTGTTGGCATAATGTGTGATTGACGGTGATTTGACTTAATACAGAAAATTATGAAAAATTATCACGACTATAAAAACTGCATCGACGCCTGCCTGGCCTGCGCGGCCATTTGCAATCACTGCGCCTCATCCTGTCTTCAGGAAAAAGACCTTCCGATGATGGCGAGGTGCATCCAGTTGGATATGGAATGCGCCGCTATCTGCTATGCGGCAGCACAGTGGATGAGCCTGGGCAGCGAAAAAGCAAAAGATCTTTGCAAGCTATGTGCCGAGGCTTGTCGTCGATCCGCCGACGAATGCGGCAAGCACCGGCATGAGCATTGCCAGGAATGCGCAGCCGCCTGCAAGGCCTGTGCCGAGGCCTGCGCCGCGATATGATAAGAAGATTTAGTAATAATATCGCCAGATATCTGAGCGTCCATCATCGCCAACCGCCGCGTCCTCAATCAGCCTGTTCTTATCGTCGAACTGGTAGGTGTGGGTAATAACCAATGTGCTACCGCCCGAAGCGGTGGTTTCTGTTTTGACGAGATTCTTCATCATAGGAACGAAGGTTTCGAGAGAAGTCAGTGAAAATGGGTTGACCAGGTTTGTATAGTACTCGTATAGCGTTGTGGCGAGATCGTTATCTTCGCGGGTCGCATTGCCGTTATTGTCGTAGGAATAGAGGTAGCGATTGCCGGGATAAGGATAGGGATTTACCAGGTGGCTATAAACATAGTTTTGTTGTTGGATCAACTGGTTCGAGGCGTTATACGTGTATTTGGTTCCAGTAGTGTCCGTTTCGTTGTTATACCGGTAAACGCTGTCGGCATAGTGATTAGCGCCAATCCATATTTTGTTGTATATCTCCGCCTGCCCGCTCAATTCATTCATCTCGACCGTATTATCGGAATTGTATTGGTAAGTGATTTTAAATCCCGGGGTAGTGACTGAAACAATTGAAGTCAGCCGGTTCTCCCCGTCATAGCTGAGCAGGCTGCTGTCCTTCTGGGTGCCTAACCAGACGGACACGACTTCTTTGGTCATCGCTTTGGGAAGGCTGGCGGCATGGTTGCCAGGAGCTGAATTATCTTTCTTGCAGGTGGACAATGTAAAAATGCCGGTCAAGGCTGCCGGCGCAAGGAGTTTCCATTTCATGTTGTAAAGGGTTATTGGGTCATTGAGACAAAGTCTCCGGCGAAAAATACAATTTTCTTTTGATATCCTGTTAGCGGCATGGATCGTCCGCGAGAGGGTTTTCTGACGGTTTATGACTGAAGGTTTCCCAATTCCGTAAACGGAATTTCCGCTTATTAAAGGCATTCCGGGCGGGCCGGTCTAACTTTGCAGAAAACCGGGGCTGTGCATTTGGGCCTGAGCTCAACACTGCCACAACCGTAACAGGCATGACCACAAAAGGAAAAAGCAAATTCAAAAAGTTTACGGGCTGGCTGCATTTGTGGCTCGGGCTGATATCGGGCATCGTGGTATTGATCATCTCGGTTACCGGATGTCTTTTTTCTTTTCAGAAAGAAATTTCGGACTCGAAATACAGATCCGTTTTCTTCATAACGCCGCAGGAAACCACTACGCTGCCGCTATCCCGCTTGGAGGAGATCGCGCAACAGGCCCTGGGAAAAGACCAGCCAATAAACGATATCACGGTCTGGAAAGATCGCGACCGCGCCTGGGAGTTCATGGCTTATAAAATGAACGATACGGCGTTTACCTATTTTGGCGCGATGGAATATTTTCGTTCCGCCTTCGTCAATCCCTATACGGGTCAGGTCACCGGCATACGGGATTATAAGACCGATTTTTTCTCCATCGTCAAATACCTGCACTGGAGTTTACTGCTGAACACGAAGTATGGCCAGCCCATTGTCGGATGGTCAACCCTCATCTTTGCGCTGATGCTGATCACGGGACTCATTCTCTGGTGGCCCCGGAAATGGAACCGGGTGAGCCGGAAGAAAAGCTTCACCATTTACTGGAAGGGAAGATTCCGAAGGCTCAACTACGACCTGCATAACGTGCTTGGCTTTTATCTCTATATCCCCGCGCTGATCCTCGCGCTGACGGGCATGGTCTACGCGTTTCAATGGTTTGAAGGCCTGGTCTATGCCGCTGCATCCGGCACTACTGCTCATCCGGCCCCTGTCGCCATGCAATCAGTCGATTCTTTGCGGGTTGCTGCCGATCCGATGTCGGTTGCTTATGCGGAGACCGCGGCGCAGCATCCCGATTACCGGAGAATGAATATCAGTCCCGCGAGTGAAAACGGCCCGCTGTACTTCTATGTCTATCCCACCGAAGAGACCTATTATAATTTCCGCGCGATGCAGTTCGACCGGTTCAGCGGAAAACTATTGCACGAAGAAAAGTCAATGAAGAAAAATGCCGGCGAGCGATTGATCGGGATGAACTACGATATTCATGTAGGCGCCATTGGAGGTATTGCCGGAAAGATCATTGCCTTCCTGGCCAGCCTCGTTTCGGCCAGTCTCCCGGTCACCGGTTTCTATATCTGGTGGAACCGAAAGCGAAAGCGCGTTCATATTCCTTATCGTCCCGCCACCTCAGTGCGGAAGCCGGTCCCTGATCAATCCGTAGGTGAAAGTGCCTAATAAAGCGCCGACAATCACGACCAGCATCACACTATAGCCACAGCCCAGCAAAACGAAAACAGGGCCCGGGCAGGCGCCGGTCATCGCCCATCCCAGGCCGAAGATGGTTCCTCCAAACAAATACTTCTTCCAGGTCTTTTCCTTGGGATAGAACTCGATGGGCTGGCCCGAAATGTCTTTTGCATGAAAGCGCCTGATGAGCGCAACGACAATGATGCCGGTGATAACGGCGGTGCCAATGATGCCATACATGAAGAAGGATTGAAACCGGAACATCTCCTGGATACGATACCATGATACGGCTTCCGATTTCGTCATGATGATGCCGAACACGATACCGGTGAGTATATATTTAATTGCTTTCATGATCTTATTTGAAAAGGATTGGGAATAATCCGAAGGTCACGATCAGGCCTCCGATGAAAAAGCCGATCACGGCGATGAGCGATGGCCACTGCAGTTGGGAGAGGCCGGTGATCGCATGACCGGAAGTGCATCCGCCGGCATAGCGGGTACCAAAGCCGATCAAAAAACCGCCGCCTAAAAACAGCAGCAAGCCTTTCCCGGTAAGCAGGAACTGCCAGTTGAAAATGGCTGCCGGTTCCAGTTGTCCGTCAAATGGAATATGCAGCTTTTGAAGATCGGCGATTGTTGCTGCCGAAAGGTTCAGCGGCTCCGGCGATTTCAGAAAATGGATGGCGATATAGCCGCCAATAATCGACCCCACCAGGAACCAGAGGTTCCACTGTTTAGCTTTCCAGTCAAATCTGAAAAAAGAAGCGAATCTGCCGGCGCCGAACATGGCGCAGATATTCCGGAGATTGGAAGAAAATCCGAAGGTCTTTCCGAAAAAAAACAGCGCGGTCATAATGCCGGCGATGGCGAGACCGGAAACATACCAGGGCCAGTCCTGGCTGAGGAATGCAGACATAGCTTAGCCGATTTATAAAAATATTTACTAAGCTACAAAACTAACACGCTTAGCCCGGAATGGAATAAGTTTGCTCAGCTAATTATTGCGATATGAAATATTTTCTGCTTGGCCTGCTGGCCCTTGGATTTTCCGCTTCCGCTCAGGTGAACCTTATTCCGCAACCGGTCTCCCTGAAGATGCCGCGCATCATGGCGAAATTTTCGATCAGTCCTTCCACGCATATCGTCGCCGAAGGCAGCGGCATGGAGAACTCGATCCGGTTCTTCAATGATTACCTGAAAAACTTTTACGGCTTCACGCTGCAAACGACAACAAAGGTCGCAGGGAATAATAATATCGTGCTCAATTTCGAGCGCATGGACGATTCCCTGCCCGGCGCTTATCGATTGTCGGTGAACCAGAAAGGCGTTTATATCGCCGGCGATAACGAGCCCGGTGTATTCTATGGCATACAAACGCTCATCCAACTGCTGCCGATGCCCGATGGTTCCCAACCGCTGGGAATTCCCTATGTACAGATAGAAGACCGGCCACGTTTTGCTTACCGGGGCATGATGCTCGACTGCGGGCGTCATTTCATGCCGGTGAGCTTTGTGAAGAAATACATCGACTACCTCGCGATGCATAAGATGAATGAGTTTCACTGGCACCTCACGGAGGACCAAGGCTGGCGTATCGAGATCAAAAAATATCCACGGCTCACCGAGGTCGGCGCCTGGCGATATGGTACGGTGACCGGCGCACATCCATGGACGGGCAATGACAACCAGCGTCATGGTGGTTTCTATACACAGGAGGAGATCAAAGAAGTCGTCGCCTATGCCGCACAGCGATACGTCAATGTGATCCCGGAAATTGAAATGCCGGGCCACAGCAGCGCAGCCATCGCAGCCTATCCCTGGCTGAGCTGCTTCCCGGATGAAAAGACCAATATTCCCGACAAGCTTCTGTCGGATTCAGGGAAAGCGGCCAAAGGAAAAATCGTTTACGAAGCTTTTGGCGTTGCGGAGGATGTGTATTGCGCCGGGAAGGACAGTGTGTTCCAGTTTCTGCAGGACGTGATCGACGAAGTGGTGCAGCTCTTCCCTTCGCCGTATATCCATATCGGCGGCGACGAGTGCCCGAAGACGCACTGGAAAAGATGTCCTCTCTGCCAGAAGCGGATACACGACCTGGGATTGAAGGACGAAAATGAGCTGCAAAGCTATTTCGTGAACCGGATGGAAAAATACATCAACAGCAAGGGAAAGACCCTGATCGGCTGGGACGAGATCCTGGAAGGCGGACTGGCGCCTAATGCCATCGTGATGAGCTGGCGGGGCGAACAGGGCGGCATCGAGGCAGCCAAACAGAAGCATACCGTGATCATGACGCCCGGCAGTTATGTCTATTTCGACCATGCCCAGCAGAAACACGAGGACTCGCTGGTGATCGGCGGCTATCTACCACTGGAAACTGTTTACAAGTATGAACCGATCCCTTCGGAGTTATCGGCTGCCGATGGCCGTTATATCCTGGGCGCCCAGGCCAATGTATGGACGGAATACATGAGCAATCCGGCCAAGGTAGAGTACATGATCTTTCCCCGAATGGATGCGCTGAGCGAAGTCGTTTGGAGCCCTAAAGCCTCCAGAAACTGGGACGACTTCCTGCGCCGTTTACCTTCGCAACTTAAACGCTACGATTTATGGGGAACGAACTATTTCCGGAAAACGGCGGAGTATGAGAAGCAATGACCCAGCAATCCGGTAGCTTCCCATAATTCCGCCGTAACGATCGATAGCCGGTGTTAATACCCCGGGTTCTGGGCCAGGTTCTTATTCAGGTCGAGCTCGCGCTGGGGAATTGGTTTCAACAGGTTTTTGGGCTTCCAGTTATTGTTGGCGGCCGACCTTCCGAAATCGATATCGGTCGAGATATTGATCAGTCCGGCATTGTGCCATCTTACCAGGTCGTTGTACCGGTTGCCTTCGAAGCAAAGCTCAACCCTCCGCTCATGCATCAGGTAAGCGAACATCTGGTCTTTGCTGGACGCTGCCGACCTGGGCGGCAATATGGTCTGGGTGGGATCAGCGCGCTCCCTCACCTTGTTGATCAATGCTGCGGCGCCGGCAATGTCTGTTGTAGAGCCAAGCAATTTGCATTCCGCCGACATCAGGAGGATATCTGCATAGCGCAGCACACGCTCATTATTCGTACCATAGTTAGGCTCGCCGGGAATGCTGCCGCCTTCTACATCGCCGAGGATATATTTGGAAGGCGTGGACCCGGTTACAGACCAGGAGGCGCTGAATACCGGCGTCTCATCTGAGGGAAAGGGATCTCCATCAAGAAAAATAGACTGTATCCTTCTGGGATCGTTCGGCTCGAATTCGTGCTGCAAGGGTTTCACCACGTGCACGAAACCATAGCCCTCGGAGTTTGCTCCACCCGCGCAGTTACCTTGCTCACAGGCAGTCCGCCACATGATATATCTCCCGGTTCCGGAACCGCCTCCGTACTCATTCAGAAACCAGTTATTATCGCGTCCCACGGCAAACTGGATCTCGAAAAGCGACTCGGAATTATTTTCGTGGTTGATGCTGAAATTATCGGCAAAGTTAGTTTGCAGCGTGTACTGGCCTGAAGAGATAATGCTGCTGAACTCTGCATCGGCGGCAGCATAGAGATCTGGTTTATTCAGCCACTGGGCTTCGTATAGCAGGGCCTTGCCCAGCATGCCGCTGGCCGCTCCGCTCGTCGCCCTCCCGATATTATCTGCATCCCAGCTCGACGGCAGATTCTGTTTGGCAAAAGTGAGGTCCGATACGATAAGGTCCCATATCTCTCCCGGCTGTGAATTGGGCAGCCGTGACTGATCGATAGAAGTAACCAGTGAATCCGAAACCGGCGGGGTTCCCCAGTTGGTGGCGAGAATGAAATTGAAATACGCGCGCATGAATTTTGCTTCTGCTTCGTAGCGCGGTTTTTTCGTTTCGTCTTCAAAGCCCGTGGCCTTCGGCAACTGGTTCAGGATAACGTTTGCCCGGGCAATGCCCTGGTAGCTTAGCTGCCAGATCGTTTCGAAGGAATAATTGGAAGGCAGCCAATTGAAATCCTCCAGGTCGTTGGACTCGTTGCTTTGGCAGGTGACGTCGTCGTCGGGATATAATACGGGCTGATACCAGGTGGCGCCGGTCTGATCCTGATAATAAGACAATAGCGTAGCGTATGGCGACAGCGAGGCCGCGTCGAAATCCGCTTCGGTCTGATAGAAGTTCTCGCTGTTCAGCACACCGGGCGGTTGAAGATTGAGCTTTTTGTCGCATGACAAAAAGCCAAATAAACAAACCACGAAAACGGCTGATATTCTAAATAACTTTTTCATAATAACTTATTTGTTGAACACGGTTTGTTTGACAGTTAAAAGGTGACCTGAATACCCGCCTGGAAAGTTTTCGGTTGCGGAATGACGCCTTCGTCGGTATTCGCGCCCAGGGGATTGGAATTATCGTATTTGCTGTTATTTCCATAGGTCATCACTTCCGGATCGAGCCCGGTGTATTTGGTAATAACGAACAGGTTGGTAGCAGCAACGTAGATCCTCGCCGAGCGGAAGGCCCTCATATTGCGTATAAGGGTTTCCGGTAGCGTATATCCCAATTGGATGTTCTTGAACCTGAAAAAGCCGGCGTCTTCCACCCAACGGTTAGAGAAGCGACCATTGAGGTAGGGGTCTCCTTCCACAGCCCGGGGCATCGAGTTGCTGGTACCTTCACCTGTCCACCGCTTGAGCGTGGAAGTGGACTGGTTACCCCCGGGGCCTCCAAGATATTCCAGGCCTGCGCGAGCCTGGTTGTACACCTGAACGCCGCCTACGCCCTGGAAGAAAATAGAGAGATCGAAATTCTTGTAACCGGCAGTGATATTCAGCCCGTAGAAAAAGTCAGGAATGGTTTTTCCCAGATAGGTCCTGTCTTCAGGCCCGATCTGTCCGTCGGGCTCACCGGAATACTGCTGTCCGGCAGGTGAACCTGCTTTGGCAGGCCCGTTATTATCCTGGAAAATAATATCGCCGGGAACGGGTGCAACACCGGATACATAGTCCGGAAGCGCCTTGGAAGCCTGGTCGCCGTTCTGATAAATGCCCAGCATCTTATATCCGTAAAAATAACCGATCGGGTAGCCTACGGCAGTTCTGTAGTTGTCGTCGGCGCTGAATTCCTCTACTCCCGGCGCAAGCGCTGTCAGGCGATTTTTGACTGTGGTCAGGTTGCCACTGATACCAAGATGAACTTTCCGGGCGATGGTTGTATTGTAACTAACGTCAAATTCGAACCCTGAGTTCCTCACATTGCCCAGGTTGACATCGGATGAACCGAAACCGCTGGTATAGGGAATTGGCAGGCTGTAAAGGAAGTTCTTCGTGTTCCTCAGATAATAGGTTGCCAGCAGGCTCACTTTGTCGTTGAACAGCGAGATGTCGAAACCGAAGTCGGTAGACTCTACTGTTTCCCATCCAACGTCGGGATTGGGAAATGAAGAAGCGGAAGGCGCTTGCAGCGGCAGGTCGTTCAGCGGATATTGCGGGGTCACTGATACCACGGACACATACGCAAAGTTGGAAGTATTCGCGTTGCCCAGCTGTCCCCAGCTGGCCCTGAGCTTAAGGTCGCTGATGAAGGATTCACTGTTTTTCATGAACGGCTCCTCGCTGATCCTCCAGGCAGCCGAGATCGCTGGAAATGTACCAAAGCGGTTCTCGGGAGCAAACCTCGAAGTACCATCGCGCCTTATCGTTGCGGTGACGAGGTATTTGTCGTCGTAGTTATAGCTCAGGCGACCGAAATAGCTGTCAAATCCTTCGTTGCTCAGGCTCGAGCCGGCATTGGCATAGGTACCGGTGGGGCTTCCTCTTCCGTTGGTGACGCTTTGGTAGAAATTGGGCGAGGTGCTTTGAAAATCATAGCCTGTATAATTTAACCCGTTCGACCGTAACTTCTGGTATTCCATTCCGGCTAACAGGTTAAAGGAATGCTTGCCGAGCGTCTTTTCATAAGCCAGCGTATTGGTGAATACCTGTGTATAGGATTCACTCCTTGAATCGCTGTAGTTATTCACGTTCCTGTCCAGCCCCAGTTCCTCCGCAGTGTACGCCGGTTGCCAGGCAGTGTTCTTGCCATAAGCAAAATCTATTGAAGCCGCCGTTCTGAACTTTAAGCCATTTATTATTTCCAGTTCAGCGAACAGGCCGCCGAGCAATGTATAAGTATTGTAGTTCCTGTCAATGATCTGGTTGATGCCATACTGGTTTCCGATCGTCAGCCCGGCAACACCGAGGTTCCCGTTGAAACCATAACGGTTGTCCGGGATCGTGTGCTCATCGTCGTATATCTTAAAGAACGGAGGCATCGAAATGTCATCTGCGTAGAGGTAGCCGTCGCCTTCTCCATTGATGCCTTTCTTTACTTTTTCATAGGAAAGGGAAACAGTTTCCCCCAGCTTCAGCCGTTTTCCAATCTTGTAATCGGAGTTCATGCGCATACTGTAACGCTGGAGCCCGCCGACCTTTGTGGTCGACTGCTGGCTGAAATAGCCGGCGGAGAAAAAGTAGTTGGCAAAGTCATTGCCGCCCGATACGCCGACATTCAAATTATTGACCGGCGCGTTCTTGTTGATCGTGGGCGTTTGCCAGTCGGTATTAATGCCCAGCACATTGTCGGCCGACGACGCCAATAGCTGTGGGTTGAGCACCCGGTAACCATCATCGCCGGGGGCAAGGCCATCCTGGTTGTTCCTGTTGGTGAGCGCTTCCTGTGCCAGTTCCACATACTGCTGGGTGTTGTTCAGCGATAAGGTTTTTGGAAATTCCTGTATACCGTAATAGGCATCCAGGTTGACCCTGGGCGCTCCCGTTCTTCCCTTTTTTGTGGTGATGAGCACGACGCCATTGGCGGCCCGCATTCCATAAATGGCCGCAGAGGATGCATCTTTGAGCACCGATATATTTTCAATATCGGCCGGGTTCAGTGTCGATAACGGGTCGGTAATACCACCCGAATTATTGCCGACGGGAATACCATCGATCACGAACAGGGGCTGAGTGTTGCCTACTGTTCCGACGCCTCTTACCCTGACGGCGACTGGCGAACCCGGTGTACCATCGGCATTGGTGATCTGAACGCCGGATACGCGTCCCTGGATCGCGGCGTCACCGCTGGGAACGGGAAGCTTTTGCAGGTCTTTGGCGCTTACGGTTCCAATAGACTCAGTCAGCAGTCTCCGGTTCTTCTGGCCGTAACCGATCACCACCACGTCGGCTAAGTTCTGGGTGGTGGCGGTGAGTGTCACGATGAAATTGCTGGAGGAGACCAGGACCTCCCGTTCAGCGTAACCCTGACTGGAGATCACCAGCACGCTGCCCTGGGCGGCATTGATCCTGAATTCACCCACCTCATCGGTCAGCGTACCTGTTTTGGTGCCCTTGATCGTTACGCTCACTCGCGGAATACCTGTATTGGTCGCGCTGTCTACAATGCGCCCTACGATCTGAGGGACCTGCGCGTGCAGTGAGCCGAAAACTAAAAGAAGGAGACTCAGAAGGACAGTTGATGACCGTCCTGGCGTAAGCAATCGATTACTCATAGCAGTTATTTTGTTTTGGCTGATTTATGCTCTAATAGCGGCAGCAAATCTAATAAATAATGTAAACTAATAAATTTATTTTTTGTAAACAAATATTCTACCAACAGGGGCCGGGGTTAACGGGCTTTTATACTGGTGGGAACCCATTACCCGGCTCTGCCAATGCTTAATCAGCCTTTAATTTGCCCAAATCCATCGGGTAAAACAGAAGGCGGCGTCCCCGGTCATGCAGGCCGTATCCGCCCGGCATTCCGGATCATCGGGAATTCGATAAGGAGGAATGAAAAATTCTTTACATTAGTAAACTATAATTATATACTATTGTCTACAAATATTCCTTCAACTTAATGAAGAAGCGCAGCATGAAGCAGTCCCTGTCAGCAGCACTCCTGTTTCTCCTGATCGGACCGGGCCATATTGATCATGGTTATCCGCAGCAGGAGAAGGACAGCGCTGTTCCGGTGAAGATTGAAAACAGGAACGGCGTTTTTCGCCTTCTCCGGGGTGGCGAAAAATATTTTATTAAAGGCGCTGTCGGTTACGATTATCTCGGCAGGCTGGCCCGTTACGGCGGCAACTCCATTCGCATTCCCGCTTCCAAAGAGATCTTAGATAAGGCAGACTCACTTCATCTGACGGCGCTGGTGAACCTTCCCGTGCTCGGAGAACGGGACGGCATGGACTACAACGACACCGCCTCGGTTCATGCCCAGAGCGAAAAAGTGCTGGACATTGTACGGCGCCTGAAAAATCATCCGGCCGTGCTGATCTGGGCGCTTGGCAATGAAATGGAATTCGTGCGCCCGGAGATCACGCAGTACAACACCAGGGTCTGGGAGGCTGTGAATGCACTCACGGAAGAAATACACCGCATCGATCCCGATCACCCGGTGATGACGGTGCTGGGTTCGGTGAGCCGGGAACTGATCGGAAACATGATCCGCCTCTCTCCTTCGCTCGACCTGATCGGCATCAATGCTTATGGCGACATTAACAAAGTGCCCGGATGGCTGCGTGCCTACGGATGGGAAAAGCCCTATGTAATCACCGAGTGGGGGCCCACAGGCTTCTGGCAGGTGCCGGAAACGCGATGGCATGCGCCCATAGAAGAAACCAGCAGCATGAAGGCGGACAAATACCGGCAACGGTATGAACAGGTTATCCTGGGCGATGATTCGCTGTGCCTTGGATCTTATGTTTTTCTTTGGCGCCAGCATCAGGAGCGAACCCATACCTGGTTTGGCATGTTCGACACTGCAGGTCTTGAAACGGAAGCCGTGAACGTGATGAACTATGAATGGTCGGGAAGATGGCCGGCCAACAAAGCGCCGCGGGTGGATTCAATGAAAATCGGCGACAGGACCGCCTACCAGAATATTGAATTGCTCCCGGGGCAAAAACTGCAAGCCACCGCCTGGGTGAAAGATCCCGATAAAGACAACTTAACCTATAACTGGGAAGTGCTGAAGGAAGGTACGAACTTCCCTTATGGAGGAAGAGGAGAAAGAAAACCGGATGCGGTACCAGAGCTGATCCGGGAGAGGAACAACTGGAAAATAACATTCGCCGCTCCTTCCGTAGAAGGCCCTTACCGCTTGTTTATGTATGCTTACGACGGCCATGGTCACTGGGCCACCGCGAACATTCCGTTCTTCGTAAAGAAACCGCAGCGATAATCAGGTAAAACTGTTCACAGCAAATGTATCGTACGATCATCCTGAATTTTATAAGCAACTGGGTATTTCCGCTCTGCGCCATTTGTCTTTTTTCCTGTCGCCATGCCGGGACGTCTGCGCTGTTTGAACAACTGGACGGCAGCAGTACCGGCATACACTTCAACAACCGGGTCATTGAAAACGATTCCATCAATCCCATCGATATGGAATTCCTGTACAACGGCGGTGGCGTGACCGTAGCAGATTTCAACAACGACGGACTGCCCGATCTTTACTTCACTGGCAGTACCGTATCGAATAAACTATATCTAAACAAAGGAAAATTGAGATTCGCCGACGTTACCGAAACCGCGGCGGTAAGCGGCGAAGGAGAATGGAGCAACTCGGCGACTGCCATAGACATCAACAACGACGGCTGGGAAGACCTTTATATATGTACAAGCATTTGGAACGATGCTTCGAGACGACGCAACCTGCTTTACGTCAACCAGGGACTGAACGCGGATGGCATTCCCGTTTTCAGGGAGATGGCCAAAGAATATGGCCTTGCCGATACCAGTTATTCCGTACAGGCCGCATTCGCTGACTTCGACAATGACGGAGACCTGGATATGTACCTGGTTACTACCAGGCTCACGAAAAGGGAAAACGCTCAGTTCAACAATGATAACGGCATTGATCCGAACGCCATCGATGTTGACAAACTCTTCCGGAACGACTGGAGCGATTCGCTGAAACATCCCGTGTTCACCGATATATCAAAAGCCGCAGGCATCGTAGAAAGGGGATTCGGGCTTTCTGTATCGGTGGCCGATATTAATCGGGACGGCTGGAAAGATATTTATGTAGCCAATGACTTCTTCGGAAGCGATGCCCTGTACATCAATAATCATAACGGAACGTTCACCAACAAAATAAAGACCTATCTCCGCCATACATCGCGCAACGCCATGGGCAATGATATCGCCGATATCAACAACGACGGTCTACCCGATATCATGACCGTAGATATGGACCCGGAAGATAATTATCGAAAGAAAAAGAATATGGGCAATTCAGGTTCCTACGTGTATCAGCATCTCATGCTGCAATACGTCCGGAACACCCTTCAGCTCAATCTCGGTAATCAGATGGCCGGCAACGACAGTGTGGGCGATCCCCTTTTTGCGGAGATCGGTTTCCTGGCTGGTGTGGCGCAGACCGACTGGAGTTGGAATGCGTCGCTGGCAGACTTCGACAACGACGGTGATCGCGACCTGATCGTTACCAACGGTTACCCGAGAGATGTGACCGACCACGACTTCGCTGCTTTCCGCCATCAGCAATCCTCGCATATCAGCAAGAAAGACCTGATCGCAGAGATCCCGCAGATCAAGATCCCCAATTATGCATTCCGGAATAATGGCGATCTCACATTCACCAACGCTACCGATGACTGGGGATTCGGCAAGCCCTGTTATTCCACCGGCGCTGCTTATGTGGACCTCGATAACGACGGCGACCTGGACTATGTCATCAGTAACATCAACGAAGAAGCCTATGTCTACGAGAACAGAACGAACAACGCCGGCCACCATTATTTAGAAATACAATTGAAGGGAGACGATCACAACCGGGACGGTATCGGCGCCTATGCCGGGATCTACTACGGCAAGTCCATGCAGGTGCTCGAAAGCTCGGAGGCGCACGGTTACCTGTCATGCCCCGATCCCAGGCTCCATTTCGGATTGGACACCGTCAGCGTGTTAGATTCGGTCGTGATCCGATGGCCCTGGACAAACAAAAAGCAGGTATTCGTAAAGGTTAGTCCCAACCAGTTGCTGGTGGCGGATATCCGCAATGCCGACCAGCAGGACAATTGGGAGCAGCCGCTGGAAAACAAGAATCCACTTTTCACCGACATCACGCAGGAGGCCAACATTCATTATACTCACGCCGAGACCGATATCAATGACTTCAACGAACAGAGCCTTCTGCCGCATAAACTATCGCAGTATGGCCCGGGACTGGCGGCGGGCGACATCAATGGAGATGGACTGGATGATATCTTTGTTGGCGGCACAGGCGATTTCCCGGGTCACTTCCTGATTCAGGAACGCTCGGGAAAATTTACCGATAAAATACTTCCACACCTTACGGGCAGTGACGACCGGCGGCCCGAAAACATGGGACTGCTCTTGTTTGACGCAGACAATGATGGCGACCTGGATCTTTACTGCGCGAACGGAAGCAACGAATTCGTGGCAGATACAAAGAATTACCAGGACAGGCTGTATCTCAATGACGGCAAAGGAAATTTCACTATAGACCGGTCTGCCCTGCCGCTCAATTTCACCAGCAAAAGCTGCGTCAGGGCAGCAGACATCGACAACGATGGCGACCTCGATCTGTTCGTCGGCGGCCGGGTGAAGCCAGGCCGGTATCCCGAACCCGTGAGCTCTTATATTTACCGGAACGACACCCGGAACGGCGTCGTGAAATTCACCGATGTCACCGACCAGACGATCAAGGGTCTCTCTAAGATCGGTATGGTCACCGATGCCCTGTGGACAGATTTTGACAACGACAATCTGACCGACCTGATCGTTGTGGGCGAGTGGATGCCGGTAACTTTCTTCAGGAATAAAGGCGACGGAACTTTTGAGAATATTACCGCTTCAACTACCATTGGGGGCGAAACGGGTTGGTGGAACAGCATCACGGCTGGGGACTTCGACAACGATGGCGATATCGATTATATAGTCGGCAACCTGGGCAGGAACTCATTCCTTCAGGCATCTGAAAAATACCCTGTAAAATTATACGCAAAAGACTTCGACGGTAACGGCAGCCTGGATCTAATCCTCACCACCTATCTCAAGGACAGAGACGGCGCCCTGAAGGAATTCCCGGCGGCAAACCGCGATGAGATCGTAGCGCAGATTCCCTGGCTAAAGAAAAAATTCCCTACTTACAAAGCATTCGGCGAAGCCGTTGTTGACGAACTTTTCCCTGCCGGCGACCTCGGTTCAGCTCTGACGCTGAAATCAACGAATTTCCAAAGCTGCCTGGTGAAAAATAACGGCCATGGCAAGTTCACTCTTATTCCGCTACCGACAGAAGCGCAGTTTGCGCCGGTGTACGGCATGATCGCCGACGACGTGGATAACGACGGCAATCTCGACCTGCTGCTCTGCGGAAATGACTATGGCGGGGAAGCAACCAACGGAAGATATGATGCTCTGAACGGGCTCCTGCTGCTGGGCCAGGGCGACGGAACGTTCAAAGCGCTTTCCTCCATGCAGAGCGGCCTGTCTGTGTCAGGTGATGCCAAAGCATTGATCAAGCTGAAAGGCGCCGGCAATCAATATCTGATCGCTGCGTCGCAGAACAAAGGGCCGCTGAAATTGTACGCCTGCAAAAATAAATTCGCGTATCTAACATTTGAGAAGGATGAAAAATTCGCGATCACCACGTTGCCAGGCGGAGCAAAAAGAAAGACCGAACGTTACCAGGGCAGTTCCTTTCTGTCGCAGTCGTCCAACCTGCTGCTGAAGACAGGCGCCACAGACTTCTATAACAGCAAAGGGATTACACGCGGGGTCAGATAAAGCAGGCTTATTGATGATCAAATTTATTTCCCGTAATTGACCGGGGCTGGCTAAATTTGCTGTTCGCAAAACCAGTAACCGGAATTTATGAAACAGTACCTGCACGATTTTGTAAGCCTGCTCGACGATGAAAGCAATGTCATATTCAATATGACCATGGAAGAGGCCTCTGCCGCTGTGGTTTCGGGCGATGCGGAAAGGGTCCGGAAGATCGAAGGGCATTTTGCCATTGTGGAGAAGGTTGGCCAGGAAGTATTCATGGCCAGATCCTTAGGCAGGCCCATGCGTTATTTTCTCGCCAAGCAGACGGCCGGGCCGCTGCTGATCGTTGCAGAACGCATAGACGAGATCTACGAATTCCTGAAAGAAAAGGGGCTGCATAGCCAGTTCCATCCTTCCTATACCCGGATGGCGCCGGCGCATTTTGTCGTTAAGCTGCAGGTGATCGGATGCCCCGATCCCAATCCCGTATATACCCGTTTCTTCGCGCCAAAGCGGGAAACCTTGCCCGCCGACCTCGATGCGATCGGAAAGATCTATATCGAGACCCTGGCGCGCGAATGCGGCAAATGGCTTCAGACCATTCCGCAGCAGGAGCCCATCGGCGTATTGTTCTCCGGCGGCATCGACAGTGGTTCTGTCTTTTTAGTACTGTATCATCTGATGCTGAAGATGGGCCTTTCGCCGCAACGATTAAAGGCTTTTACCCTTTCGGTGAACAAAGGACCCGACGCAGAACAGGCATACCAGTTCCTGGATAAGCTCGGACTTTCCTTATTCCTCGAAGTGATGGATGTTCCGCAATCCGCGATCGACTACCGCGAAGCCATCAGCGTGATTGAAGACTATAAAGCCCTCGATCTCGAATCGGCTACCATGGCCCTGGCGCTTTGCCGGCAGATACGCAAGACTTATCCGGATTGGAAATATTTAGCCGACGGCGACGGAGGCGACGAGAACCTGAAGGATTACCCTATAGCTGAAAACACCGAGCTCACTATACGCAGCGTGCTGAACAACACCATGCTATACCAGGAAGGCTGGGGCGTGGATAAGATCAAGCATTCACTCACTTACTCTGGTGGTCAGAGCCGCGGCCATGTGCGCTCTTATGCTCCGCCCAAAATGTTTGGCTTTAAAGATTTCAGTCCTTACGCACTGCCCAATGTAATTGAAGTAGCTGAAGGCATTCCCTTCATCCAGCTTACCAACTGGAGCGAAGAAGCTTTATATGCATTAAAGGGAGAGATCGTAAGCCGGGGCGTGAAAGCCGTTACGGGTTTCGACATGCCGATATTCGAAAAGCGCAGATTCCAACAGGGAGCCATTCCTGAAAATATGTTCAAGCAAATGTTCCCGAAGGATGAAATGGGCTATCGCGCTTATTTCAATTCTTTGTATGCTTAGCAGACTGACCGTCGAACAACTGCGTCCGCCCAAGCATGCGCTAAACGAAAATATTCCCTATCATTTTTTACATGAAGAGGAGCCGGCGCCGGATGGCAGCCTGCAATCTGTAAATACCATTTTCCTCACCGGGAAAGAGTGCGCTTTTCAGTGCCTGATGTGCGATCTCTGGAAAAACACACTGGATTACCCAACGCCGCCCGGTGCAATCCCGAAACAACTTGATTATGCATTAGCGCGCCTGCCCCAGGCCGATACGGTCAAGCTCTACAATGCCAGTAATTTTTTCGACCCGAAAGCGGTTCCCCTATCCGATCACGCCGCCATAGCGGAAAGGCTGAAATCTTATCGCCGCGTGATCGTTGAAAATCATCCGAAGCTTTGCGGCAAAGCATGTCATGAATTCGCCGGGAGACTGAACGGCAAGCTGGAGATCGCCATGGGACTCGAAACGATCCATCCTGATGCATTGCCGAAACTCAATAAGCAAATGACGCCGGACGATTTTCAGAAAGCGGCTTCTTACCTGCGCAGCAACGATATCGACATCCGGGCTTTTGTACTGCTCAATCCACCCTATCTCACGGGCAGGAAAGAAAATATTCGCTGGACGGTGAAGACCGTTGAGTTTGCCTTTGACCAGGGCGCAGCCCGATGCACGATTATTCCAACCCGCGCGGGGAACGGCATCATGGAGGTATTACAACGGGAAGGTCATTACGAGCCTCCTACCCTGGATGCACTGGAAGCTGCGGTTGAGCAGAGTCTTGCCCTTCATCAGGGACAGGTATTTGCCGATACCTGGGAAATCGGGTTTCTTTCTCAGTGCGCCTTTTGTTTCGAAGCCCGGAAACAACGTTTGGAAAAAATGAACAGGGACCAACAACTCCTTCCACCTGTAAAATGTAATTGCTGCTGATGCCTGAACAATATGACATCCTCATTGCCGGCTCGGGCTTCGGCGGTTCACTCACTGCGCTTATCCTGCACAATATGGGATACAGGATTTGTCTGTTAGAGAAAGGAACACATCCCCGCTTTGCCATTGGCGAATCGTCTACTCCCGTTGCCGACATGCTGTTACGAAATCTTTCTTCCAAATATGATCTGCCCTGGCTCTATGATTTTTCAAGATACGGGAGCTGGCAGCAGGCTCATCCTGAAATTGTCTGCGGTCTCAAAAGAGGATTCACCTACTACAAGCATTATCCAGGCAAAGCATTTTCAACCGACGCCGATCACCGCGACGAGCTTTTTATAGCGGCCAGCTCCGACGATCTTCAGTCGGATACCCACTGGTACCGGGCAGACTTCGATGCCTTTCTGGTCGATAAGGTAAAAGAAAGCGGTATCACTTATTTCGATCTCACCGACATTATCGCCGCTGTTCGTGAAAAAGATCAATGGAAGGTCAATTGCCTGCGCGGCGATAAGCCTATGACTATTCAGGCTGCATTTTTTATCGATGCCACCGGTGGAGGTGTATTAGCCGATAAAATCTTCTCCGTCCGCTCTTCGGCGGAAAGTTTTCTCACCCATTCTTTTGCCGTGTTCTCTCATTTCGATGATTTGCCGGAATGGTTGGATCTGCTTGGGCAAAGAGGCATTTCTTCGAATGATTATCCCTATCATCCCGACCGATCGGCCCTGCATCATCTGCTGGACGAAGGATGGGTGTGGGTGCTCCGGTTCAACAATAACCGTACGAGCTGGGGCTTTTCACTGAACGGATGGCATGAACATTTGCATCGAATGTCGACCGACGAGATCTGGCAGACCATGATGGCGAAGTATCCTGACATGAACCGGATGCTGAAAGACGCGTCGTTTTCTCCGCAGCCCGGAAAGATTTTACGCTCTGGAAGATTGCAAAGGAAACTGGAAAGGGCTCATGGCGATGGCTGGGTAGCGCTGCCGCATACAGTCGGCTTTGTCGACCCCCTGTTCAGCACAGGCATCGCGTATTCGCTCACGGGCATTGAAAGAATAGCGAACCTGCTTTCTCAGGGTCTGGGTGAACCGAAGCAATTGGCGCAAGGGCTCAATGCCTATGAGCAGGCTGTTTTTGAAGAGCTGAAGCTGATCGATCTGATGGTCGCCGGATGCTATCAGACCATGCACTGCTTCCCGCTTTTCAACGCCTGGTGCATGCTCTATTTCGGCTTTCTGATCAGGCATGAACAAAAACGCCTGCAGAATTTATCTGTCGGTCATTACCTTGAAGCCAATGATCCGGACGTGCAAGCCATGGCGCAGACTTCCTATCAGGAGTTGCTGCAATTAGTTCGGCAGCCGGCGATCTCTGCATCGGATATCGACCGGTTCACCGAGACGATCAGAGAAAGGATCAGACCTTTCAATACCGCCGGGCTATTGAATCCTTCATTCAGGAATATGTACCGGCATACGGCAGCAGTATTATAATGCTGCACACTTCACGCTCGATTGAAATATTAACGTTGCTATTTCGTAGCAGCAGCATGATCCGCAGCGTCTTTCGGCTTCAGCGCATTTTTAAAATTATCCGTGTTCACCAGTCGCGTATTGTACTGCTGCTGATAGAGCTTATGTTTTGCGTCCGATGGGTAGGCCACATTGCCGCGATAGGGATAGCGGGGCATATCATGGAAAGGCAGCGGCGCCACTGTTTGGCCATAAGCCGTATTCAGGTCGCCGTCCTTTACCCATCCTTCACTATAGATCAGGAAATCTCTTTTCCATCCTTTGGGAAGGACCGGCAGATTGTCTGCCGCGAAATCGATCGTCATTTCGTCGCCGGCGGTCGCAATAATGTACTGGTCATCCGCTTCCTGTAATAAAGGCAGGACATCGCCGTAGCGTGTGTAGTATCCAGTTAGATCTCTCCATTTCTGGCCCTGGCTGGTCTGGTAATAATCGAACCAATGCGGGCCGAAGGGACCGCCCTTGCGATAAGAAGCCGAATAACCCCGGAAGGCTAACGTTGCGTTTGTCATGGTGAGGTCGTGCATATTCACCGGAGCCTTCGCATTGCCGGTGGAGAAGAATATTTCATCCCAGTACACCTGCATATTGGTATGTATTCTCACTTTCCGGTTATTGGCAGTAAGAAATTTACCGGAAAGATTTACGATCACCATTTTGTCCTTACCCATCGGGAAGCCGATATTCGGAATCACTGTCTGCCACGCTCCTTTCTTATTCATCACCTGCAGCGATGGCGGATGCTGCCGGTATTTATTTCCCTGCGCCATGGAAGTGCTGATGCTGGCGTCGCCGGGGAAGGTCCATCCACGCAGGAAGAGATAGAGACTGTCGCTGACGGCTTTGTCGCCCAGGTCCAGGATCAGATCATGATCCTGGGTAAGCCCCTGGAATTTGCCCATAGCGAAGTTGCAGACATAGTCAAAATCGTAAGCCTTAATTTTTTGCAGCTGATCATTGCCCTGGTCATCCACGGCCGACACCGGCAGGTGTTTGTCGGCAACTTCATATAGTTTCTTTCCGGCAAAGGGCGGCGCCGTGAATCGTTCGTCCGCATATAGATTCACTGAATCGGGATGATCCACCGCGATCAGGGCAGCTTTATCGAAATAGACGGCTTCCCAGAGTTCCTCCGTTATCTTGATCGTGTACTTGTTGTCTTTCGGCTGTAGCTTTTCGCCGGGAATAAGCAGGTATTCTTTGGAAGGATCTGAGAAAGCATAAGTGGTATCCCTCCCGTTTATCGCCAATGGCATACCGAGCACGCTTCTCCACATCATATCTTTCACGAAAGCATACTGCTTGCCGTCCCAGGCAAACAAGAAAGGACAGGACCCTTTCAGTTTTTCTTCTTCAATCAATTTCTGCCGGCGCGAGGGATCGTTGATCAGTTGCGGCGCTCCGTTTGGCCAGATGATACGGACCGCATCGAGCGAATCGCGCATACCCACTCCAAAGTTTGTCAACGCCCGCCGGATCGTTTTCATCTGATAGAGATCGCCCGCCTTGAGCTCTATCTGGGATCCGATACCAAAACGATTATTCTTACTATTGGCGTATGAAAGTCCCGTCAGTTGCACCTGCATGTAGTGATTGAGGTTGCCGCCATCGTTCCGGATCAGATAGACACCGGTGGGACCGGAAATAAAAATATCGTCATCGCCATCGAGATTAAAATCTGCTATATCGACATGATGTCCCTGAGTTAAAGTTGGCGGCAGCAGGTTGGAAACATCGCTGAAGCCTTTTGTCGTGTCGTTGTGGAATAACTGCACGCCGCTCACCGATTTGTCTTCGCTTGTTCCTGCCACCAGGATATCCTGATGTCCATCGTTATCGAAATCCATGAAGATGGCATCGTCGACCGTTACGCCCTTCAGCGATTTAGACAGCTCCTGCGATGCCGGGTCGGGCACAAATCCATGGCCGGTATTTCTAAGCAAAGAAACACTTCCATCACGGCCTCCGGCTACCAGGAGATCGGACATGCCATCATTATTATAATCCCCGAAAGCAATAGCCCGGCCATTATAAGCCGGCTTGTTCAATTGTAGGGAGTCGGTGAAGTTTTCGAATTTCGAATGCCGGTCGTTATTAAGCAAAAGCACCGAACCGTCTGCCGATAACGCGGCTATGTCCAGATCGCCGTCCGTATCCCAGTCGCCAAAGTCCATCGCGATCGTTCCCGATGCATTGGCAGAAAGATTCATCGCCGCGGCATTCTCGGTAAAACTGCCATCGCCATTGTTCCTGAAGAATTTGTTGGAGCCGCTGCAGGCGACATAAATATCCAGGTCCCCGTCCTGGTCAAAATCAGCGATCAGCAGCTTATTTCCATTGGTAACATTTTCCAGGCCGGCATTCTGTTTCACTTTGGAAAAAGTGCCATCGCCATTATTCTTGTATATCCTGATCCCTTTGTTCGTAGAAACAATCAGGTCGCGGTAACCATCATTATCGTAATCCGCGAAGGCAGCGCTCAGGTCTGTCGTGCCATCCTCGCTTAGACCTGCCGACGCAGCAATGTCTTTGAAATTTTCCATATCGCGCGCGAACAGGTAGCGTTTGGAAGCAGAAGCTCCCTTCGGCAAAAAGCTCGCGTAAACATACATGACGCCCTTCCCATCATCGTCTGCCATCGCCATCGTGGAACGGGTCGCATCCATACTGCCGGGAACGATCAGCCCCAGGCTTTGGGACGCGTCGACAAAACGAATATCGTTCAGGGTGACTTTTCTCTTTCCCTCGTAAGACTGGCTGAATTTGCTGTCGTTGAACTCCGAATAACCCGGGAATAATTTCGGCTGCTGTATTTTGTCCAGCCCGGCCGCGTAAGCGTTGGTGGCCTGTATCAGCTGGTGAAACCGCGCGATATAACCCATAGCCCTGGAAGCCTGGTTGGCAGCTAACAAGGAGACAGCTTTCTTATAGATTGTATCCGTTACTACATTAAATTCAGGGGCTATCTTCTTTACGCTCTGCATGTAAAACAGGGCTGAATCCGACTTGCCTTCTCCGGCCAATGATTCCGCCAACTGAACCCTCGGTACAATATTGGAGGGGTCGATATCGAGGATCTTCAGCAGATAGCCTCTTTGCGCAGGGTAATTTTCTTCCATTGACGACAACGTGGCCAGCTTGTAATAAGCAGGCAAATTCTTGGCGTCGATGCCCAGCACTTCGCCGAGCTCCTTCACCGCTTTTTCCTTATTGCCTCCCTGGATATACAATTCGGATAAAATCAATTTCAAATCGATGTTCGCCGGCTGGATCTTCAGTCCCGCATTGACCTGGCTTTCGGCATCGCTGTAATTCCTGCCGCTGAGATAAAGCATCGATAAATTGATGTAATTGAGAATATTTTCAGGATGCATTTTTTCGGATTTCTTAAATGCAACCTCGGCTTCGTCAAATTTATTTTCCTGCAGGAAACCGATCGCCGCAAAGCGCGGGTCCTTATCGTCGCTGTCTGCGTTTTTCGATTTACAGCCTGTTGATATTGCGATAATTAACATAAAAATGATCAGCAGGCAGGCATCAAAACAGGCAGCAGATGCGATTTTACGAAGCATAAACGGAAGAATAATTTATAAGGGAATAAAGGTAACATTCTCACCCTATATCAAAGTCGCCCGGTTATTGCTAATTTTGCAGGCAATTAAGGTTCTAACCATTTTCTTCTAAAATGAATACCCCCCGAAAGCTTGCCAAAACCATCACTACTATCCTGTTCGTTGCCCTCCTGGCTGCAACGCTTATTGCCTCAACTAAGGGAATGTTTTCCATGAATGGCAATGCCGGCGGGCAAAAAGCATTAGCGGAAAAAGATTACGAGTTTTGGCTTGAACCGGTGAACCGGGAAGCCGGTATCAACTTCAGGCATACGCCGCCTGAAATTGATCCCAAGCTCAATAATATCCGGATGCAGATCGCTTCCATGGGCGCAGCGGTTTCGGTCTGTGATTTCGATAACGACGGATGGAATGATATTTACTTCACCAACAGCGGTACGGGCAGCCTGAACGCGCTTTATCATAACCTGCACAATGGAAAATTCGAGGATGTTGCCGTTGCCATGGGCGTTGGCAATGTAAATCAGAAGGGCACGGGCGCCTCCATGGGCGCCATCTGGGGCGATTTTGATAACGACGGATTCCAGGATCTCTTTCTATACAAATGGGGAAAGCCGGAACTGTTTAAGAATATCGGCGGAAAAAAATTCGAGAACGTCACCGAAGGCAGCGGCCTGCCCGCCTGGGTAAATGCGAATTCGGCCATCTGGTTCGATTTCGATAATGATGGGCTGCTTGACCTCTTCCTGGGCGGATATTATAATGACTCCCTTCATCTGGACAGCCTGAATACGACGAAGATGATGCCCGAAAGTTTCCGTTATGCTAACAACGGCGGAAGAAAATACCTGCTGAAGAATCTGGGCGGCGGCAAATTCAAGGATGTCACGGAAGCCTATGGGCTCACCTCCACCAAATGGACCTTAGCTGCGGCAGCCGCTGATCTTAACGGTGATGGATATCCGGAGTTATTTGTAGCCAACGATTACAACGTGGATGAACTGTATATCAACCGAGGTGGAAAAAGATTCGAAGAAAAAGGCGGTCAGGCCGGCGTAAGTCATATTCCCAAAAGCGGCATGAATGCTTCCTTCGGCGATATCAACAATGAAGGCCTCCTGGGCATTTACACCACCAATATCACCGAAAAAGGCATTCTGATCCAGGGCAATAATTACTGGCAGCCCAAGGCTTCCTCAACACATGATCTTTCTTACGTGAACCTGGCCCAGCTCTCGGGTATTGAAAATGCGGGCTGGAGTTATGGCGCTCAGTTCGGCGACCTGAACAACGACGGGTTCATGGACCTCTATGTGGCCAATGGTTTTATCTCTGCGCAAAAGAACACCTCCTACTGGTATGAATATTCAAAAGTGACCGGGGGCAACAGCAATATCATCGGCGATGCTAACAACTGGCCCGACATGAAAGGCAAAAGCCAGTCAGGCTACCAGGAAGACAAGATCTGGATAAACAGCAGCGACGGCTTATTTAAAGATGCTTCCGGCGAGGTTTGTCCTCCGGCTACTTACGACGGCCGTTCTGTGGCGATGGCTGACCTGTGGAACCGCGGCGTACTGGATGTGATCGTGGCAAACCAGTGCAATATTCCCCTGGTGTACAAAAATGAATCGGAAAACAACAACCATTGGATCGATTTCGACCTGCATGGCACGATCACGAACGCCGATGCCGTCGGCGCCATTGTGGAGATAGCCTGGGACGGCAAAAAGCAGGTGCAGGTCGTTACCGGCGGCATGGGCTTTTCGTCGCAGAACCAGCACCGCCTGCATTTCGGACTTGGCAAAGACGCCAGGATTGACCAGGTCACTATTTACTGGCCTTCGGGGCATAAGGATGAAATAAAAAATCCCGGCATCGACACCCTGCACCTTATTACCGAAAACAAACCCAACCATTAATGCAACAGGAAGTTCAAACCGGGATCGCCCCCCGGACCAATCCGTTTTCCCATTGGCTGAAAAATAATTTTCAATACATACCTCCTGCGTTCATCACCCTAATCCTGTTAGCCGGGCAGATCAGCTTTGGCATTCTCGACAGCTATGTGAACCTGATTGCGGCGATTGCTGCCGCCGTGGTCACCGAAATCCTGTTGGCCAGACTCGTGCTGGGTACTTGGAAAAATCTGGCCAGCGCTTATATAACCGGGATCAGCGTAGGCATATTGATACGATCCAATATGGTTTGGCCCTATGTAATTACAGCGGTTCTCTCCATTATGTCGAAATATGTATTGCGCTATAAAGGCAGGCATTTATGGAACCCCTCCAACTTCGGCGTTTCCTGGATGCTTTTTCTGAACACTTTGTATGTGGCCGGTCTGAGCATGCAATGGGGAAGCAACCTGGCCGCGATGTCGGTTATCTGGTTGTTAGGCATTCTTATCGTAAATCGTGCAAAGCGGCTGCATGTTACCGTTACCTACGTGATCAGCTTCGTCATCCTGGCCTGGCTGCGTTGCCTGATCACCGGGGATGCTTTTCTTTCCGAACTGGCCCCGCTCACCGGTCCTATGTATCAGCTATTCATATTCTTCATGATCACCGATCCGCCTACTTCCGTCTCGACACGAAAAGGAAGGATCATCGTCGTCATCCTGGTTGCCCTTGTTGAATTTGTGCTAAGGCTGAACCATTTTATCTATGCACCTTTTTATGCGCTGTTCCTGGTAGGGCCTGTGGCGAAGTTTATCGATCTGAAAAGGAATGCGGCTGTTGCGGAACCGAGAAAATCTTTGGCAACCGAATAGTTTGATTTGTAAATTTTTAGCGCATATTTGCTTTCTGAAAAATATCACTAAAGCCTTGAATTTTTGTAACTTTAGAAGGAATTAAGGTTATGAAACAGCAGCCTATTCAAATATATTTACGCTTTGGAGGCGCCAAGAAATCCAGTTTTGAAATGACAAAAGAAGAACTGGAGCAGGCTGCAGCATCTATTTTGCGGCGAGCCAAAGAAAAAGCTTTCTCAAAGGGATTGCCGATATATTTTAGCAAAGGAGACCAGGTTTTTGCCGAATATCCAGACGGCAGCACGATAGAAGTAAATAAGCGAGCTTAAACCATGCCTGTTTTATATGTCATTGCAGGCCCTAACGGCATAGGCAAAACAACCTCATCTTACGACCTTGTACCTGCAAATACTCCAATTATTAACTCCGATGAAATCGCTAAGGAGGTTCGAAATGCAGGTCTTTCTAATGTTAATACACAGGAATATAGCAACCGCGAAGCTATTCGATTGATGGAGGAAGAGAGAAAACAAAGAAACTCTTTCGCTATTGAGACTAATTTGGCCGATATAGACACATGGAAATTCCTGCTCGAAGTACAAAAAACCGGATATAAAATTCATATTCTATTTATGTCAACCGACAATGTGAAAATGCTCAATCATCGCATCAGGGAAAGGACGTTGATGGGAGATCACTTTGTGAGTCCGGAAATTGTCGAAGAACGATATATAACCAGTCTGAAATTACTGAGTCACTACTTTAAAAGAGCTGATAAATTACAATTGTTCGACAATTCGGAAAAAACTCAATTACTGATTGAGACGAGTCAAGATCGAATTTTACAACTGGTTGATGTTTTACCAAAATGGGTTACGGAAAATTTAGGTAAACATTTAGAGAACAATTCAAGAAAAGAAAGGCCAATTACAGATATGAGTATCGATGAAGTCAGAAAGATGTACCAAGAGTTTAGAAATTCGAAGTAGTTTTTACTGATTTTTCACTTCTTCGGTCCCTTATAAATCGTGGTATCCCCCGCCAGGGTGGGCACCAGGTATCCGCCCGTATCGATTTTAACGCCCGGGAGCGACTTACGGAGCGACTCCCAATCGGCCGCGTGCAGGTTCGTCTGATACGCAAATACCTGTTTCAGCCATTTCAGCCCGTGCAGTTGCGCAAGACCCTTGGCGCTGGTTTGCGTATGCACCAGGTTGAGGTATTGCAATTGCTGGAGTGACTGAAGGTAGTGCAGGCCGCTGTCGGTGATCTTCGTATCGTTCAGGTAAAGCCGCGTAAGCCGGGTGAGTCGCCCAACCTTCTCCAGTTGCTGATCCGTCAATGCGGTTCCTCCCAGATTCAACCAGACCAACTGATCGGATATTTTGAAAAGTACGCCCAGCAGGCTGTCGTTCAGCGTGGCAGTCACAAAGCTTACCGAAAGGTAGTTGCTGTTGCGCGCTACCGGAAGCACCACCACGCCGTGGCTGCGCAGCGCGTTCAATAAGTTTTCCGATGCTGCGCTGACCGATGCGTCGGGTACATCCGAAATTTTAATGGCCTGGGTGTCCACGCCTTCCTGCAGGGCAAGGAGTGCGGACCTGACCGATGCCGCCTGCGGCATTGATTTTACTTTCTGGTCGAAGTCGGCACTGTCGGCGATCCACCATTTCAGCAGGATAATTTCATTATCGGTAAGCTGCGCTTTATTCTTCGGCGGCATGTGGTCTTTATTTTCTTGTGATAGCGTGATCCGTTTTATCAGTTCGCCCAGATCCGGCTTGCCCGGCACAATGGCCTTTCCCGTTTTTCCTCCCTTCATTAAACCTTCCGGGTCATCTAATCGCAATTCGCCTTTTTGTTTCTGTTCTCCGTGACAGCTCACACAGCGCGCTTCAAGGATGGGATGAACCAGGTCCCGGTATACGACTGCTTCCGCAATGGCAGGCATTGGTTTGCTGAACACCGGTTTTACCTTTTCCTTGTGCCCCATGATCTCCGCCATGGGCTTGGACAGATAATCGGCGCCATGCGTCAGCGAGCCACCAAGATGACCGGTAATGAAAAGAAGAACCAGCAGGAGCAGCGAGAGCAGGTTGATCTGCAATGCCGCTGCATTTACCCTGAAGGCATAGTAGAGGGCAATTGAAATCAGCGCCGTGCTGATGCCCATCCATTGATGCCAGTTCCTTAAATTTTTTTCATAGGCTTCCGCTTCCGCAAGCAGGTAACCCGTAACGCAGGAAAAGATGGCCGTAACAGCGCCCAGCAGGAACAGCAGGGGCACAGCATCGCGCAGCGTGCGGTATTTTTCTTTCCGCGACAGCCAGTAAAATACAATAGCTACCAATAAAATTCCCAGGGGCAGGTGAACGAGCAGCGGATGAAGATGTCCGAGCAATTCCTCTATTCCGGATATCATGCGTGTTCAGGGTTTGTATATCGCTTCCTTAAAAGGTTCATCATATACACATTGATCTCCCACTGGTTGGCTACGGGCTGAACCGTGTAGGGCAGCGCGGGCATGTAATGGGTCGGACCAAATTCGGTGAGTATGGTCACCGGCCCTTCTTTTCTTTTCACTTTATTCTTTATGATCTCATCCCACCAGGAGAGATGCCGTTCAAGCGCCTGGCTCCATTCCGGCGCTCGCGGATCGTTCACCTGCGGTCCTTCGGGATGACCGATGCGCGCATGAATATGTCCGCTGCGCTGAACGACTAATTGCAGGGTCTCTTCCTGATCTTCCAGCAACGTTTCATGCACATTGCACCAGTGCGAGAGGTCGGCATTCAGCATCAGGTCGGTGCGCTTCAGCAAATACTGGTGCGCTATCGGCGCGGAATACATCAGTCGGCTCCGGTGTGTTTCATGGTAAACGGGAATACCCGTTTGCTGATGCGCTTTGGTGGTCGCATCGATAAAGCGAAAGCCGTCTTCCATCGAAAAATAATCCCTGCCCGAATGGCAATTGATATAGACCGGCCGCTGCGTGGTATTGCTTACCGCAGCCTGCAGATTCTTGGTGAAGGTAGCGAGATGGGCAACCGGGTCTTTTTCCGAACCGGCAACGAGAAAGCCGACTTCCAGCTGATGTTTTTTCAAGGCGGTAAATAAGGCCTGTTCATCTGCAGCATTGTCTGGCCACCATACTTCGATGCCGTCGTATCCTTCTTTTTTTGCTGCTTCGCAAAACTGATCGATGCTGCCGGCAAATCCCCAACTGGTAGCGAGGATGATCAGCCTGGTGTCGGCGGGAATGGTCATTGGGTTGTCGGGTCTGGTCATTGTGGATATTAAGCCGCCGGCGCTCAGGGCGCCGGTTCTTTCTAAAAAAGATCGTCTGTTCATGTATCGAGTTTAGGAAATGATCTCCGTGATCACGCGCCCGCTGACGTCTGTTAGCCGGAAAGGTCTTCCCTGGAAATCGTAGGTGAATTTCTCATGATCAAAACCCAACTGGTTCAGGATGGTCGCCTGGATATCGAAGGCAGTCGTCTTCCCGCTGATGGCGCTATAGCCGATCTCGTCGGTCTCTCCATAGCTCACCCCGCCTTTTATGCCGCCGCCCGCCATCCAGATCGTGAAAGCATCGGTATGATGATCCCTTCCTTTATAAGGCATTTTCTTTCCATCGCGGTTTTCCTGCATCGGCGTTCTGCCGAACTCGCCGCCCCAAACCACCAGCACATCGTCTAACAGACCCCGCTGTTTCAAATCGAGTATGAGCGCAGTGACGGGCTTATCGATCTGGCGACATTTATTCACCAGGCCGATATCGATCGAGAGGTTCTCATCGCTGCCATGCGCATCCCAGCCCCAGTCGAACAATTGCACGAAGCGCACGCCCTTTTCCACCAGTTTCCGCGCGAGCAAAACATTGTTGGCAAAGCAGGCTTCTCCCGGTTTCGTGCCATACATTTCATGAATATAGGCCGGTTCATCGCGGATATCCATCACTTCCGGCACCGAGATCTGCATCTTGTAAGCCATTTCATATTGCGAAATGCGCGAGAGCGTCTCGGGATCCTGGAAGGTCTTGTATTGCTGACGGTTCACTTCGTTGATGGCATCGATGGATGCTTTGCGCAGATCGCGGTCCATGCCATCCGGATCGCTCAGGAACAACACCGGATCGCCAACACTCCGGCACTGCACGCCCTGGTAAACGCTGGGCAAAAACCCGCTGCCCCATACACTTTTACCGGCATCCGGATTTTTCCCTCCGGAAGTAAGCACGACGAATCCGGGTAGGTCCTGATTTTCGGTCCCAAGCCCATAGGTTACCCATGAACCGAGACTGGGCCTGCCTAAACGCGGGCCTCCGGTATGAACCAGCAGCTGTGCCGGCGCATGATTGAACTGATCGGTGGTAACGGCCTTGACAAAAGCGATCTCGTCGGCGATCGTCGCCAGATGCGGAAGATGGTCGCTGATCCAGGCGCCGCTCTCTCCTCTTTGTTTGAACGTGGCCTGCGGTCCCATCATTTTCGGCACGCCGCGAATGAAAGCGAATCGTTTTCCTTCGAGCAGGGACTGGGGGCAGTCCTGTCCGTCCATTTTCATCAGCTCGGGTTTATAGTCGAACAGTTCGAGCTGCGAAGGCGCGCCGGCCATGTGAAGGTAGATGACCGACTTTGCCTTACCCGGGAACATCGGCATTCGCGGCGCGAGGGGATTGACAGGATCGTAAAGGCTTGTTGAATTCCCCGAGCCGAACGACTTGCAGCCGCCCATCAGGTAAGCCAGGGCCAGTCCACCGAAACCAAAGGATGCTTCGCGCAGAAAATGCCGGCGCGTCTGGTAACGCAGGGCTTCTTCCTGTGCTTTTTTGTAAATCGAATATTCGTCCTTCATGCCGCTAACTTTTTGTTACGTATTCATCGAGATTGAGGATTGCATTGGTGACCACCACCAGGGCCGACAGCTCCGGTTCAACCGTATTGGTCCCGTTCATCTCCTTCGATTTTTCCGGGTGCTGCTTAAATTTCACAAGGGCCTTTTTATACAGTGACTGCAATATCTCAAAGCTCTGTTCATCGATATCGTGGCCGATCGCACGGGCAAATGCCTGTTTGATCTGCAGGTCAGCGTGACCCGGATTCTGTGTTTGCAATTCCACCGCAAAATGTTTTGCCGCTTCGAGGAATGCGGAGTCGTTTAAAGTAACGAGGGCCTGCAGTGGCGTATTGGTGCGGATACGACGGGCAGTGCAGACTTCCCGGTCGGCGCCATCGAAGCTCATCATGCTGGGATAAGGACTGCTCCTTTTCCAGTAAGTGTATACCGCGCGACGGTATTGATCTTCTCCCTCGCTTTTCTTCCAAACGGAAGTACCCCAGGGCGTGAGCCAGATGCCCTTGGGTTGATAAGGAAAAACGCTGGGCCCATACATCTTTTCACTGAGCAGTCCGGTCACGGCAAGCGTCTCGTCGCGGATCTGTTCCCCGGTAAGGCGGACGCGCGGCCCGCGCCCGTAATATTTATTAAATGGATCTTTTTCTTCACCCTCTTTGGTAACGCGCGAATCCTGGCGGTAGGTTGCCGACATCAGGATCTCTTTCAGCAATTTCTTCAGGCTCCAGCCGTCATCGTTCATCAGCTTCCAGCTCAGGTAGTCGAGCAGCTCGGGGTGCGTGGGCGGAATACCCTGGGTACCGAGATCTTCTAATGTTTCCGCGAGGCCGGTACCGAAGATCTGCTCCCAGAAGCGATTGACGATAGTCCTTGCCGTTAGTGGGTTGTCTTTCGATACGATCCAGGCTGCCAGGCCGAGACGGTTCTTCGGCATATTCCTGGGAAAGGGATTGAGTGAATGCGGCACGTCAGGTTGTACCTGTGCTCCTTTCACCAGCCAGTTACCCCGTTCAAAGACATAAGTATTGCGGTGCATGTCTTCCGGGTTTTCCATCATCACCGGCGTGGTGCTGGTCTGCATGGTGTCAAGCTGCCAGAAGAGGTGCTGCATGGATTCATAACCTGGCGCCCCTTTGCCCGGAAACTGCTGCGTGAAATAGAGCCAGTCGAACATCAGGCCACTGTCTTCCGGTTTCTTCAGCAAAGGGCTCGAGTAAACGAACCAGATATCGTGCACGCCGCTCAGCGCCGGAAAATCGACACTGCCGATCGTCCAGCCCCCTCCTTTTTTCGGTGGATCGAAACGGAAAGCCAGCGGACCGTCGGGTTTGTCGAGATGTATTTCACAGTCAGCGTGGGGAACATAGCTATTGTAACGGAAAATAAGCTGATCCTTTTTATCGAGATCTACTTTGGTGAGCCTGGCCACGGCATGATTTCTCAGCACCAGCCACTTGGTATCTTCAATGGCGCTGTTGACGAGCTGATCGGCATTTTGCGAATTGATGGAGGGCTCCCAGGTGAGTAGAAAAGTTTTTATCTCTTTTGCCCTTTGTTCCCCGGCCTGCCGGCTGACCCATTCTACTAATTCTTTCATCTTCTCTTTTGCCGAATCGCCATAACTCCGCAGTTCGGGATAATCGCCGAAAGTATCTTCATCGCGCGTATTGTTGAAGAAGGCCATGAACTTGTAATACTCGTCATGGCGGAACGGGTCATAAGGATGACTGTGACACTGCACGCAGCCGAAGGTAGTACCCATCAGGGCCTGCCAGGTCGTGTTTACCCGGTCTATCACGGCGGCCGTGCGGAACTCTTCGTTGTCGGTTCCCCCCTCGTCGTTGGTCATCGTGTTGCGATGGAAGGCTGTTGCGATCAGTTGCTGCTCCGTGGGATTGGGCATAAGATCGCCCGCCAACTGTTCTGTGAGAAACTGATCATAGGGCTTGTCGCCGTTGAACGCGCGGATCAGCCAGTCGCGGTAGCGCCAGATATCGCGGTGTTCGTCTTTTTCATATCCTTTGCTGTCGGCATATCGGGCGAGGTCGAGCCACATGGACGCCCAGCGTTCACCAAAATGCTTATTGGCCAGCAACGAGTCTACCAGGGTTTCATAAGCCCGATCGGTCGGGTTCTTCAGATAAGCTTCCGCCAGGTTTTTCGGTGCGGGCAGCCCGATCGCATCGAGGCTCACGCGCCTGAGCAGCACGCGGCTGTCGGCTTCGGGACTGTGCTGCAATTTTATTTGACCGAGTTTATCAAGGATGAACCGGTCGATATCATTTCGCACCCAGCCTTTATCGTTGGCTGAAGGAATGTTTTGTTGTTTTACGGGAACATAGGCCCAGTGATCGCCCCAGGGTGCTCCTTCCTTGATCCAACGGCGAAGGATATCGATCTCCTGGCTGGTCAGCGGTTCGCTGCGATAAGGCATCCTTTCTTCCGGATCGGTGGAAATGATGCGTCGGATGATCTCGCTATGGTCCGGGTTGCCGGGAACAATGGGATACTTGCCCGACTTGGCGGGCAGGAGCGCATCGCTGCGGAAGAGGAGGCTATAATTTGCCTTCTGGCGTACGCCGCCATGGCAGCTGATGCATTTCTTATTCAGTATCGGTTTAACGTCGGCGTTGAAATCCACCCGGTTCGACGGCCGGACGATAAAATAAACAGCGATGCCTGCCGCCAGGACAAGCAGAACGATCAGGCCTTTTTTGAGGGAAAATTTTTTCATACCAGCAGCCGTTGTCGTGCCCGGGGTTAACCGGCTTTTCAACGTTCAAAAAGTACGAAAAATAACTGTATTTCTGACAGTCTTTTTGTTATTGATCAGCGTTTGAGCTTTGACTTCAGGAGTTGGCGCGCTTCCTGCAGCAGGCTGAGGTCTTTGAAGGCGTCTTTGGGAACCAGGAAAAAGGCGCGGCTGCTGAAATAGAGATGAAAAAAATAAGGGCTTTCGAGGTAGGTGCTGAACTCGGGCCATTGCCAGGTATGGGAACCCCGTTCGGTTTGGAGTACGACATGCTGTTCATTGATATCCATGCTGAACTCGTCGCGGAAGGTTTGCGATTTTTTATATACGCTGAGTGGCAGGAGCCACCAGATGATGATCAGGAGGACGAACCAGAGAAGGGAAAAGCTGAGGAAGGAAATAGGTTGTATTTTATGCAGATAAAACAGCAGGGCACTGAGAATGGCAAATACGTTCAGTACAATGAGCAGGATCTTGATCTCGGGCCTGGAGATGAAATGATAGCGAAGGGCGCGCAGCACCTGTTTCTTATCGTAGCCGAAGTGGATGATCATGCCGGTGAATTACGAATGGTGGAAAATAGCTTCCGGTTCGACAATGCTCCGTCAGGACCAAATAAAAAATCAACCGAAGCGCTGCTTTACTGCGGAAAATGAGTCCGCAAGGTACTAAAGAAGCGCGATGGTTGATTTGATAGAAAAAAGGAAGCCAGGGAGGTTATCTCATATCCCGGCAATGGTTGTAATGGTGTGAAGCCGCTTCGTAGGGTGTCACGGAACGGGCGCAGGAATACAATAAGCTGAGCAAGAGAGCGACGGCGAGAATCTTTTTCATGGTCTTCATTTAGGTTTAAGATTAACGGGATAAGGGTCCTGAAATTGCCATAGGTGTTTCAATTTTCCTGCCAGAACAAGGGAAAGATTCCGGTTTTGGGAAAAGAGGGAAGCCTAAAGTCTTTATGATGCCGGCATTTGCAGTTTTTGCCGGTGTGATAGTCTCCCAGATTGTTATGCGCCCTGGTCTGACCGCCTTCAAAAGCAAATATCGGGTGGCCGCCCGGGAAAAATCAGTAGACGATCAGAAGTTCGGTAAAATATTTCCCGGAGAGGAAATGTGGATAGCCTCCGGACAAGGGCTGAAAGGGGGTTTTTTCCGGGTTGTGTTCGGGATGTATTCGGAGTTTCTTCGGGATGGCTTCGGACGATTCCGAATACATTCCGAATAAACCTCGAATAAAACCCGGATAAATTTCGAATACAGTCCAAGCGCCGCCCCGCTTAAAAGACCTTTTTTAGGAAAAACAGGATTTATTTTACCGAACTTCTGATCATATACTGAAAAAAGGAATAATCCTGCCGCATATTTGCTTTACGTTCCAGAAGGATGACGATTGATATTCAGGCTGAACCGCGGATAGCGCAAATATTTTCAAGCTCTTTGATTTTATGATCGACAATAGTTAGGGGAATCAGTCCGATCACGCCGAAGCTGCAATCGATGAGCTGCCAGATAAATGGAATCCCCCGGGCATATCCCGCGATAAAAGCCAGGGGGAATATCATAATGCAGGCAATGCGGCCAAACGTTATGATCCATTTATTTTTCAAAGGATCGTCTAAAACGCCGTAAAAGGCAACAGCGATGGTCAGGTGCGCGAAAGCCAGCCAATCGTATCCATAAGCCAGAAACGGGTACCGGCGGTTGGTCTCTTTCAAAGCCTGGTACACTTTGTTAATCCACAAAGACATACCGTTCTGCTTTCCGCTGAACAAACGGACCAGCCAGGCCAGTTCCGTTTCAAGGGCAAAAGCCGTCAAACCGCTCAACACCAGGGCGACGATGAAGAAGGTCACCCAGCGGCGAATGGATATTCGAATGGCGATTTCCGATTTCATGATGATTGTTGTTATTGTAATTCCGGACTATCGGGAGTCCCGTACCAGTTCACTTTTTTGCTGCCGTACATGGTGAGTGCGAGAATGATGAAGAGACCAATGCTGCCCACCAGCAATGCCGTGTCTTCCAGGCGGATGAGGACAAAAATGAATCCATAGAGCAGGGTCAGAACGCCGGAGAAAATGCCCGCCGATCTCCAACTCCTGAAATGCGCCCTGGCATAAAAACAGATCAACAGGATCGTTGCGGCGGACGCAATCCCGTAGGCGTAATCGAAGTCAAGAAATTCGCTGATGGCTAACAATAAGCTGTAGAAGATCACCAGAGCCAGGCCAATCAGGACGTACTGTACCGGATGAATGGGCTTTCGCTGCATCAGCTCGATGATGAAAAACAGGGAAAAGGTCAACCCGATGATCAGGATCGCATATTTAATGGAACGGTCGGTTTTTGCATATTGATCGGCCGGTTCAACCATGGTAACTCCAAAGGCAAGCGTTGCCGGATCGAATTTGAAATCGTTGAACACAATGCCAAAAGGCAGATTGGCTTTATTGAAATTCCAGGAAGCGGTGAATCCCGTTTTAGTCACCGTTCTTTCCGAAGGCAGGTTGTTGCCATCAAAACTGGGATTGGGCCAGTCTGAGCTTAGCGCATAATGCCCGTTGCCACTGAGCGGAACAAAGTGCAGCATTTCGCTTCCTTTGATCTTAACGTTCATTGCATAGTTCAGTGGCTTGCCGAGGTCGCCGGCAGTAAGCGTGATGGGGGCAGACAGTCCTTTTGCATCACCATTTCCATCGGGCAATCCCGGAGAGAGCTCCAGGTCCTGGCCATTGAAATGAACAGTGATCTTCTCTTCTATGCCTTTGAAATCGGAGATGCCGAAACAGATACGCGCATCCGCCCATTGCACCTGACCGGCATTCACTTCTTTCGGCAGGGTGAATGCGAAATTTCCCTGGTCGCTGAGCGCAGCACGATAAAGGAGCACTTTGTAAATAGACCGCTTACGGGTTTCGTGGCCGATCTTCCCGGTGACCTCCTTGTTTTCCGGAATGATGAATAGGTGTTCGGAAAGAACGACCGGCTTCCCGGAGGCATCCGTCGAATAGGTTTTGTAAGGCAGGTAAATGTAGGGGCCGGAGAGCGTTTGCGCCTGAGCCCAACGGCTGGCTACTTCCTTTACGACGGTAGCATTACGGTCCTGTCTTTCCCGGACCAGATCGCTGATGAAAATGGTCGGTATCATCATGAGTCCGATCAGGGCAGCGGTAATGGCGCCCTTGATCAGGATTTTGTTGGACCGGTTGGTCGACGAAGCGATTGATCCGGCATTGCTGGACGTTTCCATATTTGTTTGTTTATAGTTTACGAGAGCGTTATTACTGTATCCGAAATAATCAGCCAGTTGATTTTTTGAGAGGAAGAGGGCAATTGATGAAGCGCAAAAAAGAAAGGCGAATGTGCCGAGCCCAACCCTTATCCCTTCGGGAGACCAATGGCCGGACAATGCTGTCGCGGAAACCACTATGAAAAAGGCAATCAATCCATAGGTCAGTGCACAGACGCCGCAGAGCAGGATGGTCAGATAAATCTTATTGTTATATCCATCAGCCATTCTTTTAATAGCCGGCAGGAAAATGGAGAGGGCGACCGCTACCGGCAGGCTGCCAATCAACAGGGCGATAAATGCCGGAATAAAAAAATACCAGCCCAGGGGATTCATGATCAGCATGCAGATCAGCAATCCGGCATCCAGGGCGATGGAAGAGAGAAAACATATTCTTGCTGCAAGCCTGATGTTTGTCATATTCATCAATTTAAAAGTACTTTGAATTTCAAAGTATAAGGGCAAAAAAAATTCACTCCACAGAGCGGATCATTTTTTCCAGGGCGTCCAGGTGCGATTTAAATGCTTTTTTCCCGGCGCCTGTAATGGCATAGGTTGTATTTGTTTTCCGGCCGACAAATCCTTTCTCCACCTGAATATATTTGGCTTCTTCCAGGGTTTTCAGGTGGCTGGCGAGATTTCCATCTGTTACCTGGATTAGTTCCTTGAGTTCGTTGAAATTCGTCCGGTTATTCATAATCAGCACGCTCATAATGCCCAGCCGGATGCGGCTGTCAAACACTTTATTCAATTGCTCGATTGGATTCTTCATGGTCTACGCTGCTTTAGCTCCTTCCACGTTGTCATTTCCGCTATTCACGCGATCATATTTCCACCACATGGCAAAACCATAAATGATATGCAGTACGCCGAAGCCGATAGCCCAGAAGAAAATGCCCCCGCGTTCATTCCATAAATTAATAACGCCGAGGGCGATCTCGCAGTAGCCAAGCCAGCGGATCTCACCCATCGTGTACTTGCTGCCGTTCACCAGGGCCAGGCCGTAAAATATCAGGCAGCTGGGGGCGACCAGTCCGTATCCATCTGTTTCCACGAGGCGCCAGATCAAAAAACCACCGGCAATCATCGGTAACATAGTATTCCACATCAGTCTTCTTGCTGCCGTGCCCCAGATCGCCACCCCTTCCCGACTGCTTTTGATTACCGTAAATAAAGCAGACAAAATAAAGGCCGCCGCGAAAGTTCCTGCGGCAATTAAAATCAGATCCCGTTTCAGGTCATCGATCGCGCCAACCATTTTCCCGTACTGTTCCGCGTAATAATTTGCAATCCGCTGATAAGCCAGGTCAGCCCCGGCCAATGCACAAACACCGGCAGCGACTCCGCTCCACCCGCTCAGGCTGATAAAACGGCTGCTGCGCTCCATCATGCGCTTTATATCCTGTAAGGCTTCAAGAGACTCCGCTGGGTTACTCATATATAAAAGTACTTTGAAATACAAAGTAAACAAACCTTTTTCAAATCTGCAAAAGATTATCAGGATTTTTTAACCTGGAAAACAGTGTTGGGCGATTTTTAGCAAAATATATATTGTAAGTTGAGTGGTAAACCCTGCATATGACCTTACGTACACTTTTCTCTATTATTTTAAAGTTATTCGGTCTCTATTTCTTAAGAGATATTTTTATATCAATACCTGAATTACTCTCGGTTATACTGTTCTTTAAAACCGGCCAAACGACAGAAGCACTTTGGACAATGCTATCATCTTCCATGATCCTGGCTCTCGAACTTTCTGTCAGTTACTGGTGTATTTTCAGATCGAATTGGATCATCAATAAGCTTAAATTAACTGACGGCTTCGATACAACGACCATTCCATTAAATATTCATCGATCTACTGTTGTCCAAATTGCTATAATTATTATCGGCGGCTTACTATTGACAGACGAAATTCCAAACTTTTGCCGAAGGCTTTTTACCTATTTTCAGCAGAGAATGCTTCGCTATAATGGTTACAATGCCGAGACGCCTTACATTGTTATATCAGTCGTCAAAATCATCCTTGCTGCACTCATACTGGCAGAACATCGTCGTATCGTCAGTCTGATCCTGAGAGACACAAATCCGATCAACGACGGTTTGCCTGCTGAATCAAAAGCAAGTGACGAAGAGTAAATACCGACTCACCCGGAAAAAGGTATTTATTTCTTCATCTGCAGAGTGAAAAAATTCCGTTACATTTAGTTTATAAAATGCCTTAACTATGTTTGACGAAATCTTAAAAGCGGTTCAGGACCATTTTGCCGAGAATCCGCAATTAGCAGCCACTATTCCGGCAGACCAGCACGATGCCGTTCACCAGGAATTAGCCAACCACATCGCAAACAGTTTGTCCACCCAGGGGCAAGCGTCCACCGAACCAGACTCCGGAGGCTTGGGCGGTATATTGGGGAAACTGGAAAGTGAAATTACTTCCGGCAATCCGATTGTCAACGCCATCGGCGGGGGACTGGTGGGTAGTCTGACCAGCAAGCTTGGCCTCGGCTCGGCAGTTTCGGGCGCTATCGCAGCGTCACTGCCTGCATTATTGCAGAAATTTGCGCCGAAATCCGATGCCCCTGCTACGGCCTAACACTACTGACCTGAACAACAACGAAAGCAGCGACGATAACCGCCACCTATCGTCCTGCTTTTCATACTACTTTCGCTGTTCATATTCAGCTATCAAAAGTTTAACTGTCTTGTCGGACAAATTATATTAGTGTGATATTGTTTCCCCTTTTTTTCAATTTTGATATCTCATCATCCTTTAAAGGCAATAAATTGATAAGCGTCAAAATACTATCGTTCGCCTGCACCGTTATATAAACATTCCCGTCGCCTTTTGTCTCTTGTCTGATAAACCTGGCACTAAGGGTAGTATCGTTTGGGCTTGCATTTGATTCTATAGCACTATCGATGGTATCCACCATTTTGTCCTTTGCAGAATCTGTAAGCCTGATTGTTATTGCGCTATCCGTGCTGGCAGTTTGGCGACTAATGCTATTGCACGACACAGCGAGAAAGAGCAGGAATAGCATCGCGAAATGATTCTTTGCTGCCATATTTTAAAAATTGATTTGTTAACGGCTTTCATTATGAATCTGAACGTAATATCTTTTTCTTTCGCATTCATGGAATGACCATATTCCCCAAAATGAAGATCCCCGCATGGACATGCAGGGACCGTGGTTAAGTAAACCGTCCAAAATTATTTTTATCAACTGCAGCCCATGCTGTTGCCGCAGTTCAGGCATTTATAGCAGGTGCCGGAACGAATGGTGATATGCCCGCAGGTATTGCAGGCCGGCGCATCGCTCTGCATGCTCTTGGCCGCCGCGTTAACGGCATCCAGACCGGCTTCCACTTTCACGGCGCGGGCCACGGCCTTCGCTGCAGTCGCCGCTTTAGGTGCCACGCGGAATTCACTCATCTCGGCTTTCTTCTCAGACTCGGTAGCCTTGGGCAGATCCCATTCTTCCTCCCCGGTATTACCGATCTCAGGTTTATCGGGAACATGCACGAGGTCGGCGCGGCCCAGGTATTCATAAGCCAGCGAGCGGAAGATGAAATCCACGATGGAAGTAGCGCTCTTGATATTCGGATGCTCTACCATGCCCGAAGGTTCGAAACGGGTGAACACGAATTTCTC